>NZ_JBFAKB010000001.1:695340-1187460 GCF_040655495.1 Nonomuraea sp. NPDC050404
CCGGGGACCGAGGCGTCCCGAGGGCCGAAGCATGCCGGGGACCGCAGCGTTCGAGGGCAGCAGCGTTTTGAGGGCCGTAGGGTCCCAGCGGCCTCCATGGCGGCCTGGGGCAACCCCCTGGCGGCCCAGGCGGGCCGGGTGGCGCGCCTGGGCCGGTTGGGTGGGCGGCTCAGGTGCGGCTGTGGCGCTCCAGGGGGCGGTGGTGGAGCCGGACGCTCCTGAGGTCGGCGGCGAGGCGCCGGCCCGTTCTGGGCCTGGCGCCGCCGAGCAGGAAGCGGCGGCGCAGCCGGGGCATGCTTCCGCTCAGTTCCGCCCGCCGCCGCCGTGGCACCCGATCCCCGCTGAGCTTCAGCTCAAGCCGGGGCTCCCGCCTGGTCAGCCGCCGCCACAATCCGCGCCAGTGGACCATCGACCCCGCCATCGCCAGCAGGACGAACATCCCGGCAACCGAGATGAGCAGCACCGCCGCGACAATGAGGAGGACAACGACCGCCAGGGACCCGATCATGCCGAGCACTGTCATCATTCGGCGAAAAATGCCCGCCAACCAGCGCTTTATGCCATAAATTAGGGATATATCGAGCTTACTCCGCCCCGCCGTTGAGCTGATCGAGCCGTCCGGGCAGCAGGTCGAGCCGACGTAGTATCACGCCCTCGCGCAACGCCCACGGGCACACTTCCAGCCGGTCCACCTCGAACAGGTCCATGGCCGCGTCCGCGACCAGCGCCCCCGCCGCGAGCTGCGCCGCCCGCCCCTCCGACACGCCGGACAACTCGGCCCGCTCGGCGGAGTTCATGGCGGTGAGCTTGGCCGCCCAGTCCGCCATGTCCTGCCGCGAAAGCGAGCGCGAGACGTACGGGCCATCGCTTGAGGGAGCGGCCCCGGCGATCCTGGCCAGTTGCTTGAACGTCTTGGAGGTGGCGACGGCGCGGTTGGCCTCGCCGTACCTGACGACGTCGCCGACCGTGCGGGCGATCTCGGCGCGTACGTGCTTGCGCAGGCTGCGCACCTCGTCCGGCGAGGGCGGGTCGCCGGTGAACCAGTCGCGGGTCAGGCGTCCGGCGCCCAGCGGCAGCGACACCGCCACGTCGGGCTCCTCGTCCACCCCGGCGGCGATCTCCAGCGAGCCGCCCCCGATGTCGAAGGCCAGCAACCGGCCCGACGACCAGCCGAACCACCGCCGCACGGCCAGGAACGTCAGCCTGGCCTCGTCGCGCCCGGACAGGACCGCGATGTTCACGCCGCAGCGCTCGTTGATCTGCGCGAGCACCTGCTCGCCGTTGGCGGCGTCGCGTACGGCCGAGGTGGCGAAGGCCAGCAGGTCCTCCACGCCCTTGTCCTCGGCGAGATGCACGGCCTCCTCGACGAAACTGCCCAGCCGCTCGACGCCCTCCTCGCTGAGTCTCTGGTCCTTGTCGAGGTGCTCCGTCAGACGCAGATCGACCTTGTGTGAATAGGCAGGCATGGGCCGCGCGCCGCGATGGGCGTCGACAACCAGTAAATGGACGGTGTTCGAGCCGATGTCCAGCACGCCGAGTCGCATGGGAAAACGCTACCGTTCTGCGGCTTTTACAGCGAAACGGAGTCTGAAGTGGTCGAGCGCGGCGGGCATGGGATCCTCCAACGTGACAGAGGGGGTGACTGAGCGCTCACGCAGGAGGGCGCCCAGCAGACCGGCCGAGGTGGACAGCACCAGCTCCGCCCCGGCGCAGGTGGCGAAGCCGGCGCTGAACGGCACTCCCCTCCAGGTCCCGGCACCGTCATCGGAACCGGCAGCTTGACCGGCATCATGACCGGCACCGAGCCACAGTCCTGGGCGGTAGGAGTCGCCGGGTTCCGCCCTGTTCACGTACGGGCTGTAGATCACCGCGGTCGTGCCCTCGGGGAGGTCCCACCGGGACGGGACGGTGAGGTCGCGCAGGATGGCGAGCGTGGTGGGCCACAGCCGGATCGACTCCAGCACGGCGGCCCTCAGCTGTCGTTGATCACCCACGACCGCGCCCGCGCCGCCGAAGGTGGATAGGGAGACGGGTCCGGAAGCGGGTCCCGATGCGGGTCCGGAGCTGGGCCCAGAGGCAGGTCCAGAGGCGGATCCGGAGCTGGGCTCGGGGGTGGTCGCGCCTGGCTTGGAGCCCAGTAGGGCCAGAGCGCGGTAGGAGGCCATGGCGCCGGCGTCGAAGGCGAACAGCCAGTGCGGCACCTGTCCCTCGGCGTGCACGTCGGAGCCGGCGTGGGTGCGGGCCAGCACGCCGGCCAGGCTGCCGGGCTCGGCCCGCGCCAGGTGCCGGGCCAGCCGGCGCTGGAAGGCCATGCGCACGTCGGTACGCCGGCCGCGCAGGTAGGACCAGTTGGCGTCGCGGCGCAGCAGGTCCAGTTGCCTGATGAGCGTCACGTCGTCGCGGGCGCCGTCGCCGAGCACGACGCGGCGCACGATCCGCCAGTGCGCGGCGTGGAAGCGCGGCCAGGTCAGGATCCCGTGCCGGGGCAGCGTGGCCGCCTCCTCCTCCACGATCCGAGCGAACGGGGCGAAGTCCGCGCCGCTCAGCACCCGCTCGTTCAGCTCGCGCCGCCGCTCGCGCAACTCCCGCTCCGCCGTGATCAGTACGGCGTCGGGCTCGAAGTGGGCCAGCGCGCCGCGCTTCTCCTTGTTGGCGGGGGTGAAGGAGGGGTCCTCCAGCACCGCGCGCACGTCGTGGGAGGTCAGCGGCAGCAGGACCGAGCGGTTTCCCGGCACCGGGACCAGCAGCGGCCCGTCGCCGTACGCGGCGCGCAACCGGCGCAGCAGCCCGATGGCGCGCCGGTCCGTGCCGGCGAGTGTCGCCAGGCGGACCATGAGCGGGCGGCGTACGATGGCTCCCTGCGCCACGGCCGGCAGACCCAGGGTGGCGGCCACGGCCAGCGCCTGGGCCGAGGTGACTCGGCGCGGCCGCGTGATCGTGGGCATGCTTGAGGGACTACCCTTCCTAGGTGTAATGACACGTTTGGGGGACCTTTGAGCGCATGTTGTGGCCCCAGCCGGGACACCGCCGCCGGGGCGCACCAGAGCGCGTCCACGCCGGCCCAGATCACCGAAAAGCCGGCCCAGCTCGCCGGGACGCCAATCCAGGCCACCGGGAGCCCGGTTGAGGCTATCGGGAAACCGGTCCAGGCCACCGGGAACGGCCGGCGGGTGGTGCCGCGCGGGATGGTGCGCGTGCCCGGCGGCGCCTTCCTCATGGGCGGGGAGGACCCGGACGGGCGGCCGGAGGACGGCGAGGGGCCGGTGCGCGAGGTGCGGCTCGACCCTTTCATGATCGATCCGACGTGCGTGACGAACGCCCAGTTCGCCACGTTCGTGAAGGAGACCGGCTACGTCACCGAGGCCGAGCGAATCGGCTGGTCGTACGTGTTCCGCCAGTTCGCCACCGTCGGGATCATGGACGCCACCGTGCCGGGCGCCCCCTGGTGGGCCGGCGTCGAAGGGGCCACGTGGCGCTCGCCGGAGGGCCCGGGATCGACGATCGGCGACCGGCAGAACCACCCCGTCGTCCACGTGTCGTGGAACGACGCCACCGCGTACGCCGCCTGGGCGGGCAAGCGGCTGCCCACCGAGGCCGAGTGGGAGATGGCGGCCAGGGGCGGCCTGGAGGGGCAGCGCTACCCGTGGGGCGACGAACTGGCGCCCAGGGGGCGGCAGCGCTGCAACATCTGGCAGGGCCGCTTCCCGACGTCGCCGAGCAAGGGGACGATGCCGGTCAAGTCGTTCCAGCCGAACGGCTACGGGCTCTACAACGTCTCGGGCAACGTGTGGGAGTGGACCGCGGACTGGTGGGGCACCGACTGGCAGCCGTACGCGGACAATCCGGCGGGGCCGGCGGAGGGCCAGGCGAAGGTGATCCGTGGTGGTTCGTACATGTGCCATGACTCCTACTGCAACCGCTACCGCGTGGCCGCCCGCACCTCCAACACACCCGACTCCTCGACCGGGCACACGGGTTTCCGCTGTGCGGCCATAATCTGATCGCATGTCACGAACCCTGCGACTGTTGATCACCGGCGGCGGCACCGGTGGTCACACCTATCCGGCCCTGACGACCCTGTCGGCCGTGCAGCGACGTCAGGTGCCGCACGACGTGCTCTGGGTGGGCACGGCGAACGGTCTCGAAGCGCGGATCACCGCCGAGAACGGCATCCCGTTCAAGGCGATCACCACGGGCAAGCTGCGCCGCCGGCCGAACCTCAAAGAGCTGGGCACCAACATCGCCGACGTGTTCCGCATCCCCGTCGGGGTGTTGCAGGCGGTCGGGCACGCGGCCCGCTACCTGCCCGATGTGGTGCTGTCGACAGGGGGTTACGTGGCGGTGCCCATCGGGGTGGCCGCCAAGCTGATCCGCCGGCCGCTGGTGATGCACGAGCAGACGACCGTGGTCGGGCTGGCCAACCGCATCCTGGCCAGGCTGGCGACCAGGATCGCGCTGTCGCACGAGTCGTCGCTGCAGTACCTGCCCGCCTCGGCCAGGTCGAAGGCCGTGGTGACGGGCAACCCGATCAGGCCGGAGCTGCTGCAGGGCAACAGGGCGGCGGCCTACGACCTGTTCGGGCTCACGTTCGAGGTGCCGCTGATCTACGTGACCGGCGGCGCGCAGGGCAGCAAGCAGATCAACACGCTGATCGCGGAGAGCCTGCCCCGGCTGCTCCCCCACGCGCAGATCGTGCACCAGTGCGGGCCCGCCTGGATCGACCAGATGCGGGCCGTGGCGCTGCCGCCGGGGCTGGCCGACCGCTACCACCCGGTGCCCTACGTGGGCAGCGAGCTGGCCGACCTGTTCGCCGCGGCCGACGTGGTGATCTCGCGCAGCGGGGCCGGCACGGTGTCGGAGCTGACGGCCATCGGCAAGCCCTCGGTGCTGATCCCGCTCATCCCGACCGGCGGCGACGAGCAGCGCAAGAACGCCGGCTACCTGGCCTCGGGGGGCGCGGCGCGGGCGCTGCTCGAACCGCATCCGACGGCGGAGATGTTGCTGGCCGAGCTGATGCCGCTGCTGGCCGACCCGGGGCTGCGGCAGTCGATGGGGCACGCGGCGGCCAAGCTGGGCCGCGTGGACGCGGCCGACGCGCTGTGCGACGTGCTGCTGCAGGCGACCCACTACGCCTGACGGCCCGACAGCGTCAGGGCGTTGAACCGGGGCTTCAGGATTCGAGGTGACGGAAGGCTTCCTGGGCGGAGGTGACGCTCCGCCTCAGCGCCTGTTCGAGATGGTCGGCATCCTCGGTCAGGCGCTCCAGCTCCGGTACGGCGAACCCGTCGGCCCCCGTCTCGGCCACCAGTTCCTCGTACTGGTGCATCCGCCCGCGCAACTCCTCGATCTGATGATGGGCGATGTACGCGCGCTCGGCGTCGCCCACGTTGGCCGCGTACCGCTCCAGCGCCTCCACCCGGGCCAGCACGGCCTCCTCGCTGTTGTCCAGCGCCCGGGCCAGGGGTTCGGCCACGGCCGCCACCTCGGGGGTGAGCCCTTTGGACACGGTCTCCCTGTGCTTGGTGCGCAGGTCCGAGAGCTTGGCCAGCAGGCGGGCGATCTCCCACTCCTGCGCGGGCAGCATCACGCCGTTGCGCACGTCGTCCAGCAGCCCCTCGGTGTTGACGCGGGAGCTCGTCACGGCGTCGATGGCGTCCTGGGCGCGGGCCAGCAGCCGTCCCGCCGACTCGTCGAGGTCGTCGGTGACCACGTAGCGGCCCTCGTACCAGCGCAGGTGGTCGTAGACCTGCCGCTCGTACTCATCCTCGTCGTCGGGAACGTCGCTGCGTACGAACGCGAGGATGAGCATGGGGATGCCGACCACGAGCAGCAGCATGCCGACGGTCTGGCCCATGAGGCCGACGCCCATCATCAGCCCGAAGAACATCAGTCCCCCGACCATCGCGATCCTGCGGTGCTGCCGGCCGGAGATGGCGCCGCGCGGCTCGGGGGCCCAGCCCTGGCGCATTTTGATCAGCACCCGGCCGCTCTCCCTGAGCAGCTGGGCGTCCTCCGGTGGCACCCCTGGGTCTACTACCACATCCGCCACGAATCCGGATCCTAAGGGAAGTCAGCTTCTAAGGTGACGGAATGCGTCGTGTGCTGAGCTGACGCTGTCGCGCAGCGCCTGTTCGAGGCGGTCGGCGTCGTCGGACAACCGGCTCAGCTCCGGCACCGCCGAGCCGTCCGCCCCGGACTCGGCGAGCAGTTCCTCATAGCGCGGCAGCTTGGCGCTGAGGCGTTCGATCTGGTTCCTGGCGCGGTAGGCGCGCTCGGCGTCGGCCACGTGTCCCGCGTAACGTTCCAGGGCCTCGACGCGGGCCAGCACCGCCCGCTGGCTGCTGTCGAGTGCGTGGGCGAGCGGCTCCGCCACGGCGGCCACCTCGGGGGTGACGCCCTCGGAGACGACCTCCAGGTGCTCGGCGCGCAACTCCGACAGCTTGGCCAGCAGGCGGGCGATCTCCCACTCCTGCGCGGGCAGCATCACGCCGTTGCGCACGTCGTCCAGCAGCCCCTCGGCGTGCACGCTGGAGTCCATGACCTGCTCGATGGCCGCCTGCGCGCGCGACATGAGCGTCCTGGCGGGCTCGTCCAGTCCGTCGCGGACGACGAAGCGGCCCTCGTGCCTGCGGGCGGCCTCGTAGACCTCCCGTTCCAGGGCCCGCCGCCGTTTCGCCGCCGCGTCGGGGATGGGCCGCAGCAGGACGCTGACCATCAGCAGCGCCGACCCTGTCATGATCACTACGAAGGGGGTGTAGCGCTCGGAGAGGAAGAGCGCCAGCCCGTACACCGCCGCCGCCAGCGCCGTCACGGTGGCCGCCAGCCGGGCCACCCTGCCCGCCACGGGTCCCGTCAGCCTGCCCGGCACGCCCAGGTGCCGCCCGTGCGCGGGCGCCCAGCCGGACCGGATGCGCAGGAGGAGCTTACGATTGTCGCGCAGCAGGTCCGCGACGTCTTGGGGCACCGCCGGTTCGACTATCACCTTCGCATGACGACCGGGCACGTTATTGATCCTATGTGTGCTTCTGTCCGAATGTCAGCTCTCCAGGTAGCGGAACGCCTCGTGCGCGGAGGCGACGCTGCGCCGCAACGTACGCTCCAGGACGTCGGCGTCCTCGGCCAGCCGCTCGATCTCCGCCACGCCCATCCGGTCGGCGCCCGACTCGGCCAGCAGTTCCTCGTAGCGGGGCAGCCTGGCGCGCAGGTCCTCGATCTGGCCGCGCGCGTGGTAGGCGCGCTCGGCCTCGGCGACGTGGCCGGCGTAACGTTCCAGCGCCTCGACCCGGGCCACCACGGCGGCCTCGCTGTTGACCAGGGCCCGTTCCAGCGGCTCGATCACCGCGGCCACCTCGGGGGCGATGCCTCTGGCCACCAGCTCGCGGTGCTCCAGGCGCAGCGCGGACAGCTTGGCCAGCAGGCGGGCGATCTCCCACTCCTGCGCGGGCAGCATGACGGCGTTGCGGGCGTCGTCCAGCAGGCCCTCGGCGTTGACGTGGGAGCGCAGCACGGCGCCGATGGCCCGCTGCGCCCTGGTCAGGACCTGGCGGGCGTCGTGGTCGAAGTCCTCCGGCAGCAGGAAGCGGCCGTCGTACCAGCGGGCCTGCTCGTACACGCCGCGTTCCTGGGGCCGCTCGTCCTCGGGCACCTCGCTGATGGAGGCGATCTTCACCAGGACGATGAAGACGTACGTGCCCAGCAGCACGAACCCGGCGGGGGCGGCCTGCGAGGCCATCAGCACGGCCATGAGCGCGATCACCACGGGGGTGGCGGCCAGCAGCAGCGCGCTGGAGGGGTTGTGGCGGCGCGACGGCGGCGTGGACGGCGGAGGCACCCATCCGGCTCTCACCCTGGACAGTAAGGGGGCGTTGGCGCGCAACAGACCGGCAACCTCCGGCGGCACTGCCGGATCGACGACCACACCCACGTTCTGTCCTGGCACCCTGGCGCCCCCAACGCTCGTGATGTGTGGATATTACGTACTAAACGTCCGGGTGTCAGCCTCTCAAAGGTCAGGGCCCGGATGCGGAGACATGATCGTATCCGTGACGGTAAGACGCCGGACGCACATGACGTTCGTCATACCGGCCCGGCTGACGTACGGCACTACATCCACCCTCACCCCCTCCGGCACGCTGTTGCCATGACTGGGAACGCACTGGAAATGCGGGCCGTGACCAAGGACTACGGCCCGGTCACCGCGCTGGCCGGCGTCGACCTCGACGTCGGCCGGGGCGAGACGGTGGCGCTGCTCGGCCCGAACGGGGCCGGTAAGAGCACGCTGCTGACCATCGCGCTCGGCCTGCGCGCCCCCGGTTCGGGCACGGCCAGGGTGCTCGGCCGCCCGCCGGTCGAGGCGCTGCGGGCGGGCAGGATCGGGGTGCTGCTGCAGGAGTCCGGGCTGCTGGAGGACGTGCGGGTGGCGGACTTGGTGGCGGCGGTGGCCGGGATGTATCCCGAGCCGCTGCCGCCACGGCAGGCGTTGCGGGCCGCGAACATCGAGGACCTGGCCGGCAAGCGGGTCGGGCGGTTGTCCGGCGGGCAGCGGCAGCGCGTCAGGTTCGCGCTGTGCGTGGTCGGCGACCCGGACCTGCTGGTGCTGGACGAGCCGACCGTCGGGCTGGACGTGGAGGGCCGCCGCGCCCTGTGGCAGGAGTTGCGCGCCAGGACCGGGCGGGGCCGTACCGCCGTCTTCGCCACCCACTACCTCGCCGAGGCCGACGACTACGCCGACCGGGTCGTGCTGCTGGCCGGCGGCAAGGTCATCGCGGACGGCACCGTGGCCACCGTCAAGTCGCTGGTCGGCGGCAGCGAGGTGCGCTGCGACCTGTACGGCGGGGACCCCTCGGAGCTGGAGATCCTGCCGGGCGTGCGGCAGGTGAGCATCGAGGGCCGCTCGGTCTCGCTGCGCACGAACGACTCCGACGCCACGCTGCGCGGCCTGTTCCTCATGTACGACGACGTCAGGGACGTGCGGGTACTGAGCATCGACCTGGAGAGCGCATTCGTGACCCTGACGGGAGGTCAGAGCTGATGGGGTCGTACCTGCGGCTGGAGATGGCCCGCAACTTCCGCAACCCGGTGGGGACGATCATGCTGGTGATCTTCCCGGTGGGGCTCTACCTGCTGTTCACCAGGGTGCTCAACCTCGCGCAGCAGGGGCAGGCGGGCGACTTCGCCGCGCACTCCATGGTGTCGATGGCCCTGTACGGCGCCATGGGCGGGGCGCTGGGCGTCATCGGGGGCGCCATCGCGATGGAGCGCGGCAAGGGCTGGCTGGCCCAGCTCGCGGTGACGCCGCTGCCCGCCCACGGCTACGTGACGGCCAAGCTGCTGGCCGGCACGGCTGGGGTGCTGCCGAGCATCGTCGCGGTGCTCGCGGCGGGGGCGCTGCTGTCCGGGGTGCGCCTGCCGCCGGGCACCTGGCCGCTGCTGGTGGTGCTGATCCTGGTGGGTGTGCTGCCGTTCGCGGCGCTGGGCGTCGCCCTCGGGTACGCGATCGAGGGCCAGGCCGGGGGCCTGGTCACGATGACCGTCTACTTCGTGCTGGCGGTGCTGGGCGGGTTGTGGCTGCCGGTGGAGGCCATGCCCGAGGGGGTGCGGGCGGTGGCGGAGTACAGCCCGGCGTACGCGGCGGGGTCGCTGGCCTGGGGGGCGCTGGAGGGCCGGCCGCCGACGGGCGCCTCGCTCGCCCTGCTGGCCGCCTGGACGCTGTTCTTCGCGGCACTGGCCCTGTGGCGTTACCGTCGGGCACTGTGACAGGTGTGGCGGTGACGCCGGCGCGGGAGCTGGACTTCGGCAGGGGCAGGACGGCGGCCCGGGTCGCCTCCTGCTTCTGGCTGCTGCTGATCGCCTGGCCGCTGTGGGAGTTCCTGGGCTCCGGGCCCGCACCCGCGCTGGTGGTGGCGGCGCTGGGCCTGGTGGCGGGGCTCGCGGCCTGCTGGGTGGCGATCATGTGGCGGATGCTGAGCGCCCGGTCCGGGAGGACCCGGCCGTGGGCGATGGCCGGGCTGGCGGTCACGTGGCTGGCGCTGCTGCCGGTGTTCGGGGCGCCGTGGGTGTACACGTCGTTCGTGTTCGTGATCACCGGGTTCGCCTCGACGCTGCCGCTGCGGGCCTTCGCCGCCTCGGCCGCCGCGACCGCGCTCGTGGAGGTGCTGGCCCTGCTGGCCGCCGGCGTGCCGCTCGCCCGGGTGTGGTGGGTGCCGCTCGCCATCGCGGTGTTGTCCATGGCCGTGTACGCCGTCAAGAACATGGGCCTGCTGGTGCACAACCTGAACGTCGCCAGGGCCGAGATGGCGCAACTCGCGGTGGAGAACGAGCGGCTGCGCTTCGCCAGGGACCTGCACGACACGCTGGGGCACACGCTGACCTCGATCACGATCAGGAGCCAGCTCGCCGCCCGCCTGGCACCCGGCGACCCCGGGCGGGCCGCCGCGGAGATGGCCGAGGTGGAGCGGACCGCGCGGCGCGCCCTGGACGAGGTGCGGCACGCGATCGCGGGCTATCGCGCGCCGTCGTTGTCGGAGGAGTTGGAGACCGCCTGCCGCAATCTGGGGGTGGCGGGGATCGCGGCGACGGTCTCCCCCGCCGACGGGCCCATCCCGGCCGCCGCCGAGACGCTGCTGGCCTGGGCCGTACGGGAGGCCGCCACGAACGTCCTGCGCCACAGCCGCGCCCGGCACTGCCGCATCGACCTGCGGGTGAACGAGACGTCCGCCGCCCTGGAGTTCCGCGACGACGGCCGGCCGGGCTCCGGGGAGAGCTCCAGGCGGGGCTCCGGGCAGGACTTCGGGCACGGCTCCGGGCACGGCTCCGGGCACGGCTCCGGGCAGGCGGATCAGGAGGAGACGGGCAAGGGGACGGCAGGGAGCGGGCTCGCCGGGCTGGCCGAGCGGATCGGTGCCGCCGGTGGGCGGCTGGAGGTCGGCTCGCTGCCGGAGGGCGGCTACCGCCTGTACGCGCGAGTCCCGCTGGAGGCACCATGACGCGCCCCGCAGAGAGCCCCGCCGACGGCCCCGCGCGGCGCGGCGCGAAGGGCGGTGCTTTGGGCCCCGCTGACGGCCCCGCGCGGGGCGGTGCGGCGGGTGGGGTGATCCGGGTGCTGATCGCCGACGACCAGGACCTCGTCAGGGGCGGGCTGGCCGCGCTGCTCGGCCTGGAGGACGGCATCGAGGTCGTCGCCGAGGTGGGCCGCGGCGACGAGGTGGCGGCCGCGACGCGGGAGCACGACCCGGACGTGATCCTCCTCGACATCGAGATGCCCGGCCTGTCCGGTCTGGAGGTGGCGGAACGGCTGCGTGATCGCCGGGTGATCATCGTGACCACGTTCGGCAGGCCCGGCTATCTCAAGCGGGCCCTCGACGCGGGCGTGGCCGGGTTCGTGGTCAAGGACGCCCCGGCCGCCGAACTGGCCGCCGCCGTGCGCAGGGTGATGGCCGGCGAGCGCGTCATCGACCCCAAGCTGGCCCTGACCGCGCTGACCACCGGCCCGAGCCCGCTCACCCAGCGGGAGGCCGAGGTACTGCGGGTGGCCGCGGGCGAGCCGACGGTGGCCGCCATCGCCGGGCGGCTGTTCCTGACCGAGGGCACCGTGCGCAACTACCTGTCCTCGGCCATCGGCAAGACGGGCGCCCGCAACCGGGCGGAGGCCGTACGGGTGGCGGAGTCACGCGGCTGGTTGTGAGATCCCGGTAACTGCGCGGGTGTGGTTATGCCCGCGTTATGCACGACCCACCACACTGGCGGCACTTAAGGTCTTTGGGGGCACTGGTGCGAGTGTTGGTCGCCGAGGACGAGCGCATGCTCGCCGACTCGATCGCCGAGGGGCTGCGCGGGGAGGCGCTGGCCGTGGACGTCGCCTACGACGGGGACTCGGCGCTCGAACGCCTCGGCGTGCACGAATACGACGTGCTGATCCTCGACCGGGACCTGCCGGGCACGCATGGCGACGAGGTGTGCAGGACGGTGGTCGAGCACGGCTGGCTGGTGCGGGTGATCATGCTGACGGCCGCCTCCGACGTGCGGGCGCGCGTGTCGGGGTTGTCGCTGGGGGCAGACGACTACCTGCCCAAGCCGTTCGCGTTCGAGGAGTTGCTGGCCCGCGTGCACGCGCTGGGGCGGCGGGCGCGCCGGGCGGATCCGCCGATGCTGGAGCGCGCGGGGGTGCGGCTGGACTGGGCGCACCGGCAGGTGTTCCGCGACGGCCGGTACGTGCCGCTGGCCCGCAAGGAGTTCGGCGTGCTGGCCGAGTTGCTGCGTGCCCAGGGGGCCGTGGTCTCGGCCGAGACGCTGCTGGAGAAGGTGTGGGACGAGCACATCGACCCGTTCACGAACACGGTGCGTACGACGATGATGAAGCTGCGTAAGAAGCTCGGCGAACCCCAGGTCATCGAGACCGTGCCGGGATCGGGGTACCGCATCCCATGAGCGTGAGGTTGCGTTTCGCCCTGGTCTGCGCGGGGGTGTTCCTGGTGCTGGGCGGCCTGGTGGCGACCGGGGTCTATCTCGTCGTACGGCAGAGCCTCGAATATCGCGCCAGTGTGATGACGCCCGACAGCTTCACCGTCGATTGGCGGACCTTCGGCCGCTACAACGACATCTACGAGCTCGCGCGGCAGCGGGCGATGCAGGTGCACGTCGTCTACCAGCGCGACACGCTGAACGGCACGCGTACCGCCTGCATGATCGCGGTGCTGGCGGGCACGGCGGGGGCGTTCGGGATCGGGTGGGCCGGCGCGGGCTGGGTGCTGCTGCCGCTCAGGCGGGTCACCGAGACGGCGCGGCGGGTGGCGCAGCGCCACGACCTGACCGAGCGCATCGGCTACGACGGCCCGGGGGAAGAGGTCAAGGAGCTGGCCGACACCTTCGACCGGATGCACGACCGGCTGGCGCGCTCGTTCGACGGGCAGCGCAGGTTCGTCGCCAACGCCGCCCACGAGCTGCGCACCCCGCTGACCATCAACAGGACGCTGGTGGACGTGGCCGTGCGGCGGCCCGACGCGACCGACGACGTCAAGCGGCTCGGCGAGTCGCTGCTCGTGGTCAACACCCGGCACGAGCGGCTGATCGACGGCCTGCTGGCGCTGGCGGAGGGCGAGCAGACGATGCTGGACCGGCAGCCGTTCGACCTGACGGACGTGGCCGAGCACGTGCTCGACCAGGCGGCGGCCGAGGCGGCCGAGCGCGAGGTGACCATGCACCGGCTGCTCGACCCGGCCCCGACCGCGGGTGAGGCGGTGCTGGTTGAGCGCCTGGTGCAGAACCTGGTGGAGAACGCCATCAGGCACAACCACGCCAAGGGTGAGGTGTGGGTGACGACGCGGCGGCGGGCCGACCGGGTGGAGCTGGTGGTGGCCAACACGGGGCTGCAGGTGCCGTCGTACGAGATCGCGACGATCTTCGAGCCGTTCCGGCGGCTGCACGGCGACCGGCTGCGCTCGGACCGGGGCAGCGGGCTCGGCCTGTCGATCGTCCGGGTGATCGCCGAGGCGCACGGCGGCACGATCGCGGCCAGCCCGCGCGAGGAGGGCGGCCTGACCATCACCGTCGAGCTGCCCGCCGAGAACACCGGCCCCTGAGAACTCACCGGCCGGTGGTTGGTCAGTCGCCGGGGACGATGCTCTGGTGGATCTCCCACAGGGCCGTCTCCGGAATGCCGGCCTTGACGAGCTGCTCCCACGTCGCCATCCGATCGGCCGGGTCGGCGAGCATGGCCTGCAGCAGCGGACGCAGGCCGGCCCGGTCGGCCCCCTCCTCGCGCCACATCGCGCCCAGCGCCCGGTGCATCGCCGGCGACCTGACGGCCACCGTGCGCAGCAGTTCCTCCAGGATGCCCACCCGGTCGCCGAACGGCAGCGCCTGCCCCTCCCCCAGGGCCCGCAGCAGCAGGTCGAGCAGCCTGCGGTGGCGGGGCGAGTGCCCGGTGGCGACCGCGACCACCACGTCGCCCATGCCGGTGGGCTCCGTGCCGCCGCCGAGCACGACGTCCTCCTTGCCGTCCGTCATCACGCGGTGCGCGGACAGGGCGGTGACCAGCCCGGACCAGCCCTCGTGGCCGAGTTGCCCCTTCCACAGGTGCGTGAGCGCGGACCAGCGCTCCAGGTGGTCGGGGCCCTGGAGGATGGACGACACCGCGACGGGTCCCTCGGAGGCGGCCACGATGAGCAGGGTCAGGTTCGCCGAGTAGGCCGCCAGGCGGCGGGTCATCGTGTGCCGTACGGGGCGGAAGCCGGCGAAGTGGCGGCGCGGGCGCTCGTACAGGGATCGGCGCAGCAGCCCGGCCAGCAGTTCCACGCAGCGGGCCCGGACCGCCGGCGGCACCTCCGCCAGCAGTTCCAGCAGGAAACCGACCGTCGGGCCGCGCTCGGCCAGGCAGGAGTGCGAGGTGACCGCGTACAGCAGGTCGTCGTCCACGGCCTGCACCAGCACAAGGGGCTCGTCGACCGCCAGGCGGCAGCGCCGGTCGAGGTCGCGCAGCGCGTACATGCTCACCCAGGCCACCAGGAACTCGGCGAACGTGGAGTGCAGGAACGCGTGGCCCTTCCTGCGCACGAAGAAGAAGCGCTCGGTGGCCTTGCGCGCCCAGTCGACGCGTTCCTGCTCCTCGCCCGGTTCGTCCTCGCCGCCGTGGCAGAGGGCCGGCAGGTCGCGGTTCAGCTGCTCGTCGGTGATCACCTGGCTGCCCCTGGCCAGCATGGACAGCGCCACCGCGCCGAGCAGGACCAGCTCCTGGTCGATCACCACCCGGCGGGCCCCGCCGGTCTCGCGTTCGGTGTAGTCGCGCAGCAGCACCTCATACAGGCGGGCCCTGCCCAGGGGGCCGTGCTCGCGTTGCAGCGCGTTGCCGCCGGCGTCGTAGAGCGCGAGCAGCAGCAGGAGCAGCGGGTGCCTGGCCATCTCGCCGTGGGCCAGGGCCGCTTCTGCGGGCAGCGGCCGCAGGTCGCGGCGGGCCAGCAGGGCGCGGTTGGCCTGGTCCCAGATGTCGAGCCACTGGCGTACCTGGTCCTCCTCGAAGGGCTGCAGTTGCAGAGCCAGCAGGCCGGCGGGGAAGCGTACGCGGTCGGCCACCACCGTGCGGCCGGTCACGATCACCGCGACGGGGCGGCCGAGCCCCGCCTCCCTGGCCTGGAATTCGCGTACCCGCTCCAGGTAGTCGAAGCGGCCGATCGCGCCCTGCACCAGCTCGTCGAACCCGTCCAGCAGGATCACCGGCATCGCGCCGCCCCCGGCCGTAACCAGGTCGGCGTAGGGCACCTCCTGCCCGAGCACCTCGGCCACGGCCTGCTCGATCTGCTCGGTGATGTCCGCGCGCGCCCGCACGCCGCGTAACTCCACCCGCATCGGCAGGAACTCCGACCTGGCCAGCCGCGCGGCCAGCACCTCGGTCAGCTTGGTCTTGCCGGAGCCCGGCTCGCCCAGCACGAGCAGGGGCGCCTGGGTGGCGCGCAGTGAGGTGAGGTGCCCGACGAAGAACGCCTCGGCGTCGATCAGCAGCCGCTGGTCCTGCCACCAGTCCCGCTGGGCGGGCGAGGACTCGCGGGTCAGCTCCGCCACCCGGCAGCGCGGGCTCAGGTAGCCCTCGCCGAGCAGCGGCAGCGAGACGTCCTCGGGCAGCTTGCCGGCCACCAGGAGCGGCTGGTCGAGCGCGTTCGCGGCCATCCTGACCTGGTGGATCATGGGGCGGTCGCCGACCCGGGGCGGGGCCAGCTCGGCCATCAGCCAGGCCACCCGCGACAGCGCCGTGGCCGGTGGCGGCCGCTCGGTGACCAGGCTGCGCACGCCGAACTCGTGGCTGTCGAGGGCCAGCGACCGGTAGTCCTCGTCGTAGATGCGCAGCGCGTGCGCGGTCGGCCCCTCGGCCAGCAGGGCAGGCAGGCGGAGCTGGTCTTCCACGGCCAGCTCGTCCCAGACGGCCAGGCCGCCGACGTACCCGGCCATGGCCTCGGACATGCGCAGATAGGCACGTTCCACGGCCTGACGGGTCTCGGCGTAGGGGACGTGCGGCTCCGGGGTGGGCAGCCGTTCCAGCAGCAGCACCGCCACCAGCCTGGCGTAGCGCTCCGTCGTCGGCACGCCGTGGGAGATCCGGTCGCCGTGGTCGAGTCGGTCCAGGGTGAACGGCAGCTTCGCCTCGCCGAGCGCCTCGAAGTAGGCCGACACGACGACCGCCGCGTGCGCGGCGGCCAGCCGCTGCGTGCGGGTGAACCGGTCCACGCCGCTCTTCAGCTCCGGCATGCGGCGCACGACGTCCTCGCCGTAGGCGATGATGCCGTCGCGCAGGTCGCGCAGGTTCGTCGTGGCGATCTGCGCGCCGGCGGCCAGCGCCCAGCCCGTACGCGCGGCGGCCGAGGCCAGCCCGATCACCTTGGCGAGCCTGCCGTCCTTGCAGCCGAGTATCCGCAGGGCGTCGGCGTAGCTCGGGGTGTCGATCATGGCCTTCTCCCTGGGCTGGGATGTCCCATCATGCGCCGTACGCCCCGATCCGCGCAGGCTCCTTCGCCAGGTCGATCGGAGAAGTCACCTGCCCGTCACGTTCGCTTCACGGCCTCGGCGATTTCCGGCAGCGCCGCCGGGTCCTCGATGGTGGACGGCGTGTTGTACGGGTTGCCGTCGGCGATGTCGCGCATCGTGGCGCGCAGGATCTTGCCCGAGCGGGTCTTCGGCAGGCGGGCGACGACGACGGCGCGGCGGAAGGCGGCGACCGGGCCGATGCGCTCGCGTACCAGGGTGGTCAGTTCCCGTTCCAG
The DNA here is from genome assembly GCF_040655495.1 of Nonomuraea sp. NPDC050404. Classification (NCBI taxonomy): domain Bacteria; kingdom Bacillati; phylum Actinomycetota; class Actinomycetes; order Streptosporangiales; family Streptosporangiaceae; genus Nonomuraea; species Nonomuraea sp. NPDC050404. Next base: position 712,086 of record NZ_JBFAKB010000001.1, read on the forward strand.
CTCGTCCGGGTCGCGCTCGGCGCCGGCCTTGAGCACCACGAACCCCATGGGGAGCTGGCCCTTCAGCTCGTCGGCGACGCCGATCACCGCGCACTCGGCGACGTCGGGGTGTGCGGCGATGACCTCCTCCATCGAGCCGGTCGAGAGCCGGTGCCCGGCCACGTTGATCACGTCGTCGATGCGGCCCATCACATACAGGTAGCCGTCCTCGTCCAGGTGGCCGCCGTCGCCGGTCAGGTAGTGGCCCGGGTGGCGCTCCAGGTAGGAGCGGGCGTAGCGGTCCTCGTCGCGGTAGAGGGTGGGCAGCGCGCCGGGCGGGAGCGGCAGCTTTACGGTGACCGCGCCTTCGGTGCCCGGCGGGCAGTCCTTGCCGTCGCCGTCGAGGATGTGTACGTCCCAGCCCGGTACGGGCTTGGTCGGGGAGCCAGGCTTGATGGGCAGCGGCTCGATGCCGACGCAGTTGGCCGCGATCGGCCAGCCGGTCTCGGTCTGCCACCAGTGGTCGATGACGGGGATGCCGAGCAGGCCGGAGGCCCAGTGGTAGGTGTCGGGATCGGTACGCTCACCCGCCAGGAAGAGATGCCGCAGCCCCGACAGGTCCCACTTTTTCGCGAAATTTCCGGAAGGGTCCTCTTTTTTGATGGCGCGGATCGCGGTCGGCGCCGTGAACAGCGTGCGCACGCCGTGCGTGGCCACCACCCGCCAGAACGCGCCCGGGTCGGGGGTGCCGACGGGCTTGCCCTCGTACAGGACCGTCGTGCAGCCCGCCAGGAGCGGCGCGTAGACGATGTAGGAGTGGCCGACCACCCAGCCCACGTCGGAGGCGGCCCAGTAGACCTCGCCGGGGGCGGCGCCGTACACGTGGGACATGCTCCAGTGCAGCGCCACCGCGTGGCCGCCGTTGTCCCGCACGACGCCCTTCGGCAGGCCGGTCGTGCCCGAGGTGTAGAGGATGTAGAGCGGGTCGGTCGCAGCCACGCTCACGCACGCCGCACCCGCCGCCTCCCGCACGGCCGCCGCCCAGTCCAGGTCGCGTCCCTCCCGCAGCTCGGCGGGGCACTGCTCGCGCTGCAGGACCACGCACCGCTCCGGCCGGTGCTCCGCCTGTTCCAGCGCGTCGTCGAGCAGCGGCTTGTACGCCACCACCCGCGCCGGCTCGATGCCGCACGACGCCGACAGCACCACCTTCGGCCTGGCGTGGTCGATCCGCAACGCCAGCTCCCTGGCGGCGAACCCGCCGAACACCACCGAGTGCACCGCCCCGAGCCGCGCGCAGGCCAGCATCGCGACCACCGCCTCGGGCACCATGGGCATGTAGATCACCACGGTGTCGCCCGCCGTCACGCCGAGGCCGCGCAACATGCCCGCCGTCCTGGCCACCTCCTCCAGCAACTCGGCGTAGGTGTAGGTGCGGACGGTCCCGGTGACCGGGCTGTCGTAGATCAGCGCCGCCTGCTCGCCGCGTCCCCGGGCGACGTGCCGGTCCAGGGCGTTGTGGCAGGTGTTGAGCCGCCCGTCGGGGAACCAGCGGCCCTCGCCGTACACGGTTTCGGGCCTCACGTCCCAGTCGATCCCGCGCGCCGCCTCCCCCCAGAACGCCTCGGGCTGCTCGATGCTCCGCCGGTAAGCCTGCTCGTAAGTGCTCACTTTTGCATCAGACCAGCCCACCTGGCCGTTAGGCAAGATATGGGGGTGAGTGATGACGTGATCCTTTCCGTGGTTGTGGGTTCGCGGGCGTACGGGCTGGAGACTGCCGGTTCCGACACCGACCGGCGGGGTGTGTTCGTGGCGCCGACGGCGGCGTTCTGGCGGCTGGACAAGCCGGCCACGCATCGGGATGGGCCGCTGCCCGAGCAGTTCTCGTGGGAGGTGGAGCGCTTCTGCGGCCTGGCCCTGGAGGCGAACCCCACCGTCCTGGAGTGCCTGTGGTCCCCGCTGGTGGAGGTGATCACCCCCACCGGGCGGCGGCTGGTCGATCTGCGCGGGGCGTTCCTGTCGGAGCGGGCGCACCGGTCCTTCACCGGGTACGCCGAGGCCCAGTTCCGCCGGCTCGACCCGGCGCGGCCGAAGTGGAAGCAGGCCATGCACATGATCCGGCTGCTGCTCAGCGGCCTGCACCTGGTCCGGAACGGGGAGCCGCTGGTGCGGGTGACCGAGCACCGGGAGCGGCTGCTGGCCGTCCGGCGCGGCGAGGTGCCGTGGGCCGAGGTGGACGCCTGGCGGGCCGCCCTGTCCGCCGAACTGGCCGGCTCGGCGAGCGTGCTGCCCGGGGCGCCCGATCGGGGCCGGGTGGAGGACTTCCTGGCGGAGGTGCGTACGGAGAACCTGCCGGTGCGTATATGAGCCTGGTGGGCAGGAAGGATGTGCTGGCGGCCATCGCTGCGACTCTGCCGGCCGGGTGCGTGGTGGTCGAAGGGCCGGCGGGGATCGGCAAGAGCCGGGTGCTGGAGGAGGCCGGCCGGCTCGGGCGGTCGGGCGGGATGAGGGTGGTAGGCGGGCGGGCCACCGAACTGGATCGGGTCGCGCCGCTGTCCACACTGTCGCGGGCGGTGGGCGAACTGGCGGGCGGTTCGGGCGGCGGCGGGGGCTGGGGGCGCTGACCCGCCAGGTCCTGACCCACGAGCCACCGCCGGGCCCCCTGACATCCCCAGCCGGGTCGTAACGCCTCGCCGTCACGCTCGCCGTCACGAGGCCCCGTCATCGTGAAGCCTCGCCGCCGTCGCAGCCTCGCCGTCCTGGGCCTCGCCGTCGTGGGGCTTCGTCATCGGCCCGGGGCGCTCCCCGGGCCGATGACGCCTCAGTGGCCGGTCAGTCCGGGAGCAGGGGTAGGAGGGTTTCCGCGTCGGGTCGCGTGATCTCGATCCCGAGTTCTGCGCGCAGCCACCCCACCAGCTCCTCAGCCGTCGTCAGCCGCACGCCCTCCAGCCGCACCCGGGCGTCGGCGGTCGTCCGCTGGGCCAGTAAGTGGCGGGTGAACGGTGACTGCGGATGGGTGGAGACGTAGTAGTTCGCCACCTCGAAGTCGCTCGGCAGTTGCGGCTCGTCCGGGCGGAAGGCGTACAACTCGGTCTCGCCCGAGTGCAGCACCCAGAACTGCCCGTCCCTGCCCAGCCGCCACCGCCACTCGCCGGACGCCAGCGACGCCCCCTCCTCGAACGGCAGGGGCTCAACCAGCCCCTCGCCGCCGAATCCGACGTCCGCCAGCCACGTACGGCCCCGCGCCACGACGGTGAGCATGGCGTGTGAGCGCGGCAGGTGGTGGCGGCCCAGCCGGATTCTGGCCAGGTGCCTGGTCACGAGGAAGCCGAGCCGTTCCAGCGCGGCGGCGAACAGCAGGTTGTGTTCGTGGCAGTAGCCGCCGCGCCCGCCCGTCACCAGCTTGTCCTGCATGCTGCCCAGGTCGAGCGAGACGCCCTTGCCGAGCAGCACGTCCAGGTTCTCGAACGGGATGGCGCGCACGTGCGCCAGGTGGACGGCGCGCAGGGTCTCCGCCGTCGGTGTGCGCGATCCGTCATATCCGATTCGCCGTAGATAGGCGTCGAGGTCGAGTTTCTCTATGTCCCACGTCATGTGATCAACAATGACGGGTACGAAACCCCCCACGCATCACGTGTTCACGGGATCCGCCGACAAGACCAGCCTTATCGCGAAATTTCGGTATCCGGCCCGCTCGAACGCCCGCGCCATCGGCACGTTGCCCGCGTCCGTGTCCGCCACGATCCGCCGCACCCCGCGCCCGGCGTGGAAACGGGTGATCTCGGCCAGCAGGTCATCGGCGTACCCGTGGCCGCGCTGCTCCGGCACCACCCCGACGTACCCCACGACGGGCCCGCCGTTGTTGGCCGACGGCAGGGCGACCCCCACCAGGTCGCCGGCCTTGTCGTAGGCCAGCCGCCACCACGCCCGATCCCCCGGCATCTCCTTGTTGTCGGCGACGTCCTGGCGCGCCTGGGCCACCGGGTCCATCGTGCGCAGGGCCTGGCGCGTGTGGTGGTCGAGGGTTCCGACCGCCACCCTGCGGAAGGCGTCCACGAACGTCTCGTCGTCGTCATCGCCCGCGAAGACGAGCCGGTCGGAGGGCTCGGGCACGGGGGCCTCGCCCTCCGTCCACTCGTAGCGCAGGCGCTCCAGTTCCTCGTTCAGCCCGGCGCGGCGCGCCGCCTCCCATCTCCAGGCGATGGCCGCGCTCGCCCTGGGGTCCTCGCGCCAGCCGTTGGAGACGAAGACGTGGTAGTCGATCGCGCGTCCGTAGACGGCATGGGCCCGGCGCAGCAGTTCGGCGGCCAGGCCGACGCGGTCGGGGACGGAGGGGTGGACGTACAGGCAGTCGAGCGCGAGCGGCTCGGACCCGCCGGGGAAGCCCCACCACACGGCGCGGGCCATGATCTCGCCGCTGGACTCGTCCTCGGCGAGCCAGACGCGATCGAGGCGGTAGTTGCCGCTCTCCAGGAACGACAGCAGCCGTTCGGGGTGGGACCAGCTGATGGACTCGTCCACGACACACCCGAGCAGGCGGTCTAGATCGTCCTTGACGGCGGTACGGTAACGCATGAATTCTCCGAGAAGCAGAAGCGGGCGCGGTGAGCGCCCCGGAACGTGCCGGACATCTCAGGCGCCTCCTTTCTTCCGACTTTTCGGTATCAGCAGGCACTCTAGCGGAAATATCGCGAAAGGATGGGCTGGTGACCTCCTTCGACGACGACACCCTGCCACTGCAGCCTCCCGTCCGGCTGCCGGACAAGGCCACGCTCGCGGCGGCCGTACGCGCCGCGCCCCTGGCGGACGAGCTCAAACCGGCGGACGACGACACGGAGGCGCTGGCCACGTGGGCGGAGCACTGCCGCTCGCGGCTGGCCGAGGACGAGGGGCTGCTGCTGGAGCTGGTCCGGCTGTTCCTGTCCAGGGAGCCGCTCAGGGGTGAGGCGTCGGGGACGCTGACGGGCCTCGGTCTGGTACGGCGGGCGGAGCCGTACACGCTGAGCTGGCTCGGTCTGTGGGTGGCGCGGCAGATCATCGCCGAGACCACCGGGCAGGAGATCCCGGTCATGGGGTCGCTGGCGGAGGCCGACGCGGCGGCGCTGCTGCACGGGCTGCGGTCCTACCCGGAGTCCGAGCGCGCCGAGGAGCTGGCCGAGTGGCGCGAGGGCAGGGACGATCAGGCGGCGGTGGCCGAGCTCGCCTCGGTGCTGGCGGCGGTGAGCCCGCTGAGCCGGGCGGTCGGCGTGGAACTGCTGTCCACGTCGTTCGGCGGGGAGGGGCGGCAGGCCCTGGACCGGCTGCTGGAGGAGCCCAAGCTGGGCGCGGTGATCGCGACCAGGACCGGGCGGGAGGAGCGGCAGGCCGCGCCGGACGAGATCGCCTGGGTGCTGGTGGACATGGCGGCGGCGCTGCTGGAGTTCGGCGGCGAGACGGGTGAGGTGCTGGAGTCGATCGCGATGGGGATGGCGGCCGAGGAGCAGGCGGGCACGATCGCGATCCTCGCCTTCGGGGACCATCCGTGGACGGGCCGGGTGCTGCGGGTCTTCATCGAGCATCACTCGGACGAGCGGGTGGTGGCGGCGGCCCGCAAGGCCCTGCGCCGGCTGCGCGGCCTGGCGGACGTGCGGGGATAGCCCCCGTCAGACCCTGCTCGGGCCCCGGGCGTGCGGGCAGGCGGGGATAACCGTGCGGGCCCAATCGGGAGCTCCATGTTGCGCATGATGGTGATGTGACCATGGTGACGCCGGTAGAGTCGGCTTGCGTGAGTGAGCATGCGATCTCCCCCCGATCCGCCATTCTGGGTGACGCGTACGCCTGCGGCTGCGGCGTCATCCTCGGTGGCCGGATGACGGCCGAGCTGCACGCCGCCGAGAGCGGCCTGTGCTCGTCCTGTCTCGGCTCGGCCGAACAGGAGGAGGCGCCCGGCCTGACCCGCCCCTGCACCTCCTGCGCCGGCACCGGACGCCGCCGGGAGCAGATCACCTGGCAGTTCGCCGCCGCCGAGGCCGAGCACCTGATCACGATGACCGTCGTACGCGGGGTCGTGGCGGGTTTCGACGGCCCGTTCCACCTGTCAGAAATCGCCGACACGGTCAGGAACGGGCTCGGGCTGCCCACCGGCCGGCTGCCGGTCGGGCCCCGGGTGCGCGACCTGCTGTTGCAGTTGCAGGCGGCCGGCGAGATCACGATGTTGTCCGCGCCGGACGAGATGGTGGGCACGGACATGGTCCTCTACCGCGACCCGCAGTGGCAGCGCGTCCGCACCCTCGGCATCTGAAGGACCCCTGAGGGGCCCCGCTGAAGAATCTCTGAAGGCTTCGCTCACTGTCACCGGTCATCCGTCGTCTCCGCGCCGGACAGGCGCCCTACTTGACGAGTAGGCGCAAGTACTTGCTATGGTCTGTCAAGTGACGACCACGCGAGATCATGTCGAGTTGGTGGCCGAGCTCGTCCGGCTGCTGGAGGTGCGGGTTATCGACCCGCTCGACATCCTGCTGAACTCCGAAGAGCTCCTGGCCCCGATCAAGGACCGCCTGCACGTGGAGGCGGAGGTCTGGGCCGCCCAGCTGCTCGGCCCCGACCGGCGGCTGGCCACGCTGACCGCCGCCAGGCTCATCGGGGTCCTGTTCCCCGGCGACGAGCCCTTCGACCCGCCGGAGCAGTGGTGGCGCACCCCGCTGGGACGGGCCGTGGCGCGGGGCGCCGGGCATCCGTCGGCGCAGGCGGTGTCCTACTCCACGGCGGGCGCGATGCTCGGCATCACCCGGCAGGGCGTCCACGACCTCGTCAAGCGCGGCAAGCTCGGCAAACATCCCGATGGTGGCGTCACGACCTCCTCCATCCACGCCCGGCTCAACCGCCCCCAGGAGGGCACGCCGTGACACCACAAGACCTGATCATCGACGACCGGCCCGTCCACCTGGCCATCCGCGACCACGGCGGCGACGGTCCTCCCGTACTGCTGCTCCACGGCCTGGGCGGCACCCTGCTGCACTGGGACGAGGTCGCGCCCCTGCTGACCGGCGCCCACCGGGTCGTCGCGATGGACCTGCGCGGTCACGGCCTGTCGGGTGAGGGGCCGTGGGAGTGGGAGGCGGTGCTGGACGACGTACGGGCCGTGGCCGACCACTTCGGCCTGGGCACTCCCCTGGTGGCCGGCCACTCGCTCGGCGGCATGGTCGCGCTGCGATGGGCGCTGCGCCACCCGGAAGGACCGGGGATCGTCAATTTCGACGGCCTGCGCTCCGCCGAGACCGAGCCCCGGCACTACGCGGGCATCGACGAGGACGACCTGCACACGATCCTGGCGGAGCTGAAGGCCGTCTTCGACGCGCAGGCGGAGGCGATGGCCCAGCCGCTGCCCGAGGCGCACGCCGCCATGTTCCCCGCGCGGGCGCTGCTCACCACGGACGAGGGCGTCTACGTGCGGCCCGGCGCCGCGCTGGCCAGGCAGGTCCGGCACGACCCGTGGTTCCGTGACAGCGTGCCGCTGGTGGCGGACGTACGGTGCCCGGCCCTGTTCGTCCTGGCCACGCGGAACCTGCCGGGCATGCCGGGGCGGGTCGGCGAGCTCATGCCCGCGCTACGCGAGGGCATCCGCCGCGACCTGCCGCCCCTGACCGCCGACCGGCCGCACCTGCGCGTCCTCGAACTGGACGCCAGCCACAACATGGTCGCCGAGCAGCCGGGCGAGGTCGCGCGGGCGGTGCTGCGACTGTCGGCGGAGGCCACCGGACGGCCGTAAGCCCCCAGGACGGCGGTTAGTCTCCAGGACGGCCGTAGACCGTCAAGACAGCCGCAGGCCCTCAGGACAGCCGCAGGTCCTCACGACGGCAGGTGGCAGACGATCTCGCCGTGCAGGATCGACAACCAGCCGTCCCCGGCCGCCGCCCACTCCAGCCACCCCTCCGAGATGCGCCGCAGGTCGGCCTCCGTGGCGGCGCCGGTGGCCAGGGCCTGTTCGGCCATGGCGGAGCGCAGGACCCGCTCCGCCCACATGCCGCCCCACCAGGCCCGGTCTTCCGGGTTGGCGAAGCACCAGGTGGAGGAGGTGGCGGTGACGTCCTCGAAGCCGGCGGCGCGGGCCCAGGACAGCAGCCGCCGGCCCGCGTCCGGCTCGCCGCCGTTGCCTCGGGCGATCTTCTGGTAGAGGGCCAGCCACTCCTCCAGCGCGGGCACGCGGGGGTACCAGGTGAAGGCGGAGTAGTCGCTGTCCCTGACCGCCACGTAGCCGCCGGGCTTGGTGACCCGGCCCATCTCGCGCAGCGCCCGTACGGGATCGCCCACGTGCTGCAGCACCTGGTGGGCGTGCACCACGCAGAAGGTGTCGTCGGGGAAGTCCAGGGCGTGCACGTCGGTCACGGCGAAGTCCACGTTCGTCAGCCCCCGGCGGGTCACCTCGGCCCTGGCCAGGTCGAGGGCCTCGGCCCGCACCTCCGACGCCGTCAGGTGCCCGACCCTGGCCGCCAGGTCGGCGGTGATCGTGCCGGGGCCGCTGCCCACGTCCAGGACCGTCATGTGCGGCTTGAGGTGGGGCAGCAGGTACGCGGCCGAGTTCTCGGCGGTGCGCCAGCGGTGCGAGCGCAGCACGGACTCGTGGTGGCCGTGCGTGTAGACGGCGTCCATCGGGAACTCCCTCGTTTCGACGACGATGCCCCGACCCTAACGTCTGTCTCATCATTCAGGAGAAAATGTCTCTACATATGAGACAAGACCAGGCCATCTCCCATCGCTCGTAAACTGGTCACGAACGCTTCGCACTCGCAGGAAAGGGCGTTGGTCGTGGGAGAGGTCCGGCCGATCGTGCACGTGGGCGATCCGGTGCTGCACAACGCGTGCGAGCCGGTCACCCGGTTCGACGGCGAACTGGCGTCGCTGGTGGCCGACATGTTCGCCAGCATGTACGCGGCCGAGGGCGTGGGCCTGGCCGCCAACCAGATCGGTGTGCCCCTGCGCGTGTTCGTCTACGACTGCCCCGACGCCGATGGCGAGCACCACAAGGGCGTCGTCGTCAATCCCGTGCTGGAGCTGCCCGGACTGGGCGAGCGGCGGCTCGACGACGGCGACGAGGGCTGCCTGTCGGTGCCGGGCCAGTACGCGCCGCTCCCCCGCTCCGACCACGCCACCGTGCACGGCTTCGACGCCTCCGGCGAGCCGGTCACGGTGGAGGGCACCGGTCTGCTGGCGCGCTGCCTGCAACACGAGACCGACCACCTCGACGGCCACCTGTACATCGACCGGCTGCCGGCCAAGCGCCGCAAGCAGGTGCTGGCGGCGTACCAGGAATCCACTAAAGCGGACAAAGCACCGCTATAGTGGAGGAATGACAGGCGAAGGGGTCCTGTCCAGCGGGTTGTCCCTGACCGAGCTGGGCGGGCGGATCCGGGGCGAGCGGCGGGCGCGCGGGCTGTCCATCGAGCGGCTGGCCGAGCTGAGCGGCATCAGCAGGAGCATGGTCTCCGAGGTCGAGCGGGGCGCGAAGACGCCCACCGTGCTGGTGCTCGACCGGCTGGCCACGGCGCTGGGCACGTCGATCTCGCGGCTGCTCGACGAGCCGGCGCACAGCGCGATGCGGGTGCTGCGCCATGCGGACCAGCGGGTGCTGCGCGACCCGGCCGGGTGGGAGCGGCGGGTGTTGTCGCCGGTGCTGGGCGAGGTGGAGTTCGAGTTCATGCGCACCACCATCGGCCCCGGCGTGGACGCGGGCGAGTTCGCGCCGCACGCGCCCGGCTCGCGGGAGTACCTCGCCGTCGAGCACGGCAGCCTGCGGCTGAGCATCGACGGCAGGCCGCATGAGCTGGCGGCCGGCGACTCGGCGTACTACCCGGGCGACTGCCGCCACGCCTTCGCCAACGACGGCACCACCGACTGCGTCTTCTACCTCGCCATGGAGGTGAGTGGAGTCGGGCACCACGAACCACGGAGGGAATCCCCCGATGCATGAGCTGCGCCAGGCCGGCGCGAAGGCGGCCCAGATCGTGGCCGACCACCTGGAGGGCGTCGGCGAGCGGCCCGTGTGGCGGCCGGTGCCGGACGGCGAGTTGTCCTGGCTCACCGGGCAGGAGCTGCCGGAGACCGGACGGGCCCTGGAGGAGCTGCTGGAGGACACGCGGGCGCACGTGCTGCCCTACCCCATGGGCAACGGGCATCCGCGCTTCTTCGGCTGGGTGAACTCACCGCCCAACCCGGCGGGCGTCCTCATCGAGCCGCTGGCCGCGGCACTGAACCCGAGTTGCGCGGGCGGCGACCACGCGGGACCGCACCTGGAGCGCACGGCGGTGCGCTGGCTGGCGGAGCTCGTCGGCTTCCCGCACCCGCCCGGCGGCGGGCTGCTGACCAGCGGCGCGTCCATGGCCACGGTGATCTGCCTGGCCACCGCCCGGCAGCGGGCCGCGCTGGCCGACGGCTGGGACGCCCGCGAGGAAGGGCTCTCCGGACGGCCCGCCATGGTCATGTACGCCACCGAGGAGGGCCACAGCTGCCTGCACAAGGCGGCCCAGCTTCTCGGGCTCGGCGCGCGGAACGTCCGCACGGTGCCGGTGGACGCGGCGTACCGGATGGATGCCGGCGCGCTGCGCGCGATGATCGCCGAGGACCTGGACGCGGGGCTGCGGCCCTTCTGCGTGGCGGCCAGCGCGGGCACGGTGAACTCCGGCGCGGTGGACCCGCTCGACGCGATCGCGGACGTGGCGGCCTCGTACGGGCTCTGGTTCCACGTGGACGGCGCGTACGGCGCGCTCGGCATCCTGGACGACGGCGCGGCGCCGCACTACGCGGGGCTGGAGCGGGCCGACTCGCTGGCCCTGGACCCGCACAAGTGGCTGGGCGTGCCGGTCGGCTGCGGCTGCGCGCTGCTGCGCGACCCGGGCGCGGCGCGGGCCGCCTTCAGCCTCGTGCCGTCGTACCTGGTGGACGACAACGCCGGCGACCTGGGCTGGTTCGCCGAGTACGGGCCCGAGCAGACCCGGCCGTTCCGCGCGCTGAAGACCTGGGCGACGCTCTCCTACCTGGGCCGCTCGGGTGTCAAGCGCCTGGTGGAGCACACGACGGGACTGGCCCGCACGCTCGCCGCCATGGTGGAGGAGGCTCCGGACTTCGAGTTGCTCGCCCCCGTCACCACCTCGATCACGGCCTTCCGGCACACCCCGCGCACCGGCGACCTGGACGCGCTCAACCTGGAAGCGCTCAACCTGGCGGTGCCCGGCGCGGTGCAGGCGCGCGGCAACGTGTTCCTGACCGGCACGCGGCTGGGCGGGCGCGCCGCGCTGCGCGCCTGCTTCCTGCACCCGGACACGACCGAGCAGGACCTGGAGCTACTCCTGGAGGAGATCCGCGTGGCGGCCAAGGAGCTCTAGCCGGACGCCTGGTCGTTGTCCTTCATCGAGCCCCAGCCGTGCCAGCGCTCGACCTCGATCCAGGCGCTGATCCGGTCGCGGACGCGGTCCGGGTAGGGCTTGCCGGTGTAGTGCACGGCGATGCGGTCGATGTCGTCCAGGCCCTCGTCCTCGCGCAGCTCGACCACCCGGCCGATGAGGGTGACGTGGGTGTACCAGTCGTCGCCGTCCATCACGGTCAGGCTCACACGGGGGTCGCGGCGCAGGTGCCGCAGCCGGACGCGGCCGTGGTCGAGGTTGATCAGGACCCGGCCGTCCTCCCACAGGTACCAGGTGGGCGTGGAGACCGGCGTGCCGTCGGAGCGCAGGGTCGCCATGACGCAGGGGTTGGGGCGGCGCAGCAGTTCGACGGCTTCCTGCGGCAGCGGCGGCTTGGACATGGTCCTCTTTCCTGGAGTTCGGGCGGTCTGCTCGTAAGAGTAGACAAGGACCCCGACAAAGATCGGACCGGCTGGTCAACGGCCGTCATCGGTAGGGCGATGAAAGCGGTAGTACCGTCTGGGTGTGGTCACAGTCGATGACGTACGTCAGTTCGCGCGCACCCTCCCCCGCTCCTCGGAGCACCTCATCAGGGACCGCGTGAAGTTCCGCGTGGGGAAGATCGTCTACGTGGCGTTCTCACGTGACGAGACCCTGATGGGGTTCGGCTTCCCCAAGGAGGAACGCGCGGCCCTGGTGGCGGCCGAGCCGGAGAAGTTCGAGCTTCCCCGGGAGTCCGACCTGCGCTTCAACTGGGTGGTGGCGCGGACCGCCGCCATCGACGCCGAGGAGATGCGGGAGCTGGTGCTGGAGGCGTGGCGGATGTGCGTGCCCAAGAAGGTGCGCCTGGAGCAGGAGCTCTCCGCCGCCAAATTCTGATCGGACCCGGCGTCAGGGTGATCGGCGCAGTCCCGCGACGAGCAGCCCGACCAGCCGGCGCGCGTCGTACCGGGGATGGTTGCCCGCGCCCGCGCACAGCCCGCCGACCCCCCGCATGAGCTCGTAGGCGTCCTGCCCGGGGCGGATCTCGCCGGAACCGGCCGCCGCGTCCAGCAACCGGGCGCACACCGGCTCCAGCCGCTCGATGAAGTAGGAGTGCAGGGGGTCGAAGCAGGGGTCGTCGGACTGCAGCACGGCGGCGAGTCCCTGCTTGGTGATCACGAAGTCGACGAAGAGGTCGAGCCATCGCTCCAGCGCGGCGTAGGGGGTCGCGCAGGTCTCCAGCAGGGACGGGCCCGCGTCGGCGAGGGCTTCTACCTGGTGCCGGTAGACGGCGATGATGAGGTCCGCCCGGGTCGGGAAGTGGCGGTAGATCGTGGCCGTCCCGACGCCGGCCTTGGCCGCGATGTCGCGGATCGGCGCCTCCACGCCGGAGGTGACGAAGACCGCGGCGGCCGCGTCGAGCAGATTCTCCTCGTTGCGCCGCGCGTCGGCCCGCTTGGCCCTCGGCGCCCGTCCCGCGCACTTGTCGTTACTGCTGCTCACCGTGCGGTTTCCTCACTTTTGCTAAACGGGACACTGTCCCGTATATCCCGATCCGGGACACCGTCCCGCTTATCCATGATGGCAGACCCAGCTGTGAGGAAGAACCTTCATGACCGCATCAGACATCACACCCGCCCCCGTCGTCTCGGTGAAGCCGGTGACGCTGGCAGCGCCGGGCCGTGGTGAGGACCTTCAGGTACGGATCTCCGCCCCGGCGACCGGTAGCGACCTGCCGATCATCCTCTTCTCCCACGGCCACGGCTCCTCGCTGAACGGCTACGGCCCGCTGACGGACTACTGGGCCGCTCACGGGTTCGTGGTGATCCAGCCCACGCATCTCGACTCCCGCACGGTGGGCCTGGCCCAGGACGACCCCCGTACACCGCGGCTGTGGCGCTACCGCGTCGAGGACCTGAAGCGCATCCTCGACCACCTCGACCTGCTGGAAGCCGCCGTCCCCGGCCTGCCCGGCCGCCTCGACCGCGGCCGCGTCGCCGCCGCCGGGCACTCCTTCGGCGGCCAGAGCGCGGCCAACCTGCTGGGCCTGCGCGTCCTCGATCCGGTCGGCGGGGAGGAGGAGGACCTGTCGGACCCGCGCGTCAAGGCGGGCGTGCTGATCGCCACGGCCGGCAAGGGCGGAGCCGACCTGACGCCGTACGCGGCCGAGCACCTCCCGTGGATGAACGTGAACTTCGCGCACATGACCACGCCGGCCCTCGTGATCGCCGGCGACAAGGACGACCTTCCGCTGACGGTCAGGGGCCCGGAGTGGACGATGGACCCGTACACGCTGAGCCCGGGCGCCAAGAGCCTGCTCACCCTGTTCGGGGCGGAGCACTCGCTCGGCGGGATCGCGGGCTACGAGGTCCGTGAGACGACCGACGAGAACCCCGAACGCGTCGCCCTGGTCCAGCGCGCCACCTGGGCCTACCTCCGCCACGCGCTCGGCATCGAGGACGCCTCCTGGACGGCGGTCCGCGAGACCCTGTCGCAGACCGCCGACCCACTGGGCCGGATCGACTCCCACTAAGACGGGCCGGCCGCCGGCGTGGCCAGGTAGCCCCGGAAAATCCCGCCCGCTCCCGCACACCTCGTAGAGGCTTGTCATGGTTCCTCCGGAGATCAGCAGGATCATGCCCGTACGCTCGTACGGGACGCATCGCGGCAAGCGGGGAGGCGGGGAGTTCTTGATCGACGGTTGTGCGGTGACCGGCCGGTGATCGCGGAGGGCGCGGCGGCGGCGCGCGCCGCCTCGTTCGTCGGGCGCGAGTACGGTGTCGTTCCGTCGGCCGTTGCCGCCGGTGGGGCCGGGGTCGAGGCGGAGGTGTGGCGGGTCGGGAGGGAGCGGGCGTCGCCGCTCTGTCTCAAGTGGTTCAGAGGCCCGGCGGACCGCGCGCTCGTCGAGCGGACGATCCTCATGGATCGGCTGGCGCGACGGGGGCTGCCGTTCCCGCGGGTCCATCGCACCCGCTCGGGGGAGGTGGTCTCCGCGCTGGAGGGCCGGGCCGTCGTCGTCGTGGACTGGCTGGACGGCGGCATCCTCGACGAGTTCGGCGCGGCCTCCGCCGGCGCGGCGGGGGCGGTCCTGGCCGAGACGCACGGCGTACTCGCGGAGCGGCGGGTCCCGGCCCCGGCGTCGCCGCCCCCGTGGCGGACGGCGGACGTCGAGGAGGCGGTCGAACGTTGCCGTAGCCTGCGCGGCCGGATTCGGCGGCTGAAGGAGCGTTCGGCACTCGACGACCGGATCGACGAGGCGCTCGCGGCACGGATCACGGACCTCCGCAGAGCACGCGAGCTCCGTGCGGGGCTCCCGGAGAGTTCCCTGGAGCTGCTTCATTTCGACTACACGCGCCCCAACCTGCTGTTTCAGGGTTCGCGTCTGACAGGGGTGCTCGATCTCCAGGGCATCCCCGGGTACGCCGTCTGGGAGCTCGGCAAGATCGCATTCGAGCCGCGGACCGTCGCCTCGCGCCACGACTGGCTCAAGGTCGCGCTGGCCGCGATCTCGGCGTACCAGGCACGCCGCGGGCGCGCCGACGTGGCCGCCGTCGCCCGCATGACGATCCTGTACAACCTGTTCAGCCTCTGGGGCGTCTGGGATCGGTACGACGGCGGCGACCGGGCCGTTCCGACGGCTCACGAGGACTACTGGCTGAACCGCCAGACCTGCGCGTCCGTGCTCCTGCGATCGCTGGAAGAGGTGGAGACGGCGGTCCGCGGCTGTTGAGGGAGACGGCCTGAGCGGCGGGGGCAGGACCGGCGTTTGCCTGCCTACCTATTAGTAGGTAGGCTGCGGGTCCTCGTACAGGAGACAGGAGCCGAACGGTCGTGACCCAGCAGGCCGACACCCCCACCCGCGCCCGGGACGAGTTCGCGCGCCTCCTGGCCGAGCACGGTTACCTCGGCGTCTCCCTCGAAGAGATCGCCACGACGGTGGAGGTGAAGAAGGCCAGCCTCTACTACCACTTCCCCGGCGGGAAGGCGGCCCTGTTCGCCGCGGTCGCCCACCACTACATCCGCGAGAGCGGCGTCGGCCTGCGGGCCGCGCTGGAGTCCGGCGGCACCATCCGCGACCGGCTCCTGGCCCTGGCCGGCGCCTACGCGCGGGGCACCTTCGACTCCGCGCTCGGCGACCGCGTCTACGAGGCCACCCGGCACGTGGACGAGACCCTGTGCGCTGAGATCTGCGACGCCTACGTACAGGCCCTGATCGACCCCGTCACCGAGCTGATGGAGCAGGCGATCAGGACCGGGGAGCTGCGCCGGGCGGACCCGGGCTTCCTGGCCATGGCCTTCATGGAGCTGGCCGCCGTCGCCCAGCCCCTGCCGCCGGAGCTGACCCCGCCCGGGCGGGCGTGCCCGGCGCCCGCCCCCTCCCGGCAACTCGCCCAAAACGTCGTCGATCTCTTCCTGAACGGTGCCGCGCCCGACCGGCCGGCCACCTGACAGACCTGTCCCAGACCCATCCCCCGCCCAACCGGCGGCGCGGAACCATGCCCAGCGCGAGCGGAGCCAGAGCAGATGACCACCACGACCACCCGCTGGCGGCGTAACGTCGCCCTGTTCCTGACCGGGCAGACCGTGTCGTTGTTCGGCTCGATGATCGCCCAGTACGCGGTGATGTGGTGGGTGACCCTGGAAACCCGTTCCGGGCTGGCGGTGGCGCTCTACGCGGTGGCCGCCTTCCTGCCGCAGGGCCTGGTGTCGATCTTCGGGGGCGTGCTCGCCGACCGGATGAACCGCCGGGTGCTGGTCATGATCGCCGACGGCGCCATCGCCGCGGCGACGCTGGCGCTCGCGCTGCTCATGGCCAACGGCGTGGACGATCTGTGGATCGTCCTGCTGGCCGTGGCGGTCAGGTCGCTGGGCGCCGGGGTCCAGACGCCCGCCGTACAGGCGATGATCCCCCAGATCGCGCCGGCCGAGCAGTTGATGCGCGTGAACGGGATGTTCCAGACCATCCAGTCGGCGATGGCGCTGCTCGCGCCCGCCGCCGCCGGCGCGATCTTCGCCGCCTTCGGCCTCGCCCCCGTCTTCTTCCTGGACGTGATCACGGCGGTGATCGGGATCGGGCTGCTCGCCCTGGTCGCCGTCCCGACCCTGGAGCGTGCGGCCGAGGCCCGCCTGTCCTACCGGCAGGACCTGGCCGAGGGCATGCGCTACGTGCGATCGCACCCGATCGTGCGCTGGCTGCTGATCGTGTACGCGGTCATCTTCCTGCTCACCGTGGCGCCCTCGTTCGTCACGCCGCTGATGGTCGCCCGCACCTTCGGCACCGAGGAGTGGATGCTGGCGGCGCTGGAGATCGCCTTCAGCCTGGGCATGCTGCTCGGCGGCGTCCTGATGTCCACGGTGCTGGCCCGGCGCAGCCCGATCGGCATGATCCTCGTCGCCGTCTACGGCTTCGGGCTGGCGACCGTGGCGCTCGGGCTGAGCGGCAACCTGTGGATCTTCTACGGCTTCATGTTCGTGTTCGGGCTGCTGGTGCCGCCGTTCTCGACCCCGTTCATGACGCTGATCCAGGAGACCGTCGATCCGGCCATGCACGGCCGCGTGTTCAGCTACGTCGGCATCGTGATGGCGCTGGCCACCCCGGTCGGCATGGCCGTGTTCGGTCCGCTGGCCGACGTGGTCAGCGTGCAGGTCCTGCTGATCACGGCCGGGGTGACCGCCATCGCGGTGATCGCGGTCGCCACCCGCCTGCCCTCCGGCCGGGCCACGATCACCGCCGCCCGCGCCCGCCCGGCGCCCGATCCCTCCCCGGTGGAGAAGACCGGCAGCCATTGACGTGGTTCCGATTAAGCCCTTGCCCGGTCCGCCGCCCTCCGTGAGGATCAACGATCATGAAGCAGTGCGATTGGGCGCGATGGCATGATGCGTACGACGATCCGGGTTCCTCCCTGAACGAGCGGCTCCGCACCGTACGCGCGTGGGTTGGGGTGGCGCTGGACGAAGGGGCCTCGCGGGTGGCGGTAGGGCAGCTGGGTCAGCCCGGCATCCGGTAGGGCGGGCGGGTCAGCCGGTGACGCTGCGGTAGAGGTCCCTGGTGAGGGTGGTGACGCGCTTGACCGAGGCGTTCCAGGTGCCGCCCGCCGGGTGCGCGGTCAGTACGGCCATGACGTAGCGGTCGCCCTTGCCGGCCAGGCCGGTCGTGTGCAGTACCGGGCGGCCGTAGTCGGGCACGCCCGAGCCGGTGGCCCGCTGCGCGATCCAGGAGATGGGCGCCCCGATGGCGCCGCCCGCGCCGGTCGCGTGCGTGGCGTTGCCCGAGCACCTGACCGGGGGCGTCGTGCCGAAGCCCGACCAGCCCTGCTTGACCGCCCACGGCCTGGGCACCCCGTCGGGGATGCCGAAGGTCTGGTCGAAGCCGTCCGTGCCGCAAGGGGTCGAGAGCCGCAGGTGACCCAGGATGAGGTCCCTGACCCGGGCGTCGGCCTTGTCGAGCAGGTAGCGGTAGGTGCGTACGATGTCGTACGCGCTCAGCGAGGTGTAACCCCAGAACCCCGGCTTCGAGGCGGGCGGCGGCGTGGTGTCGGACAGGCCGAGCCTGCGCGCCTGCCTGACGATGAGCTGTCCCTTGCCCAGGCGGTCCCAGAAGGTGGAGGCCGCGTCGTCGTCGCTGGAGCGCAGCATGACCTTCAGCAGCTTGGCGTCGGCGGCGGGCACGCTCTTGCGCCGCTCCAGGTAGTCGATCGCGATGAGGATCTTGACGACGGAGGCCGAGCGGTACTTCCGGTGCGCGTTCTTCGTGGCGACGATCTTGCCGGCCTGCCGGTCGAACACCACCCATGCCGCCGTCGTACCGGCCGGGACCCGTGGCGGCGCGGCCACGGCTCCGGAGGCTGCGGCTTGGGCGGGCGTCACGAGGGTGGCGGCGACGAGGGGGCCGGTGAGGAGCAGGGAGGCGAGGGACTTCTTTGGCACCCGCCATAAATACCAGATTCCGTCGGCACACTCTTGACCTTCCAACGAAAGCAGGTATAAACACAGGAGAAACCAATTCTAAACGGCGATGAACCAACATCATGTCCGACCCCACGTCCCCGGGAGTCTCTGATGGCGCAGCGAACTGTGACCGTGGCCTCTGCCAGCGGTCTGCACGCCCGGCCGGCCAAGCTGTTCGTACGGGCGGCGGTGAAGGCGGGGGTGCCGGTGACGATCCGGGCCGGGGGCAAGGCGGTGCCGGCCAAGAGCATGCTTGGGGTGTTGTCGCTGGGGGCCGTACAGGGCACGGAGGTCACACTGGAGGCGGACGGCCCCGGCGCGGAGGAGGCCCTGGACACCCTGGCCGCGCTGCTGTCCAGGGACCTGGACGCGGAAGAGGCCCTCGATGCCTGACCCCGCCCCCGAACCCCCGACCGGCCCAACTCCCAGCGACCCGGCTCCTGGCGGCGCGGCTTTGGGCGGCAGCACCCGTTCGGACGGCGGCGGCTGGGCGGGGGTTGATGGGTGGCTGAGCGGGCTGGGGGTCAGTCAGGGGCGGGCGGCCGGGCCGATGGTACGGCTGGCTGAGCCGCCGCGGTTGCCCGCGCCGCGTACCGTCGCCGATCCCGGGGCGGAGGCGGTCACGGTGGCGCGGGCGCTGGAGGCGGTCGCCGCCGAGCTCAACCGGCGTGCCGCGGCTGCCGGCGGGGAGGCGGCCGAGATCCTCGAAGCGCTGGCCATGATCGCCGAGGACCCCCTGCTGCTGGCCGAGGCCGAGCGGCTGGCCGGGGAGGGCACGGACGCCGCCCACGCCCTGGACGCGGCCTTCACCGGCCACCGCGAGGCCCTGTCGGCGCTCGGCGGCTACCTCGCCGAGCGGGCCGCCGACCTCGACGACCTCAGGCACCGCACGGTGGCCTGGGCGCTCGGCCTGCCCATGCCGGGGCTCCCCTCGCCCGGCCACCCGTACGTGCTCATCGCCACCGACCTCTCCCCCGCCGACACCGCCGGTCTGGGGCCCGACGTGCTGGCGCTGGTCACCGAGCGGGGCGGCCCGACCAGCCACACCGCGATCCTGGCCCGTGGCAGGGGCCTGCCCGCCGTGGTGGCCTGCGCGGGCATCATGGACCTGGCCGACGGCACGGTGATCGGCGTGGACGGCGGCACCGGCGACATCGCGCTCGGCCTCACCGAGGCCCAGGCCGCCGAGGTCACCGCGGCCGAAGGAGCCCGCAGGGCCCGCCTGAAGGTGAGCAAGGGGCCGGGCAGGACCGCCGACGGCCATCCGGTGAAGCTGCTGCTCAACATCGGCTCGGCCGCGGACCTGCCACCGGGCGCGAAGGGGGCGGACGGGGCGGGTCCGGATACGGCAGGTCCGAACGTGGAGGGCGCGGGCACGGCGGGGCCGGGGGTGCAGGGGCTGGGCGCCGAGGGTGTCGGGCTGTTCAGGACGGAGTTCCTGTTTCTGGATCGTAAGCAGGCGCCGTCGTTCGAGGAGCAGGTCAGCGCGTACGCGGAGGTGTTCCGGCAGGCGGCGAACGTGGTCGTGCGCACGCTCGACGCGGGCACCGACAAGCCGCTGCCCTTCCTCGGCCTCCCCGAGGAGCAGAACCCGGCCCTGGGCGTACGCGGCCTGCGCGTCGATCGGGTGCTGCCCGGCGTGCTCGACACCCAGCTCGACGCGATCGCCGCGGCGGCCGGGCAGACCGGGACACGGCCCTGGGTGATGGCTCCCATGGTCACCACCGTCGCGGAGGCGAGCGCCTTCGCCCGGCGGGCCAGGGCCAGGGGCATTACACAGGTGGGCGTGATGGTCGAGGTCCCGGCGGCGGCCCTGCGTGCGCGGCGGCTGCTGCGGGAGGTCGACTTCCTCAGCATCGGTACCAACGACCTGGCCCAGTACACCTTCGCCGCCGACCGCCAGCACTCCGCCCTGGCCGACCTGCTGGACGCGGGCCAGCCGGCCCTGCTGGAGCTGATCGGGATGGCCGCGCGGGCCGGGCGGGAGGCGGGCAAGCCGGTGGGGGTGTGCGGGGAGGCGGCGGGCGATCCGCTGATCGCGCCGCTGCTGGTGGGCCTGGGGGTGACGAGCCTGTCCATGGCCCCGGTGTGCGTGCCGGTCATCCGCGAGACGCTGGCCCGGCTCACCCTGAAGGAATGCGAGGAACGCGCCACCGCGGCCCTCGACTGACGGGCCCCGAGACCGGCGGGCCGGAGTCCAACGAGCCCGGAGACCGACGGGTCCAGCGATAGAAGAGGCCCGGAGGCGTGGACGCGCGGCCCCATCAGCCCGGTCAGGAGGCTGGTTCGGGGTTGTGTGCTCTGAGGCGGAGTTCGTCGCCGTCCACGTCCACGGTCACCCTGCCGCCCTCCGCGACCTCGCCGGTCAGCAACATCGCCGACAGCCGGTTGTCCAGCTCCCGCTGCACCGTGCGGCGCAGCGGCCGGGCGCCGAACTCGGGCTGGTAGCCGCGTCCGGCCAGCCAGTCCTTGGCCGCGTCCGTGACCTCCAGCGTCACGTCCTGGCCGCGCAGGCGCTGCCGGGTGCGTTCCAGCAGCAGGTCCACGATCTGGCGGAGTTGCTCGCGTTCCAGCCGCTTGAAGACGATCGTCTCGTCGATGCGGTTGAGCAGTTCGGGCCGCAGGGAGCCGCGCAGGAGCTCCATGAGCGGGCCCTCGATGTCGCCGGTGGCCTCCAGGATGAGCTGGGCGCCGATGTTGCTGGTCATGATGACGATGGTGTTGGTGAAGTCCACCGTGCGGCCCTGGCCGTCGGTGAGGCGGCCGTCGTCGAGGAGTTGCAGCAGGATGTTCATGACGTCGGGGTGGGCCTTCTCGATCTCGTCGAGCAGGACCACGCCGTGGGGGCGGCGGCGTACGGCCTCGGTGAGCTGGCCCGCCTCCTCGTACCCGACATATCCGGGCGGCGCGCCGATCAGCCGCGAGACCGTGTGGCGCTCCTGGAACTCGCTCATGTCGATGCGCACCATGTGGTCCTCGCCGCCGAACAGCGCCGCCGCGAGGGCCCTGGCCAGCTCCGTCTTGCCGACGCCGGTCGGGCCGAGGAACAGGAAGCTGCCGATCGGGCGGCCCGGGTCGGACAGGCCGGCCCTGGCCCTGCGTACGGCCTCGGCGATGGCGACGACCGCCTCCTCCTGGCCGACGACGCGCTCGTGCAGGTGCTCTTCGAGGCGCATGAGCCGGTCGCGCTCCTGCTCGGTGAGCTGGGTGACCGGGATGCCGGTGCGGCGGGAGACGACCTCGGCGATGTCCTCCACCATCACCTGCGGTACGGCGTCCGTGCCGTGCCTGGCCCGCTCCAGCTCCGGCCGGAGCTTGTCGATCTGCGTGGTCAGCTCCTTGGCGCGGTCGAAGTCGTCGGAGGAGACGGCCTGGTCCTTGTCGCGGCGCAGCCCGTCGAGGCGCTGCTCCAGCTCGCGCACGTCGCTGCCGGGCGTGCGGGAGCGCAGCCGTACCCGGGCCGAGGCCTGGTCGATGAGGTCGATGGCCTTGTCGGGCAGGAAGCGGTCGGGGATGTAGCGGGCCGACAGGCCGGCCGCCGCGTGCAGCGCCTCGTCGGTGATGCGGACCTGGTGGTGGGCCTCGTACGCGTCCCGCAGCCCCGCGAGAATCTCGACCGTCTGCTCCACGGTCGGCTCGGGCACCAGGATGGGCTGGAACCGGCGTTCGAGCGCGGCATCCTTCTCGATGTTCTTGCGGTACTCGTCGATGGTGGTGGCGGCCACGACGTGCAGTTCGCCGCGCGCCAGGGCGGGCTTGAGTATGTTGGCCGCGTCCATGCCGCCCTCGGCGGAGCCGGCGCCGACCAGCGTGTGCACCTCGTCGATGAAGACGATGGTCTCGTCGGCGTGCGCGCGTACCTCGTCGATCACCTTCTTGACGCGCTCCTCGAACTCGCCCCGGTACTTCGAGCCGGCCACCATGCCGGTCAGGTCGAGCGCGACGACGCGGCGGTCCTTGAGCGTGTCGGGGACGCTGCCGTTCACGATGCGCTGGGCGATGCCCTCGACGATCGCGGTCTTGCCGACGCCGGGCTCGCCGATCAGGCACGGGTTGTTCTTGGTGCGCCGCGACAGCACCTCGATGCACTGCTCGATCTCGTCCTCGCGGCCGACGACCGGGTCAATGCGGCCCTGCCTGGCCTCCTCGGTGAGGTCGCGGCCGTACTCGTCGAGCGAGGGCGTGTCCGTGGCGTGCCGTCCGTCGCCCATGCCCATTTCGGCCGCGCGCCGGCCGTCTCCCATGCCCGAGACGAGCGCCTGCTGCAGTTCGTTGGCTGAGACGCCCTGCTCGCGCAAGAGGTGGGAGGCGGTCGAGTCCGGGTTGGCGGCCAGCGCGAGCAGCAGGTGCTCGGGGCCGATGTACGACGACCGCAGGGCCCGCGAGATGCGCTGGGCGTCCAGGATGGCCCGTTTCGCGGCCGGGGAGAGCGTGGTGGGCGGTTCGACGGCCTCGCCGGGGCCGGCGAAGGCGTCGATGCGGTCGCGCAGCCGTCCCGTGTCCACCCCGGCCGTACGCAGCAGGGCGCGCGCGGAGTCGGTGTCGATCAGCGCGTCGAGCAGGTCCAGCACGTCGAGGTCGGCCGCGCCCCGCTGGCCCGCGCCCTCCAGCGCCCGGCTCAGGACCTCCCTGGCCTCGGCGCTGAGCAGCCGGCCCACGTCAACCCGCTGGACTCCGGGCCGGGACGGCGGCCAGCCCTCCATGCCGCCGAAGACCCGGCCGGTGAGCTCCTCGAACCCCCGGAACGGATCCCCACCGAAGAACGACCTGTACGGCATGTCCGACATCGCGCGCCCCCTCATGACTCAAGGGGACATCTAGCCGCACGGGCCGCGTTTCATAGTCAGCGATCGGCAAATTCACGGACGGCGGCGCAGGCCCGCGCGTCACCCGGCTCGGGCATCGGCAACTCACGGACGGCAGCTCACGGACGGCAGCTGACGGCAGCTCACGGATGGCAGGTCACGGACGGCGGCGCAGGGCCGCGTCGCCCAGTTCGGGCGGCTGCCAGCCGGTGTCGGCCTGGTTGAGCGTGGTGCCGGGCGGCACGATCTCGTCGATGCGGTCGAGCACGTCGTCGCTCAGCCGCACCCCGGCGGCCGGAAGCTGGCTCTCCAGGTGCTCCATGGTGCGCGGCCCGATGATGGCCGAGGTCACCGCCCGGTGCCTGATCGTGAACGCCAGCGACAGCTCGATCAGCGAGATCCCCGTCTCCTCGGCCAGCACGGCCAGCCGCTCGGCCGCCTCCAGCTTGCGCTGGTTGCCCTCCAGCGCCATGTCGTAGCGCTGCGGCAGGTTGGCCGAGCGGCGCGTCTGGGGCAGCTCCCGCCCCTTGCGGTAACGGCCGGTGAGCCAGCCGCCCGCGAGGGGGCTCCACACGATGACGCCCATGCCGTACCTCTCGGCGGTGGGCAGCACGTCGGCCTCGATGCCGCGGGCGAGCGGCGAGTACGGCGGCTGCTCGCACACGAACCGCTCCAGCGAGCGCCGCTCCGCCGCCCACTGCGCCTCGACGATGCGGTGCGCGGGGAAGGTGGAGCTGCCGATGTAGCGGACCTTGCCCTGCCTGACGAGGTCGGTCAGCGCGCCGAGCGTCTCCTCGACGTCGGTGGCGGGGTCGGGCCGGTGGATCTGGTAGAGGTCGATCCAGTCGGTGCCGAGGCGGCGCAGGCTGTTCTCGACGGCCTGGAAGATCCAGCGGCGGGAGTTGCCGCGCTGGTTGGGGCCCTCGCCCATGACGCCGTGGCACTTGGTGGCCAGGACCACTTCGTCACGCTTGCCGGACTTGGCCAGGGCCTGGCCGACGAACTCCTCCGACTGGCCCTGGGAGTAGACGTCGGCGGTGTCGATGAAGTTGATGCCGGAGTCGAGCGCCCTGTCGATGATCCGGGCCGATGCCTCCTGGTCCGGCTCGCCCCACCAGCCGAACATCATCGCGCCCAGGCAGAGAGGGCTGACCTTGAGACCGGTACGTCCGAGTACGCGATATTCCGTCACGAACTTTATTCTGTCGCCACCAGGTCGATGATGGGAGTGTCACCGGAGACGAGTTCCAGCGTCCGGCCGGCCGTGCCCGGGTGCTCCAGCAGCGCCACGATCACGGCGGCCACGTCGTCGCGCGGCACCGCGCCCGGCGGCACCTCGGGCGCCAGCCGTACCAGGCCCGTCCCCGGCTCGTCCGTCAGGCGTCCGGGCCGCAGGATCGTCCAGGCCAGCCCGTCGCGGCGGCGCAAATCCTCCTCGGCCTCGGTCTTGGCCCTGATGTAGGCGGCCCACACCTCGTCGCCGCCGGCGGGCGGCTTGCCCGCCCCCATGGACGAGATCTGGATGAAGCGCCCGACGCCCGCCCGCTCGGCCGCGTCGGCGAGCAGCACCGAGGCGCCCCTGTCCACGGTGTCCTTGCGCGGCGCGCCGCTTCCGGGACCCGCCCCGGCCGCGAACACGACGGCGTCCGCGCCCTCGACGATCCGCGTCACCTCGTCGAGGCTCGCCCGCTCCAGGTCGCACAGCACGGCCCCGGCCCCGGTGGCCTCGACGTCGGGGAGATGTGCCGGATTGCGCACC
Organism: Nonomuraea sp. NPDC050404; assembly: GCF_040655495.1. NCBI lineage: Bacteria > Bacillati > Actinomycetota > Actinomycetes > Streptosporangiales > Streptosporangiaceae > Nonomuraea > Nonomuraea sp. NPDC050404. The sequence continues at coordinate 736,931 of NZ_JBFAKB010000001.1, forward strand.
AGCCCCACCGCGCCGGACTTCAGCCGGGCGGCCAGCAGCAGCGCGATCTTCCCATGTCCACCCGCGATGATGATCCGCATGTCGCCATGTTGTCATGGACGCATGCACGACTTCCCGGAAGCACCCACGCCAGCGTTTCTGTTCGATCTGGACGGCACCCTGATCGACAGCGTCTACCAGCACGTGATCGCCTGGCGGCAGGCGCTGTCCGGAATGGGCATCGACCTGTCCGTCTGGCGCATCCACCGCCGCATCGGGATGAGCGGCGGACTGTTCGTCAGCGCGCTGCTGCGCGAGACCGGGCTCAAGCTGACCCGGGAGCAGATCGAGGACCTGCAGACGCACCACGCGGACGCGTACGAGCAGCAGGTCGCCTCGGTCAGGCCGCTGCCCGGCGCGTCCGAACTGCTGGGCGAACTGACCACGCGCGGCGTCCCGTGGGCGATCTGCACCAGCGGGTACGCCCGCACGGCCCGCCTCGCGCTGGGCATGCTGGGCCTGCCGGAGGACACGCCGATGGTCACCCGTGACCTGGTGCGCCGCGCCAAGCCCGACCCCGACCTGTTCCTGGCCGGCGCGACGCTGGCCCGGGTGGACCCGGCCCACGCCATGGTGGTGGGCGACAGCGTCTGGGACCTGCTGGCCGCGCGCCGGGCCGGCTCGCTCGGCATCGGGCTGCTGTCCGGCGGATACGGGCGCGACGAGCTGGAACGCGCGGGAGCCTTCCGCGTGTACGCCGACCCCGCGGACATGCTCGACCGGCTCGACGAACTCGGCGTACGGCAGAGCGACTGACTCAGGGCGACTGACATTGAGGGACTGACGTGGGAATATCCCTGCGAACCCGCAAGCTGGATCATGCGTATTCCCCAAAGAGGAGCTGACATGGACTTGGCAGACATCGGCGTCACCGGCCTGGCGACCATGGGGCGCAACCTGGCCCGCAACCTGGCCAGGCACGGGTACGCGGTGGCCGTGCACAACCGGTCGCACGGCCGTACCCAGCAGCTGGTCAAGGAGTTCGGGCAGGAGGGCACGTTCGTGCCGTCCGAGGACCTGGCCGGCTTCGTGGCCTCGCTGAAGCGGCCGCGGCGGGCGATCATCATGGTCAAGGCGGGGGCGGGCACCGACGCGGTGATCGACCAGCTCGCCGACCTGATGGAGCCGGGCGACATGATCGTCGACGGCGGCAACGCGCACTTCGAGGACACGCGGCGGCGCGAGGCCGCGCTGCGCGAGCGGGGCCTGCACTTCGTCGGGACCGGCATCTCCGGCGGCGAGGAGGGCGCGCTGAACGGCCCGAGCATCATGCCGGGCGGGTCGAAGGAGTCGTGGGAGGCGCTCGGCCCGATCCTGCAGGACATCTCCGCCAAGGTGGACGGGGTGCCGTGTTCCGTACACGTGGGCCCCGACGGTGCCGGGCATTTCGTGAAGATGGTGCACAACGGCATCGAATATTCGGACATGCAGCTCATCGCGGAGTCCTACGACCTGCTGCGGCAGGCCCTGGGGGCGACGCCGGCCGAGCTGGCCGAGGTGTTCAGGGAGTGGAACCGGGGGGAGCTGGACTCGTACCTGATCGAGATCACCGCGGAGGTGCTCGACCAGGTGGACGCCGAGACCGGCAAGCCGTTCGTGGACCTCGTGGTGGACCAGGCCGAGCAGAAGGGCACCGGCCGGTGGACCGTGCAGAGCGCGCTCGACCTGGGCGTGCCGGTGACCGGCATCGCGGAGGCCACGTTCGCCCGCGCGCTGTCGGGCCATCCCGAGCAGCGCGCCGCGGCGCAGGCCCTGGCCGGCCCCAAGCTGTCCGGGGTCGGCGGGCGCGAGCTGATCGAGGACGTGCGCCAGGCCCTGTACGCCTCCAAGATCGTGGCCTACGCCCAGGGCTTCGACCAGATGGCGGCGGCCTCGAAGGAGTACGGCTGGGACCTCGACCTGGGCGCGATGGCCACGATCTGGCGGGGTGGCTGCATCATCAGGGCCAAGTTCCTGGACCGCATCCGGGAGGCGTACGACACCAACCCGAACCTGCCGACGCTGCTGGCCGACCCGACGTTCGCCGGCGCGCTGGAGGCGGCGCAGGAGTCGTGGCGGCGCGTGGTGACCACGGCGGTCCAGATCGGCGTGCCGACGCCGGGCTTCTCCTCGGCCCTGGCCTACTATGACGGGCTGCGCCGCGACCGCCTTCCGGCGGCGCTGGTGCAGGGACTGCGCGACTACTTCGGCGCGCACACCTACCACCGGGTGGACAAGGAGGGCACCTTCCACACCGACTGGTCCGGCGACCGCACGGAACGACCGGCGTAGCCCTCCTCATCTCATCGACCGATCGGCCGATCGACCCCTCGTCCTGACGGCCCGCCGCCGTGGGGGACGTGGGGTCCTGAGGTCTTGGCGGCCCGGCCGTCCTGGGGTCCTGAGGTCTTGGCGGCCCGGCCGTCCTGGGGTCCTGAGGTCTTGGCGGCCCAGCCGTCCTGAGGTCCTGGCGGCCCGGCCGCCGTGGGGTCCTGAGGTCCTGGCGGCCCAGCCGTCCTGAGGTCCTGGCGGCCCGTTGTCTTGGGGGCTTGGGGTCCTAGCGGCCCGGTGTGCCGTTCTGGTGGCCCATTGCCAGGGTGTTGGCCACTGCGGTCACCACGCAGAAGCCGATGGGTCCGGCGGTGTCGTGCACGGTGACCTGGCCGGTCGCGATGCCGCCCGCGCTCACGTGGCCCGTCGACTCCACCCCGACCAGCTCGGTCTCGGGCAGCCGGGCCAGCGTCAGCGTGTAGTCGGCGTTGATGAAGCGCAACCCGTCGGGCTGCACGTTGCTGAGCGGGCTGGCGAAGTCGGCGGCCAGCGCCGCGCGTACGAACGGGGTCAGCGGCTCGTCGTCCACCAGCGGGTACCTCTCCCGCATCCACACCCGCCCCGGCCCGGGCGCGCCCCACTCGGTCGCCCGCCACAGGTCGAATGGCGGCTTCCAGCCCACCGTCTGGTCCGGCGGCGGCTCGGAGGGCGGCGTCTCGTCCCAGGCGGGCGTGACGATCGACCGCTCGCCCTCGGGCTGCTCGCCCTGCCGCAGCAGTACGGCACTGGCCCGGCCGATCACGCCCTGCTCGGTGGAGATCACGGCGTCGGCGACCCGGATCCGGCGCCCATCCCTGACCAGGGACGTCTCGACGGTGACCGGCAGCAGCGGGCTGTTGCGGAACAGATCGACGGTCAGGCGCGCGAAGTGCAGGCCGGGTTCGGCGTGCCGCTGCTCCAGGGCCTGGGCGGCCAGCCCGCCGAGCAGGCGGCCGTGCAGCATGTCGGGGGACCAGGGGCCTCGGGCGTGCGGGGAGGGGACGAGCTCGTCCCCCTTACGGGCGAAGAATGCTGACGTCGACGACACAGAATCAGATTCTAGAGGGTGCCTTCCGGCCACCGCCAATACGGCCCGCCTCGTGCACCGCGTCGGCCCGCCACGGATTACGTCCTCCAGGTGGAATTCGGCCCGCCCGCCCCCGTAGGCTCCCCCGCATGCGTGATCTAGGAGAAGACCCCCGGCCGGACCGGGGCGCGGTACGCGAGGTGCACTCCCTGCGCGGGGCCGTCACCCTGGCCTACTCCCCCGACCTCGACGGCCTGGCCGACCCCGGGGAGATCGTCTGGGCGTGGGTGCCCTACGAGGAGGATCCGTCGCGGGGCAAGGACCGGCCGTTGCTGGTCGTGGGCCGGTCCGGGCGCAGGCTGCTGGGGTTGATGTTGTCGAGCAAGGGCGAGGACGGGCCCGACTGGCTGGAGCTGGGGCCGTGGGGGCGTGACGGGCGGGTGTCGCACGTACGGCTGGACCGGGTGTTCGCGCTGGACGAGGACGACATCCGGCGGGAGGGCGCGGTACTCGACGGCGAGCGGTTCGCCCGGGTCGCGGCCAGGCTCATGAAGACCCACGGCTGGGAGGCGGCCCGATGAGGTTCACGCCCGACCCGGCGTGGGGCTGCTCCTAGACCTTCGTGCAGTCCTTCGCGGGCCTGCGGATCAGCGCGGCGGTGCGCAGGCCCAGCCAGGTCAGCAGGGCGAGCACGCCGACCAGGACGTACTCGATGGCGGGGATCCTGATGGGTTCGGCCACGGCGCCCATGAGGTCGCCGCGCAGGCCGTACACGAGCAGGGCGGCGGCCACGTAGCAGCCGGCCAGCCCCCACCGGGCGGCGGACGGCAGGCCGAGGCCGTGCATCTGGGTGATCACGAACACGCCCAGGAAGCCGAACAGGAACATCGGCCACGCGCCGTCGGGGCCCGAGGTCATGACGGCGACCAGCGTGCCGTGCACGGCGACCATGGCCTCCAGGGTGAAGGTCCACCAGCGGTTGGTGTGCGCGCGGGTCAGGAAAAGGGAGCCCTGCAAAAGCAGCAGGAACATGTAGAAGAAGCCGATCAGGTGGCCGGAGGTGCCCTCCGCCGGGTGGTACCAGAACGTGTAGACCGCCGCCCAGCTGAACAGGTAGCCGTGGTAGCGGCGGGCGAAGTCCACGACGGCCTTGCCGAGGGGCGCGGGCCTGCCGACGAACAGGCCGCGCCGCTTGTTCTCCATCAGCAGCACGACCACCAGCAGCAGGATCACCGAGCCCTGCGAGCTGAAGATCGACACGTCCTGGGCCAGCCCGTCGTAGAACAGGTGGGTCTGCAGGATGTGCAGGACGATGAAGCCGGTGTTGACGGCCAGGGCGGCGATGTTGACCCCGTGCAGGCCGCTGGTGTAGCGGCGGACCCTGGTCTGGGCGTAGTAGATCAGCCACCAGAACGCGATCTGGTGGGCCGCGTAGCCGGTCCAGGCCGACAGGCGGGTCCAGAAGGTGGGCTCGGGCAGCTTCCAGTAGTACCAGGAGGCGCCCTGGTCGGGCAGCAGGTCGATGCCCTGCAGCCGGCCGCCGAGCAGCCAGATCAGCCCGGTGATGACGGCGCTGGCCGCCACGCCGAGCAGGAGGGTGCGGCCCGCGCTGAGGTTCCGCAGCGCCGTCGCGGGGCGCTGTGTCATGGGGGCTCCGATCCGAAAAGTATTTCCATCATGGAATGTTTCGATTATGGAATGATGTCCGGCATGGCAGCAAATCGAGGTGGTGCTTCGTGACGCCGGGCGCGCCAGAGGAGCCCGGCGCACAGCGTGCGCCAGGGGAGCACAGTGCACAGCGTGCGCCAGGGGAGCACAGCGCACCGGGCGCGCCAGGGGAGCACAGCGCACCGCGTGCGCCAGAGGAGTCCGGTGCGCCGGGTGCGTTCGAGTTGATGGTGATGATGCGGGCGCTGAACGTGGAGAGCGACCGGTTCGCCGAGCGTTTCGCCGCCCGGCACGGGCTGCACCGTACGGACCTGAACGCGCTGGTCGTCATCCTCGACGCGGCGCGCGCGGGGACGCCGCTCACCCCCGGTGGCCTCGGCGGCGCGCTCAACCTCAGCCCACCGGCCACCACCGCCCTGATCGACCGGCTGGAGCAGGCCGGGCACGTCGAGCGGCGGCGCAGCGCCACGGACCGCCGCAAGGTGGAGGTCCTGCTGGGCGAGCAGGCCGCGGCGCTGGCCCGCCGTTTCTTCGCCCCGCTGGGCCGGCACCTGACGGCGGCGATCGAGACGTTCACGTTCGAGGAGCGGCAGGTCATCGGGCGTTTCCTGGAGAGCGGCATCAAGGCCACCGCGGCGGCCAGGGCAGAGGCTGCCAACACTGAGGCTGCCAACACTGAGGCTGTCAACACGGAGGCGGGTAACACGGAGGCGGGTAACACGGAGGCGGGCGGATGAGCACGGTCGTGGTCACCGGTGGCACGCGCGGGCTCGGGCTCGGTCTGGCCAGGGCGCTGGTGGAGCACGGTCATCAGGTGGTGGTCTGTGGCACCGACCCCGAGCGGGTACGCGCGGCCGGCGCCGAGCCGGGCATCCTGGCGAAGGTGGCCGACGTCTCGGACCGCGACCAGCTCCAGGAGTTGTGGCAGGCCGCGGCCGGGCGGCACGGGCGGGTGGACGTCTGGATCAACAACGCGGGCGTCTCGCACGCCCGCGAGCCCGCCTGGCGCCTGCCGTCCGAGCAGGCCCGCCGGGTCGTGGACGTCAACCTGGTGGGGGTGCTGAACGGCTGCGCGGTCGCGCTGGACGGCATGGCCGCGCAGGGCGGCGGCCACGTCTGGAACATGGACGGCCTCGGCGGCGACGGGCGCACGGTCTCAGGCCTGAGCGTGTACGGCGCCACGAAACGGGCGGTCGGCTACCTGACCACCGCCCTGGCCAAGGAGGTGCCCGACGGGGTGGGCGTGGGCCTGCTCAGCCCCGGCATGGTGGTCACGGACCTGCTCACGCACGGCTATTCGCAGGCCGAGCGCGAACGGGCGGCGCGCATCCTGTCGATCCTGGCCGACCGGGTGGAGACGGTGGCGCCGTGGCTGGCCGAGCGGGCGATCAGCCGGGCGCGCAACGGGGCGCGGGTGCGGTGGCTGACCCCGGGCAAGATCGCCTGGCGTTTCGCCACCTCCCGCTTCACCCGCCGCGACGTCTTCACCCCCTGAGCCCTCCAGAAAACCGCCTGAACCACCAGACAGCCCCTTGAAGTTCCAGAGAGCCCTCTGAACCGCCAGAGAGCCCCTGCGCACACCTCAGTCCGGGAAGACGGCCGCCAGTTCCGGGACGCGCGCCCGGTAGCCGTCCAGCAGCCGCCGCGCCGTCGTCACCGAGTCCACCAGCGGATGCAGCGCGAACGCCGCCACCGCCAGCCGCTCCGACCCCGTCAACGCCGCCTCGATGGCCGTCTGCTCCACCGCCTTGACCTGCTGCACGAGCCCCAGGAACCGCCCCGGCAGCGCTCCGGCGGCCAGGGCCCGCACGCCGGAGCCGTCCACCGCGCAGGGCACCTCCACGACCGCCTCCTCGGGCAGCCCGGGGACGGCTGAGCCGTTGCGCACGTTGAGGATCATGGTGGCGGGCTCTCCCCTGGCGATGGCGGCCATGAGGGCCAGCGCGATCCCCTCGTACCCGCCCGCCTCCAGATCGGCCGCGGCCCGCTCGCCCGCGCCCGTGGCCCCGCGCTCCTCCGCCATGTAGGACGTGTCCCGCTCCCTGCGCGCCCTGCGCCACTGCGGCAGCGCGTCACCCGGCCGGGCGAGCACCCCGGCGTAGAAGCGTTCCTGCTGCTCCAGCAGCGCCTCGCCACGCGTGGGCCCGGGACCCGCGGCCCCCGCCTCCCGCGCGAAGTAGTAGTAGTACAGGTACTCGTTGGGCAGCGCCCCGAGCGTCCGCACCCACTCGGGCCCGAGCAGCCGCGCCTCCTCGACCTGCCGCAGCGCCGCGTCGTCGGCGAGCAGTTCCGGCAGCACGTCGCGGCCCTGGTGGGACAGGCCGCACAACCAGCCGAGGTGGTTGAGCCCCACGTAGCCGGGCGACACGTGCGCCGGGTCGAGCCCGAGCGCGGCGGCGGCCCGCCGGATCAGCCCGGCCGGCGAGTCGCAGATGCCGATCACGCGGTCGCCGAGCACCCGCCGCATTGCCTCGGTGATCATCCCGGCGGGGTTGGTGAAGTTGATCACCCAGGCGCGCGGAGCGAGGGCAGCGATCCGTTCGGCCACGTGGACCGCGACGGGTATGGTGCGCAGCCCGTAGGCGATGCCGCCAGGACCGGTCGTCTCCTGGCCGACCAGGCCCAGCTCCAGCGCCACCCGCTCGTCGGCGGTGCGGCCCGCCAGCCCGCCGACCCGGATGGCGGAGAAGACGAACGAGGCGTCGCGCAGCGCGGTGTCCAGGTCGGTCGTGGTGCGTACCAGGGGCGGGTCGTCGTGGCCCGCGGCCAGGCCGCGCAACACGTGCGCGATGGCCTCCAGGCGTTCGTGCGACACGTCGTACAGGACCACCTCCTCCACCCGCGGCTTGGCGGTGTCGCGCAGGAGCGCGCCGTAGACCAGCGGCACGCGGAACCCTCCGCCGCCGAGAACGGCCAGCCTCATGAACTCCCCTTACGTGAGCAGGATCTCGGCGCCCGCCGCGGCGCAGGTGCGCAGCGTCGGCTCGTGCGCGCCCTCGTTCGTGACGATCACGTCGATGTCCTCGGGCCCGCACACCCGCAGCGCCCCGGTGCCCGGGAACTTGTGCCGGTCCACGAGCAGCACCACCTGGCCGGCCGCGGCCATCATGGCGCGTTTGAGCGGCACCTCGGCGAGCGTGGTGTCGACGAGTTGCCCGTCGGCCCGCACGCCACTGGCCCCCAGGAACACCCGGTCGGCCACCACCTGGCCCAGCGCCGCCTCGGTCAGCACCCCGACCAGCGAGTGGTACGGCCTGCGTACCATGCCGCCGAGCAGCAGCAACTCGACCTCGGGGTCGGCGCGCAGCACGTCGAGCACGGCGAGGCTGGAGGTGACCACGGTGACGCGGCGCCCGCGCAGCCGCCTGGCCAGCCGCATCGTGGTGGTGCCGATGTCGAGCAGGACCACGTCCCCGTCGGCGACGAGCCGGGCGGCGCGCTCGGCGACCAGCTCCTTGTCCCGCTCGTCGGTGCAGGTCACCTCTGAGAAGGGGCGCGCGAGGTCGGCGTCGAGGTCGGCGCGGCGCAGGGCGCCGCCACGGACGCGGCGCAGGGTGCCGTCCCGGTCGAGCACCTCCAGGTCCCTGCGGATGGTGGACGGGCTCACGCCGAGCTGGCTCGCCAGATCGCGCACGCTCGTGGCGCCCGAAGTGCTGACGCGGCGCATGATCTCGGCATGCCTGAGGCGCTGAAGCACGAGGGCAGCTTAACAAGCAAATTCGCGCACAAGTGAGCATCTCCCGCCAAAGAACACTTGAATCGAGCGGGTAAACATGCAAGATTGCGCACATCCGGTGTGTCGAGGAGGACCCATTCCCGTGTCTGTCCAGGCGTACGACCCTCTCGCCGGCGAGCGCTCCCCCGAGGGTCCGCAGTTCGACGTCTTCCTTGCCGGAACGGTCTTCCTGGACATCATCTTCACGGGCCTGCCCGCGATGCCCGCCGCCGGCACCGAGATCTGGGCCGAGGGCATGGGCTCGTGTCCCGGCGGCATCGCCAACCTGGCCATCGCGACCAGCCGGCTCGGGTTGCGCACGTCGCTGGCGGCGGCGTTCGGCGACGACGACTACGGCGACTTCTGCTGGCGCACGCTGGAGCAGCAGGAGGCGGTGGACCTGTCCAGGTCGCGGCGCTTCGAGCACTGGCACTCGCCGGTGACGGTCTCCATGGCGGTCAACCGGGACCGCAGCATGGTCACGCACGGCCACGCCGCCCCCATGACCGCCTCCGAGATGATCGGCCGGCCGCCGTGCTCCCGCGCGGTGATCGTGACGCTGTCGGCCGAGGAACCACTGGACGTGCCCGGCGGCTCGTGCAACTGGGCGGAGCTGGCGCATCACGACGGCTCCCTGATCTTCGCCGACGTGGGCTGGGACCCCTCCGGCGCCTGGCCGCGCTCACTGCTGGACCAGCTCGCGATCTGCCACGCGTTCATGCCGAACGCGACCGAGGCCATGGCCTACACCGGCACCGAGACGCCCAGGGACGCGCTGTACGCGATCGCCGACCACGTTCCGCTGGCCGTGGTGACCGACGGGGCCAACGGGGCCATGGCGATCGACTCGACGACGGGCGAGGAGGCGTTCGTGCCCGCGCCGCGCGTGACGGCGCTCGACCCGACGGGCGCGGGCGACGTCTTCGGCGCCGGCATCGTGCTCGGCACGCTGTCCCGCTGGCCGCTGGCCGACCGGCTGGCCTTCGCCGGGTTGTGCGCGGCGCTGGCGGTGCAGCAGTTCGGCGGCTCGCTGGCCGCGCCCGGCTGGGGCGACATCGCCGACTGGTGGCACGAGGCGCGCGAGGCGGCCGACCACGGCGGCGCGTACGGCAACGCGCTGGCCCGCCGCTACGCCTTCCTCGACCGGCTGGTGCCGTCGGTCCCGGTGGGCGCGGTGCGCCGCGCCGCCGCCACGATCGCCCGCGCCGCCGACGTCGGCATGCCACCCTCGCCCCCGGCCAGGCAAAAGGAGTAACGCCCATGACCGCCCCGAAGCGACGACCGCGCGGCTCCAGGACACTCGCCCTGCTCACCGCGGGCGCCCTGACCTTGACCGGATGCGCGCCCGGCTCCTCCGCCCCGCCCGCCCCCGCCTCCACGCAGCCGGCCGCCTCGCCGGTCAGGACCGATCCCGGCGCGCTCGGCAACCTCACCCTGACCGTCTGGGACCAGGAGGTACGCGGCGGGCAGGCGGCCCAGATGGAGCAGCTCAACGCCGCCTTCCAGGCGAAATACCCCAACATCAAGCTGAACCGGGTCTCCCGCTCCTTCGACGACCTCAACACCACGCTGCGTCTGGCGCTGAGCGGCAACGAGCCGCCGGACGTCGTGGAGGCCAACAACGGCCGCTCCTCGATGGGCGCGTTCGTCAAGGCGGGCCAGCTGTGCCCGCTGGACGCCTACGCCGAGGCGTACGGCTGGAAGAAGCGTTACCCGGAGTCGGTGCTGCGGTACTCGCGCTACAGCGCGGACGGCAAGTTGTTCGGCGAGGGCAACCTGTACGGCCTGCCGCAGGTCGGCGAGGTCGTCGGCCTGTTCTACAACAAGGCCAAGCTGACCGAGCTGGGCATCGCGCCGCCGAAGACGTGGCCCGAGTTCGAGTTCGCGCTGGCCAAGGCCAAGTCCGCCGGGCAGGTGCCGCTGCAGTTCGGCAACCTCGACAAGTGGCCTGCCGTGCACGTGTTCGGCACCGTGCAGAGCCGTAACGTGCCCGCCGAGCAGATCGGCACGCTGGCCTTCGGCCGCAAGGGCGCCTCCTGGAACACCCCGGAGAACGTCAAGGCCGCCGAGCAGCTCGTGACCTGGGCCGACCAGGGCTACTTCGCCAAGGGCTTCAACGGGCAGGGTTACGACGCGGCCTGGCAGGCGTTCGGCAAGGGCCAGGGCGTCTTCATGATCGCGGGCACCTGGCTGCTGGCCGACCTGCAGAAGGCCCTGGGTAAGGAGCTCGGGTTCATGCTGCCGCCGGGGGCCACGGCCGACGCGCCGCCGGTGGCGACCGGCGGCACGGGGCTGCCGTTCGCGATCACGTCCAAGAGCCCGCATCCGGACGCGGCGGCGGCCTACATCGACTTCATCACCAACGCCGAGGCGATGAAGGTGCTCACCGAGACCGGCAACCTGCCGGTCGCCGACACCGCTCGGCAGACGGTGGCCGAGGGGCCGCAGAAGGATGTCTTCACCGCGTTCGGCACCGCGAGCGGCAAGGACGGGCTGGTGCCCTACCTCGACTACGCCACCCCGACGTTCGCCGACACCCTCGGCGCGGCGCTGCAGGACCTGCTGGCGAAGAAGGCGAGCCCGCAGGAGTTCCTGGCCACCCTGGAGAAGGACTACAAAACCTTCTCCGAGGCCAACTGAGCATGGCTGTTAAAACAGCGGCACCCCCCGGTGAGCCGCGCCGCGTGGCCTACCTGTACCTGCTGCCCGCCTTCGTGATCTACGCCGCGTTCCTGCTCTTCCCCATCGGCAGGGCCGTGCAGTTCTCCCTGTACGACTGGGACGGCCTGAGCGTCGGCACCTGGGCCGGGCTGGACAACTACGTGGCCATCGTCGCGGACGAGGGCCTGCGGGCCGCCTTCGGCCACGCCCTCGTGCTGATCCTGTTCTACGCGGCCGGGCCGCTGGTCATCGGCCTGGCGCTGGCCGCGATACTCAACCACGCCAAGGTGCGCGGCCTCGGCTTCTTCCGCACGGTGGTGTTCCTGCCGCAGGTGATCGCCATGGTGGTGGTGGCGGTGGCGTGGCGGCGCGTGTACGCCCCCGACGGCACGCTCAACTCCCTGCTCGGCGCGCTGGGCCTGGACTCGCTGACGCGCGGCTGGCTCGGCGACTACGCCTTCGCGCTGCCGGCGGTCGGGGTGGTGGGCACCTGGTTCGAGACCGGGCTGGTGACGGTGCTGCTGCTGGCCGGGATGAGCCGCATCCCGATGGAGCTGTACGAGGCGGCGCGGCTGGACGGGGCGGGCGCCGTGCGCGAGTTCTTCGCGGTCACGCTGCCGTCGGTGCGCGGTGAGATCGCGGTGGCGCTGACACTGACCGTGATCGCCGCGCTGCGCACGTTCGACCTGGTGTACGTCACCACGCGCGGCGGCCCGGGCACCTCGACGACCGTGCCGTCGTACGAGGTCTACCACCGCGCCTTCGGCCTGGGCCAGGTCGGCTCGGCGGCGGCGATCGGCGTCACGCTCACCGTGGTGATCTTCGCGATCTCGTTCGGGATCAACCGCTTCGCGGACAGGGGTGCCTCGTGATCTCACGTGGGGAGCGGGTGGCGAACTACGTCATCCTGTCGGTGTTCGCCGCGTTCGCGCTCTACCCCGTCGTGGTGATCCTGTCGGCCGCGCTGGGCCCCGCCGACAGCGGCGGCACGGCCGGCCTGGCCAACTTCGCGGCGGCGTGGGAGATCGGCCGGTTCGGCGAGTACCTGCGCACCAGCCTGATGGTGTCGGTGTTCGTCGTGGTGGTCAGCGTCGTGTTGTCGGTCATGAGCGGGTACGCGTTCGGCACGATGCGCTTCCGCGGCCGGTCGGTGCTGTTCTACCTGTTCATGCTCGGGATCATGATGCCGAGCGAGGCCGTGGCGGTGCCGCTCTACTTCGACCTGCGCACGCTCGGGCTGATCGACACGTTCTGGTCGATCTCGCTGCCGCAGGTGGCGCTGTCGGTGGCGTTCGGCACGTTCTGGATGCGGGCCTACTTCCGCGCCTCGAACCGGGCGATCGTCGAGGCGGCCCGCATCGACGGGGCGTCCAGCTGGCGGATCCTGTGGCAGGTGCTGCTGCCGCCGGCCAGGCCGGCGCTCGTCACGCTGACCGTGCTGGTCTTCATGTGGACGTGGAACGAGTTCCTCATCCCGCTGATCATGGTCACCAGCGAGTCGCTGCGTACCGCGCCGCTGGGCCTGGCCTTCTTCCAGGGCCAGTACACCTCGGGGTTCACCCTGCTGGCCGCCGGTTCGGTCATCGTGGCCACCCCCGTGGTGATCTTCTACCTGTTCCTCCAGCGTCACTTCGTCCGCGGCCTGCTCCAGGGGGCGGTCCGCGACTAACTCCGGAGGTCCGATGCGCACCATGAAACCCGTTTCAGGACTCGCGGTGCTGGCCACCGTGCTCGCTCTGACGTTCCTGCCGCCCCCACCGGCCGCGGCGGCGGGCTCCCCGGTCGACCTTGACGCGTTGTTCGTCGGCGCCCATCCCGACGACGAGGCGTTCACCCTGTCGACGCTCGGCCAGTGGAAGGAGGATCACGGCGTGCGTACCGGCGTCGTGACCGTCACCAGGGGTGAGGGCGGCGGGAACGCCGTCGGCCCCGAGGAGGGGCCGGCGCTGGGGCTGCTGCGCGAGGCCGAGGAGCGCACGGCGGTCGGGAAGGCGGGCGTGGGCGAGGTGTTCAACCTCGACGACGTCGACTTCTACTACACCGTCAGCGCCCCGCTGACCGACCAGGTGTGGGGCGGCGACACCCTGGAGAAGCTCGTCAGGCTCGTACGCCAGACCCGGCCCGAGGTCCTGCTGACCATGGACCCGGCTCCCACGCCGGGCAACCACGGCAACCACCAGGAGGCCGCCCGGCTGGCGATCGAGGCGTTCTACGCGGCGGCCGACCCCAAGGCGTTCCCCGCCCAGCTCTCCCGCGAGGGGTTGCGCACCTTCGCGCCGGCCCGCCTGCTCACCGGCGGCGCGCGCGGCACCTCGCGGACCGGCCCGTCCTGCGCCTCGACGTTCCGTCCCGACAACACGGCGCAGAACGTGTTCGGGGTGTGGAGCGGGCGCGCCTCACAGGAACTGGGCAGGACGTGGGCGGCCGTGGAACGGGACGCGCAGCGCTCCTACGCCTCCCAGGGCTGGGCCGGCTTCCCCGACGTGCCGTCCGATCCCGCCCAGCTCGGTTGCGACTTCTTCACGCAGGTGGACGCGCGGGTGCCGTTCCCGGCGCCGGGCAGCCCGGCCGCCGCGGCGCCGACGGCCGTCCTCGACGGCGCGCTGACCAGGGCCGCGGGGACGGTCCCGCTCGGCACCCGGCTGGAACTGCGCACCGAGACCTTCGACGTGCTTCGGGGGACGCCGTTCACGGCAGAGGTCAGGGTGACGGCACGTGACGCGCTCGGCCGCTCGTCGGTGAAGCTGGGCGTGCCGGAAGGCTGGCAGGTCACCGGCTCCGGCGACCTGGGCAGGCTCGCCGCCGGGCGGAGCGGGTCGGCGAGGTTCACGGTGACCGCGCCCGACCGGGCTGAGCTGGGGCGGGTCCGGATCGCGGCCACGCTCACCACCGAGCGCGGCGGCGGCCACACCGACCGGCAGGTCGAGGTCAGTCCGGCCGTGCGGGGCGCGCAGCAGCCGCTTCCCCAGGTGGCCCAGTACCAGGAGTGGGCCGCCGAGGTGGGCGTGCCGCAGGTGCGCGGCCTGGTCGCGCCCGTGCTCACGCTGCCCTCCGGCGGCGCCAGGCAGGTCGGCGTCGTGGTGACGAACGTGAGCGAGGACACGCGGTCCGGCACCGTACGGCTGGAGCTGCCCGCCGGATTCACGGCCGACCGCGCCGAAGCCCCGTACAGCGGGCTGGCGGCGGGCGCGACGACGACGGTGCCGTTCACCGTCACCAACGCGGACCCGTCGCTGAAGACCTCCAACGAGGGCGGCGACTACGCCTACACCCTCACGGTCACCAGCGAGGACGGCGCCGCCAGCAGCCGCCCGGCCCTGGAGCTCGTCCCGGCGGCGTCCGTGCCGCAGGCCGCCTCGCCGCCGGCCGTGGACGGCGCGGAGGGCGAGGGCGAGTACGGCGGCGCCGCCCTGGACATCTCCCGCCTGTGGGAGGGCACCGCGTGCGCCTCGGCGGCCGACTGCTCGGGCACGGCCAAGGCCGCCTGGCACGACGACACGCTCTACCTGCTCGTCCACGTGAAGGACGACGTGCAGGGCACGCGGCTGGCCGCCGCCGACTGCAAGCGGCATTGGCGTACCGACTCGGTGGAGGTCACGCTCGACCCGCGCGGCACCTCCGAGAACACCTCCACCACGTTCAAGGCGGCGGTGCTGCCGGTGACGGCCGAGGGCCCGCCCTGTCACCTGCGCGACGCCGACAACCGCCAGGGACCCGGCGAGCAGACCGCGCCCGGGATGCGGGTGGCCTCGAAGGTCGCGCAGGGCCAGTACACGGTGGAGTTGTCCATCCCGATGGGGGTGCTGCCCGGCGCCGTCGATCCGGCGCGGCTGGGACTGAACATCCTGGTGTACGACTCCGACACCCAGGACAAGACCGGTCAGACCCGGATCGGCTGGTCCACGTGGGGCGGGGTGCAGGGAGATCCGTACCGCTGGGGCGTGGCCACCCTGCCCGGCTACCGGCCGCCGCCCGACCGGCCCGTCACCCCGCCCGACCCGGTGATCCCCGGCACCGCCCTGTCCAGCCTGGACTCCCCGCAGTCGCTGGAGCAGTCCGTACGGGTGAACGTCCCGCCGGCCGGCGCGCCCGCCGCGAAGGCTGCCGAGAGCGGCCGGGTGATCTCGGCGGACGGTGGCCGCGACGCGGTGAGGGTGAGCCTGCGGGCTTCCGCGGCCGGCGAGGCACACCTGTTCGTCCGGGACGGCGCCGGGACGGCGGGCAGCCGGGTGGTCTCCGTGCCCAGGGGCACCACCACCGTGACCGTGCCGCTGACCCGCGCGCCGGGCGCGCGGGCGACGGTGGTGGCCGGTTGGCAGGCGTCCGGTGGAGGGACGGCGGCTTCCCGGACAAGCGTCCGCTAATGACTGTATGTGATTGAACGACTACGCAGGGGGGTAGGGTTGCGACGAGTCAACAATCCCCCGCGGGGCGCGTCGTCCCCCGCCCCTCCGGCGTACGCGACCCCCGCGCTCAGGAAAGGCAACCTCTGTGCCCAGCAACGAGCGCTGCGCCACCATGCCCGTCCACCACCAGCTCATCGCGACCTCCCCCCGCTACGCGGTCGCGCTGGCCGCCATCGAGAACGAGACCTTCGCCAGGAGGAACGCCAGGGCCGCACGCCGGGAGGAGGTGGTCACGATACCGATCGTGGTCCACGTCGTGTACGCGACGCCCGAGCAGAACATCTCCCAGGAGCAGATCGACAGCCAGGTCAAGGTGCTCAATGAGGACTTCAGGCGCGCCAACCCGGACGCCGACCAGGTGCCTGACGTGTGGCGGGACCTGGTCGCCGACGCCCGCCTGGAGTTCAAGCTGGCCGACACCGACCCCGACGGCAACCCCACCGAGGGCGTCGTGCGCAAGGAGACCACCGTCCAGCAGTTCGGCACCGACCACGAGGTCAAGCACGACGAGCAGGGCGGCTCAGACGCCTGGCCCGCCGACCGTTATCTCAACGTGTGGGTGTGCGAGATGTCGGAGGTCCTCGGGTACGCGACGTTCCCCGGCGGGCCGCCCGAGATCGACGGGGTCGTGATCCGGCACAGCGCCTTCGGCACGACCGGCACGGCCGAGGCCCCGTACGACGGCGGCAGGACCATCACCCACGAGATCGGCCACTGGTTCAACCTGCGCCACATCTGGGGCGACGACGGCGACGGCTGCTCGGGCAGCGACTTCGTGGAGGACACCCCCAACCAGGCGGGACACAACCGCGGCACCCCGTCCTTCCCCAGCGTGAGCTGCGACAACGCGCCCAACGGGGACATGTTCATGAACTACATGGACTACGTCGAGGACGCCGCGATGTTCATGTTCACCGTGGGCCAATCGGAGCGGATGGACGCCGCCCTGGCCGGGCCGCGCTCGTCGTTCCTGTCGGAGACGGTCAGGGAGAGCATGCGGCTGGCCACACCCTCCTGACGAGGCCGGTTCGGGTCGCGGATGAGGCGTTACGCTCGGCTGGTGCCGCCAGAGACGCCGCGACGAGCCGGCCCCCGGCCCGGGCCCAAGCCCAGGCTCAGCCGCGAGAAGATCGTCCGGGCGGCCGTGGAGCTGGGGCCGGAGGAGGTCTCCATCGGCACGGTCGCCGCGGCGCTCGGTGCCGCGCCCGCGAGCCTCTACCGCTACATCGACAGCCTCGACGACCTGCTGGCCGCCGCCGTGGAGAGCGTCTTCGCCGCGACGCCGCTGCCCTCGGCCGGGCGGGGCTGGCGGGCCTACCTGGAGGAGGAGGCGGCCGTCCGGCTCGACCTGCTCATCCGGTACGCCGGGCTGCTGCCGGAGCGGTCGGCGGACCTGATCGTCATCGTCAGCCGCCGCTTCGAGCAACTCGTCCAGGGGCTGGCCGGGCTGGGCTTTCCGGTGGAGGAGGCGGTGCTCGCGGTGGACGCCGTGGTGGACCTCGTGCACGACGGGGCCGCGCAGATCTCGCACCTGCACGATCCCGACGACCCGGCCCGCCCCTCCCCCGCGATGGCCGCCGCGCTCGCGCTCTACTCCCCCGACGTGCGGGCCGCCGTCGAGGGGGTACTCGAAGCGCCCAGGGAACATCTGTGGCGCAAACTCACCCTCGTCCTGGACGGCCTCGCGGCCCGCCGGGAGACCCCGGACTGACCCGATTCGGGCAGCGCCTTCGATGCGACGGCTCGGGTAGTGTGGCGCGCTGGACGACGATGGCCGGCTGGTGGAGGACGGGGAGCGGTTCGCGGGGGTGTGCGTGCTCTCGGCTGCGGGCGGCGCGGGCCGGCCCGTCCTGGCGTTGCTCTGGACGCCGGGCTGAGGCGCGCCGGGGCGGCGGGATCCCGGGGTGAGGCGGCCGTGCGCGCAAGTGCGCAGCCCGGTCATCGGCCCGGATGACCTGGGCTGCGATCATTGAGCCATGCGTGTAGTGGTGATCGGGAGCGGCATCGTGGGGGCCGGCGCGGCCTACCACCTGAGCCGCAGGGGCGCGACCGTGACCGTGGTGGACGGCGGCAGCGGTCACGGCGAGGCGACGCGGGCGGGCGCGGGCATCGTGTGCCCGTGGGTGGACCATCCGGATGACGACGACTGGTACCGCCTGACGAGCCAGGGCGCCCGCAGCTACCCGGCGCTGGTGGAGGAGCTGGGCGAGGACATCGGGTACGCCAAGGTGGGCGCGCTGCTGGTGGCCGAGGACCCGGCCGACCTGGAGCCGGTGCGGGCGCTGCTGCTGCGCCGCCACGCCGCCGCGCCGGAGATGGGCGACATCACCGACGTGCCCACCCCGGCCGAGCTGTTCCCGCCGCTGTCCGACAGACTGAGCGCGATCCTCGTGCCGGGGGCGGCGCGGGTGGACGGCTGTTCGGTACGCGACGCGCTGCTGCGTGCCGCCGTGGCCCGGGGAGCGGAGGTCCGTAAGGGCATCGCCACCCTCAGCCCTGACGGCACGGGGGTGCACGTGTTCCCCAGCGTCCCCGCCCCCGGCCCTGGCCCTGGCCCTGACCTTGGCCTTGGCACCGGCACCGGCGCGGGTTCGGAGGTGGACGGATCGGCGGCGTCCGACGAGGGATCGGCCGCGCTCGCACCCGAGGGGGCCGACGGGTCCTGGCGGCAGGCCGCTCCCCTCGCTCCTCCCGTCTCCGGGCCCGCGAGCCCGGGAGGCCAGTTCATCGTCGGTGAGGGCGTCCCGATCGAGGCCGACAAGGTGATCGTCGCCGCGGGCGCCTGGACCGGCGAGGTGTGCGGGTCGCTGGGAGTCGAACTGCCCATCTTCCCCCGGCGCGGCCAGATCCTGCACGCCACCCTGGAAGGGGTGGACACCGCGTGGTGGCCGATCATCCTGCCTCGGATCGGCCCGTACCTGCTGGGCTTCCCCGGCTCGCGCGTCGTGGTCGGCGCGACCGTGGAGGACGTGGGCTTCTCCTCGCGCGTCACGATGGGCGGTCTGGAGGAGGTGATCGAGGCGGGGCTGCGGGTGGCGCCGGGGCTGTTCAACGCGACCGTCTCGGAGACCAGGGTCGGGCTGCGTCCCGTGTACGCCCCCGGGCAGGCCCTCATCGGTCCGCTGACCGACCGGGTCGTGGTGGCCACGGGCCTGAGCGCGTACGGGCTGACGGCGGGCCCGTTCGCCGGTGAGATCGCCGCCGCGCTGGCCCTCGGCGAGACCCCGCCCCTGGACATCACGCCCTACGCGCCCACTCTCGGCTGAAAACCACCACAGCGGACAGAACACCACCCTGACCACCAACAGCGACAAGGAGCAACGTAACGTTAGATACCTCCCCACCGTGACGTCGTGGGGAGGCCGCCTTGCCACCACTGCCGCGTGTTTCGCCGCTGTTGTCGCTTGTGCTGCTTGCCGCCCTTGCCGGATGCGCCGCCGACCCGCCCGTACCACCGCCGCCCAGACCCGCGGCCCCGCCATCGGCCACCTCCGCACCCACCACGCCCGCTGCGCCACCCACTGTGCGGCCCAAGCCGCTCGCGCCCGGCGAGCGCGGCCGGGCGCCCGGTGAGGTCCGGGTGCCGCACTACGCCTCGGGACGGTACGCGGTCGTCAAGGGTGGCGCGCCCGCCAGGCGGGGTCGCGGGGCCGTGGTGCGGTACCTGGTCGAGGTGGAGCGAGGGTTGCCGTTCGATCCCGCGGAGTTCGCCGCCGAGGTGCACCGCACGCTCAACGACGTCCGCGGCTGGGCCCGGTTCCAGCGCGTGGACGACGGCCCGGTTCAGGTCCGGGTGGCCCTGTCCAGCCCCCGCCTGACCAGCCGCCAGTGCCTCCCGCTGCGTACCGGAGGCGAGTTGTCCTGCTGGAACGGCCGCCGCTCCGTCATCAACGCCCTGCGCTGGGCCGAGGGCGTGCCCCAGTACGGCGGCGACCTGACCGCCTACCGCCGCTACCTGATCGGCCACGAGGTCGGCCACGGCCTGGGCCACCACCACCGCCCCTGCCCGGGGCCCGGCCGCCTGGCCCCGGTCATGACGCAGCAGTCGAAGTCGCTGGGCCGCTGCCGCCCCAACCCCTGGCCGTACCCCCACCGAAAGCCGGAGGAGGGACGCTGAGCATCCGCGGCTACGCGGCGATGCCCTCGTAGGCGGCGACCATGACGCCGAGGGCGCGCTCGTCCCCGATCCCGCCGTCGTCGATCATCCGGTTCATCACGTACGCCACGACCATGCGCGCGTTGAAGTCGAGCATGACCATCGAGCCGCCCCAGCCGCCCCAGAAGCACGTGCGCGGCATGCCGAACAGGCCGAAGCCCAGGCTGTAGCGCATCTTCGCGTTGATGCGGTTGTCCCAGCCGGCGTACTGCTCCTCCAGCGCCCGCTCGCAGCCCTCCGGCGACAGCAGCCGCACGCCGCCCACCGTGCCGCCGCAGGCCAGCACCGACTGCACCAGGCAGACCGAGCGGGCGTTCCCGTGCCCGTTGCCCGCGGGGATCTCGGCCCGGCGCCAGGCCGTGGTGTTGGCGTCGTCGGCGGTGCACGGCGGGTTGGGCGGCGGGCCAGGACGGTCGCGGGGCTCGGGCGCGATGACCGGGGCGACGCGGTGGTCGTGCTCGGCGGGCAGGCCGATGTGGAAGTCGGCGCCGAGCGGTCCCGCCACCTCCTCGGCGAAGAACGTGCCCAGGCTGCGGCCGGTGATCCGGCGTACGACCTCGCCGATCAGGTGCCCCTGGGTGACGGCGTGGTAGCCGGCCGCGGTGCCGGGCTCCCACTCGGGCGCCTGGGCGGCCAGCCGTTCGGTGGCCGTGCGCCAGTCGTACAGGTCCCGCGTGGTCATGGGGGTCTGCCAGGAGGGCAGGCCCGCCGTGTGGGAGAGCAGGTGCCGCACCAGGACGCCCGCCTTGCCGGCGGCGGCGAACTCCGGCCAGTAGGAGGCGACGGGCGCGTCCAGGTCGAGGTCGCCGCGGTCGGCGAGGATCAGCGCGCAGAGCGCCGTCATGGGCTTGGTGGTCGACCAGACGTTGGTGATGGTGTCGCGCCCCCACGGGATCGTACGGGCGGCGTCGGCGTGTCCGCCCCAGAGGTCGGCCACCGGCCGCCCGTCCACGAACACCGCCACGGACGCGCCCACGTCGTCGCCCGCCAGCGAGTCCGCCAGCATCTCGCGCAGCCCGCCGAACCGCTCCTCGCACGTGCCCCGGACCTCGGCCATGCGCCGGACGCTATCCCGCCGCCCGGCCGCCAAGCCACCGATTTTCCCGCCACGCCATCCACACCGGGCCACTCTGCTCAGGCCGGGCCGCCCTCCTCAGGCCGATGGCCGGATCCTGCCCGATGGCAGTCAGTCCTCAGGTCAGGCCCTGGCCGGTGCCGACGCCGCGTAGCAGCGTGTCCACCAGGCGCGCGGCCAGGGCGTCCGGGTCGGCGTCGCGCTCCTGGATCGCGTCGTGGATCAGCGCGTAGTAGACCCGCCTGGCCCAGGCCGGGTCCACGTCCCCGCGCAGCACCCCCGCCTCATGCGCCCTGCGGAACAACCGCTCGCAGCGGGCCTCCACGTCCGCGTGCACCCTGATCACCTCGGGGTCGTCCGACGGGGCCCGGCTCATCGCGAACCCCCAGTCGCTCTTGACCCGCAGCACGTTGGCGGTGGCCTGGTAGAGCGCGACCAGCGGCGGGGCGGTGTCGGCGCGGGCGGCGTCGATGGCCTCGGCGAACTGCCGGGTGGCCCACGCCGACATCGCGTCCACCAGGGCCTCGCGCGAGGCGAAGCGCCGGTGCACGGTCGTCCGCGCCACCCCGGCCGCCTCGGCGATCTGCTCCATGCTGGCCGCCGGGTTCTTGCTGAGTACGCGCTCGGCGGCCTCCAGGATCGTGCGCACCGTGCGCTCGGCGTCGGACCGTAGGGCTCGCGTTGTCTCACTCACAGCCCACAGGTTACGGCATCGTCTTTATTAGCCACAGACTTGCATCACCAGTGTTGCAAGTTCTAGATTGACGGCATCAAACGTGTTGCGACTATTCAGAGGAGCACCATCATGGACATGCGGCTCACCGGCAAGACCGCCGTCGTCACCGGCGCGAGCAGGGGCATCGGGCTCGCCATCGTCCGGGCGCTGACCGGCGAGGGCATGCGGGTCGTGGCCGCCGCCAGGACGCTCACGCCCGCACTCAAGGAGACCGGCGCCATCCCGCTGACCGCCGACCTGTCCACCGCGCACGGGCCCGCCGAGGTCATCGAGGGCGCGCTGGCCGAGCTGGGCGAGATCGACCTGCTGGTCAACAACGTCGGCGGCGGCGACGCGACGGCGGACGCCGCCGGCGGCTTCCTGGGCATGCCCGACGAGCTCTGGGGCCAGGTCTACGACCTCAACCTGCTCAGCGCGGTCCGTGCCACCCGCGCGGCCCTGCCGAGCCTGGTGCGGCGGCGCGGCAGCGTGATCAACATCTCCTCGACCGGCGCCCGGACTCCGCACGGCGGCCCGATCCCGTACACGACGGCCAAGGCGGCGCTGACCGCGTTCGGCAAGGCGCTGGCCGAGGAGTTCGGGCCGCAGGGGGTGCGGGTCAACACGGTCTCGCCGGGCGCCACCCGCACCGACATGTGGGAGGCCGCCGACGGCTTCGGCTCCCTGGTGGCCGCCGCCAACGGCATGGAGCTGGAGCCGTTCCTGGCGGCGCTGCCGGCCGCGTCAGGGATGACGACCGGCAGGCTGGTCGAGCCGGAGGAGGTCGCCGCGCTCGTGGCGTGGCTGGCCTCGCCGCACGCCGCGAGCGTCGCCGGCGCCGACTACATCGTCGATGGCGGGGCGATCAAAACGGTTTGACCGGGGGCGGGTGCAACACCCACGGTTTGTGTGGGGCTGCCGTTGAGCGCCGTTCGGGTGAGGAGTAGGTTCATGCAACCGGGACGAGGACTCCGTTTCGGCGGCCCGGCTCGCTTAGGGGTAAGCGGCGCCGGTGCCGACCGCGGACGAGAGCACCCTCGTCCCCACCTATCGCGACATATCGTGTATATGGGAACACCGGGGCGTCCCGGGCGGTTGCAGCGGGACAGACGAATCTTCTAGGGGAGTGTGGGCGATGGCAGGGATGCGGAAGGCGCGGCTTCTGGCGGGCGGCGCGGCACTCGCCGGAGCCGGCTGGGCGTTGCGTAACGTGCCCGCCGAGCTGGGCGTGCGGCCACTGAAGTCGGGGCCGGAGCGGGCGGCGCGGATACGGCGTTCACCGCAGTTCAGGGACGGCTCGTTCGTCAACCCGATGGCCGAGCCGACCTTCCTGCCGGGCCCGCCGCCCGTCGGCGTGCTCGGCGAGTTGTCCAGGGATCGCGACACCCGCCGCCCCGCCGGCCTGGTCCCGCTGCGCGTCCCGCCGACGGACGCTCCTCCCGCCGACGGGGTACGCGCGATCTGGTACGGCCACGCCTCCACGCTCATCGAGATCGAGGGCAAGAGGGTGCTGTTCGACCCGGTGTGGAGCAGGCGGGTCTCCCCCACGCCGCTCGTCGGCCCCAAGCGGCACCACCCGGTGCCCGTGGAGCTGGCCGAGCTGCCCCAGGTGGACGCGATCGCGATCTCGCACGACCACTACGACCATCTGGACATGGCGACCGTGCGCTCGCTCACCCGTACGCAGAAGGCGCCCTTCGTGGTGCCCCTGGGCATCGGGGCGCACCTGGAGCGGTGGGGCGTGCCCGCGTACCGGATCATCGAGCTGGACTGGGACGAGGAGACCGAGATCGCCGGGCTGCGGCTGATCGCCACGGCGGCCCGGCACTTCTCCGGCCGGTCGCTCGTCCGCAACGACACGCTCTGGGGTTCCTGGGTGGTGGCCGGGGCGTCCAGGCGGGTGTTCTACGCGGGCGACTCGGGCTACTTCGAGGGTTACCGGGGCATCGGCTCGGCGCACGGGCCCTTCGACCTGACGCTCATGCCGATCGGCGCCTACAACACGGCCTGGCCGGACATCCACATGACTCCTGAGCAGGCCGTGGACGCCCAGCTCGACCTCGGCGGCAAGCTGCTGCTGCCGGTGCACTGGGCCACCTTCACCCTCGCCCTGCACCCGTGGGCCGAGCCGGTGGAGCGGCTGTGGCGGGAGGCCAAGGCCCGCGACGTGAAGATCGTCGTGCCCAGGCCGGGCGAGGCCGTGGACCCGTCCGCCGCCCAGGCGGTGGAGGGCTGGTGGGAGATGCTCCACTAGCCGGTACGCGAGCGCGCCGGGCCGACCGCCGGCCGCCTGCCGGACCGGGTGGCGGGCTGGGCGTCGTGCCGGGGTGGACCCGGGCGTACAGTCGGGGCGTGAGCAACCTGGAGCTTGATCCGGACGAGATCCGCTGCGGCGCCGGCGCGGGCACCGGCCGTGAGGTGCTGACGGGGCGTGAGGTGCCGCTGGGCGGGCCGCGCGCGATGGCCGTGAGCAGGACGCTGCCCGGCGCGCACCGGCGCATGATCGGGGCCTGGTGTTTCGTGGACGCCTACGGGCCGCAGCCGGCCACCATGCGGGTGCCGCCGCACCCGCACACCGGCCTGCAGACGGTGAGCTGGCTGGTCTCGGGCGAGGTGCTGCACCGCGACAGCCTCGGCAACCTGCAGCAGATCCGGCCCGGGCAGCTCAACCTGATGACGGCCGGGCGCGGCATCTCGCACTCGGAGGAGTCGCCGCACACGGTGCTGCACGGGGTGCAGCTCTGGGTGGCGCTGCCCGGCGCGCACCGGCACGTCGAGCCGGGTTTTGAGCACCATCCGTCACTGCCCGTGTTGTCCGGGCCCGGGTTCGAGGCGAGCGTCGTCATGGGCTCGCTCGGCGGGGTGGTCTCGCCCGCCACCGCCTACAGCCCGCTGCTGGGGGCCGAGGTCGCGGTGGACGGGGCGTGCGAGGTCCCGGTCGATCCGGCGCACGAGCACGGGCTGCTGCTGCTCGACGGTGAGGTGGCCGAGGTGGAGCGGGGGTCGCTGGTGTACCTGCCGCCGGGGCGGTCCGGGGTGCGGCTGTCGGGGCGCGGGCGGGTGCTGCTGATCGGCGGCGAGCCGTTCGAGGAGGAGTTGGTGATGTGGTGGAACTTCGTCGGCCGCTCACATGACGACATCGCCGCGTACCGCAAGGAGTGGATGGAGGGCGAGGGGTTCGGCTCCGTCGAGGGCTTCGACGGAGCGCCGCTCCCCGCGCCCGTCCTGCCGGGCACCCGGCTCAAACCACGCGGCCGGGTCCGCTGACCGCACCTGGCACGTCAGGCCGACTCGCATAAGGCGTTACACCAACGCCCGCCACTGGGCTCACGTCAGGCGCTGGGCCTTGCTGAGCAGGCGTTGGGCCACCACCACGAGTGCCAGGAACACGCCGCTGACCACCTGCTGGAAGGCCGAGGTCAGGCTGCCCACCTGGTTGATCAGGCTCTGGATGACCCCGAGCAGCAGCACTCCGGCCACCGACCCGGTGATGCCGCCCGCCCCGCCGGTCAGCAGGGTGCCGCCGATCACCACGGCGGCGATGGCGTCCAGTTCGAGGCCGATGCCGAGGATCGTCACGCCCGAGGAGAGCCGGGCGGCGTTCAGCGCGCCCGCCAGGCCCGCCAGGAGGCCGGACATGACGTACACCTGCACCTTCGTACGGGCGACGGGCACGCCCATCAGGGCCGCCGCCTGCTCGTTGCCGCCGATGGCGTAGACGTTCTGGCCGAAGCCCGTGCGTTGCAGCAACACCATCGCGACCAGGGCGAGGGCGATCGTGATGTACACGGGATAGGACAGGCCGGCGATCTCGCCCTGGCCCAGGGCGGCGAAGGCGCGGTCCTCGACGAGGTACGTGGTGGCGCCCTCGTCCGAGATCGCCAGCATCAGTCCGCGCACGCCGAGCAGCCCGGCCAGGGTCACGATGAACGGCGCCATCCCCGTCCGCGCGATCACCAGCCCCTGCAACAACCCCACGACCCCGCACACCGCCAGCGGCAGCAGCAGCGCCACGAGCGCGCCGTACTGCGAGCCGTAGGCCGCCAGCACCCCGCCCAGCACGAACAGCGACCCCACCGACAGGTCGATCCCGCCGCTGATGATCACGAACGTCATGCCGATCGCGATGATCGCCAGGAAGGACGAGGACACGACCACGCTGGCCGCGTTCGCCGGGGTGGCGAAGGAGTCGAAGGCCAGGCTGCCCACGATCACCAGCAGTCCCAGCACCATGACGGCGCCGTGCTGCTGGAGCAGGCGGCTCACCTGTTCGCGCCGGAAGGTCTCACTGACCGCCGTGTCGCTCATCGGGTCCCCGCTTCCTGGTGGCGTAGACGGCGGCCAGGATGATGACCGCCTGGACCATCTGGGTCCACGACTGCGGGAGGTTGTGCTTGATCAGCGTGGCCGCGAGGAGCTGCATGAGCAGCGCGCCCATGACGGTGCTGAGCACCCTGATCCGGCCGCCCGTCAGCGGGGTGCCGCCGACGACGACGGCGGTGATCGCCGACAGCTCGATGAACAGGCCGAGCGAGGTCGGGTCGCTGGCCTGCAGCCGGGCCGTGGCCAGCACGCCGGCCAGGGCGGCGAGCAGGCCGGAGATCACGTACACGGTCAGCAGCACCCGCTTGACCGGCAGCCCGGACAGCTCGCTGGCCGACCGGTTGCCGCCGATGGCCACGACCTGCCGCCCGAACGTGGTGCGCCGCACCACGAACAGCACGATCACGGTCAGCGCCGCCGCGATGAGCACGATGACCGGGATCCCGGCGACCGAGCTGCTGCCCAGCGCGATCAGGCCGGGGCTGCGGAACTCGACGAGCTGCGGCACCAGCACGTTCGCCAGGCCGCGCACGCCGACCAGCAGCGCGAGTGTGGCCACGATCGGCTGCACCCCGACGTAGGCGACCAGCGCCCCGCCGGCGGCGCCCATGACCGCGCCGCCGATCACGGCCACGATGAGCGCGGGCAGCCAGCCGTAGCCGAGGTAGAGCACGGTCAGGGCGGCGGCCAGCGCCATCACCGAGCCGACCGACAGGTCGATGCCCTGGGTGCCGATCACCAGCGCCATGCCCAGCGAGACGATCACGATGGGGGTGACCTGGACGAGCTGGGTGCGGAAGTTCGAGGCGTCCAGGAAGTGCGGGGTGAACAGCACGTTGAACAGCAGCAGCGCCAGCACGGCCGCGTACACGCCGTAGTCCTGCACCCAGGCGAACACCTGCGGCTTGAGCACGGCGACCCGCCCGGAACCCCGCGAGGTCAGCTCAGCCATCGGACCGCCCAACGTCCGTCGGATCCGCCTCAGTCCGCTCGACGGACGCCTGCTCGACGGACGTCTGCTCGGCGGACGTCTGCTCGACGGACGTCTGCTCCACCGACGCCTGCTCCACCGACGCCTGCTTCACCGCCGTATGCTCCACCGACGCCTGCTTCACCGCCGTATGCTCCACCGACGCCTGCTTCACCGCCGTATGCTCCACGGACGTCTGTTCGGCGATCGTCTGTTCGGCGATCGTCGCCATGATCTTCTCCTCGGTCACCTCGTCGCCCGACAGTTCCCCCACCACCGCGCCCTCGCGCAGCACGAGGATCCGGTCGGCGCCCTCGACCAGCTCCTCCAGGTCGGAGGAGATGAGCAGCACGCCGAGTCCCTCCCCGGCCAGCTCGTCGATCAGCGCCTGCACCTCGGCCTTGGCGCCGACGTCGATGCCGCGGGTGGGCTCGTCCAGCAGCAGCACCTTGGGCCGTACGGCCAGCCAGCGGGCCAGCAGCACCTTCTGCTGGTTGCCGCCGGACAACTCGGAGACGAGCTGGTGGGGCGAGGCGGCCTTGATCCTCAGCCTCCGCATGAAGATCTCCACCACCCGGTCGATCTTCGCCTCGGACACCACGCCCGCCCTGCCGAGGGAGGGCAGGGCGGCCAGGGCGATGTTCTCGCGGACGGACAGGGTGGGGATGATGCCCTCGGCCTTGCGGTCCTCGGGCAGCAGGCTGACGCCCGCCCTGATCGCCGCCGCCGTGGAACGGGCGCGCAGGGGCGCGCCCGCGACGAGCACCTGCCCGCCGTCCAGCGGCAGGGCGCCGACGATGGCCTTGGCGGTCTCGGTACGTCCCGCGCCCAGCAGCCCGCCGAGACCGACCACCTCGCCCGGCCTGACGCTCACGTCCACGCCGTCGAGCACGTGCCGCCGCGTCAGCCCGCGCGCCTCGACGACCGGGGCAGGACCCTGCCCGTTGCCGTGCTCCCGGCCGCCAGGGTTGCTGTCGGGGGCGCCGTCGCGGTCGCGGGAGAAGCGGGTCAGGCCCTGCGTGCGGACCTCGTTCAGGTCGCGGCCCAGCATGAGCGAGATGAGCGTGAGCCGTTCCAGCCCGGCCAGCGGCCCGGTGTGCGCCAGGCGCCCGTCCCGCAGCACGGTCACCTGGTCGCACACCCGGTACAGCTCGTCGAGGCGGTGGCTGACGTACATGACGGCGATGCCGCTGTCGCGCAGCCGCCTGATCACCCCGAACAACGTCTCCACCTCGCGCGGCTCCAGCGAGGAGGTGGGCTCGTCCATGATGACCACCCGCGCGTCCACCGAGACCGCCCGCGCCAGGGCGACCATCTGCTGCGCGCCCACCCCGAGCGTACGCAGCGGGCGGCGCACGTCGGTCCGTACGCCGTAGCCGGCCAGCACGCGCTCGGCCTCGCCGTACATGGCGGCGGCGTCGATCACCCCGAACCTGCCGCGCGGCTCGCGGCCGAGCAGCAGGTTGCGGGCCACCGACATCATGGGGACGAGGTTGACCTCCTGGTAGATGGTGGAGATCCCGGCGCGCTGCGCCTCCATGGGGGTGCCGAAGGCGGCGGGGGCGCCACGGTGGTGCAGTTCGCCGCCGTCCGGCTGGTACACGCCGGTGAAGACCTTGATCAGGGTGGACTTGCCCGCGCCGTTCTCCCCGACGAGCGCGTGCACCTCGCCGGGCCGCAGGGCGAGGGACACGCCGTCGAGTGCGAGCACGCCGGGGAAACGTTTGGTGATCCCCCGAGCTTCGAGAACGGGTTCCAAGTCAGTACGCCTCACCGAGGGAGTCCTTGGCGTTGCCCGTGTCGTAGTCCCGGTCGGAGATGATCACCTTGTCGGGGATCGCCTCGCCGTCCAGGAACTTCTTGGCGGTCTCGAAGGCGAGCGGGCCGAAGCGCGGGTTGGACTCGATGACCGAGTACAGCCAGCCGTCGACGATGCCCTGGACGGCGCTGCGGGTGCCGTCCACCGAGACGATCTTGATGTCGCCCGGCTCCTTGCCCGCGCCCTTCAGCGCGGTGACCGCGCCCAGCGCCATCTCGTCGTTCTCGGCGTAGATGCCGTTGATGTCGGGGTTGGACTGGATGAGCTGCTCGGTGACCTGCTGCCCCTTCTCGCGGGCGAACTCGCCGGTCTGCTCGAAGGAGATGGTGATCTCGGGGGCCTTCTCCTTGACGCGGTCCTTGAAGCCGTTCGTACGCTCGGTGGTGACGTTGTTGCCCGGCGCGCCGAGCAGGATGGCCACCTTGCCCTTGCCGGACAGCGCCTCGATCATGCGGTCGGCGGCGCGCTTGCCCTGCTCGTAGAAGTCGGAGCCGATGAACGTCAGGTAGTCGCCGCACGGCTTGGCGTTGATCTTGCGGTCGACCGTGATGATGGGGATCTTCTTGGCGGCGGCCTGCTGGAGCACCGGCTCCCAGCCGTCGGAGTTCAGCGGCGCGATGACCAGGAGCTGCACGCCCTGCGCGATGAGCTGCTGCACGTCGGTGATCTGCTTGGAGAACTGCGACTGGGCGTTGGTGACCTTGAGGTTGCCGATGCCCAGCTTGGCCGCCTCGTCCTTGATCGACTTGGTCTCCGCGATGCGGAACGGGTTGGCCTCCTTCTCCGACTGGGAGAAGCCGACCGTGGCCGTCTTGAGGTCGAACTTCGTGCCGCCGAACTGCTCCAGCGTGCAGGTGGGCCCCGCGGTGCCGGACGGGCTCTTGACGACCTGCTGCTCGGCCGTGCTCGTGGCGGCGGGCGCGCTCTGCGGGGCTTCCGACTTGGCGCACGCGGCCGCGGTGAGAAGGACGGCCAGCGCCAGTGCGGCCGTCCGGAGGTGGGGGGTCATCGCGGATCCTTTCCTATCAGGTGCGGCGCCCGGGCCACGAGGGCCCGGGCGCCGGTGGTGCTCAGCTACAGGTGGGGTTGATCGCGCCGGTCAGCGCCTTGTGGGCGTCGTGGACGCGCTTCACGTCCGGCTTGGTGATCTCCCTGTCGTACGTCATGAGGCCGTTGATCTCGGTCTCGACGTCCGTCGTCTGGGTGTAGATCGCGGCGCTGAGCTGCTCGCAGGCGTGCAGCCTCTCCAACTCCTTGACCATGTTCACGTAACGCGTGGTCAGGGCCTCGGGGTCGGGCTCGACCGCGTAGCCCCAGCCGCCGCCGGACCAGGTGTGGCCGACCACGGGCAGGGCCAGGCCGCCGTACTCGCCGATGACGTTCGCCCTGGTGCCCGCCGGCTTGCCGGGGTTGCCGGGGCCCGGGTAGATGTGGAAGTCCTTGACGTCGCCGTTGCCGCCGTCCACGGCTCCGCAGCAGTTGACGCCGCTCATGTTGTTCACCAGGCGGCTGGGGTCCCAGCCCTTGACCAGGTCGGCGATGCGCGCCTGGTCGTACTGGCCCCAGCCTTCGTTGAACGGCACCCACATGATGATCGACGGGCTGCTGCGGTGCTGGTCGACCAGCTCCTTCAGCTCCGCCTCGAACTGCGGCCTGTCGGTGCTGCGCACGGTCGAGGGCATGTCCTGCCAGACCAGCAGGCCGAGCTTGTCGGCGTGGTGGTACCAGCGGTCGGACTCGACCTTGACGTGCTTGCGCACGGCGTTGAAGCCGAGCGCCTTGGTCTGCTCCAGGTCGTAACGCAGGGCCTCGTCGGTCGGCGGCGTGTAGATGCCGTCGGGCCAGAAGCCCTGGTCGAGGGGGCCGATCTGGAAGACCGGCTGCCCGTTGAGCAACATGCGGTTGCCGGAGACCGAGATGGAGCGCATCCCGAAGTACGACTCCACCTTGTCGCTCTTGAGCCTGACCTCCAGGTCGTAAAGGTGGGGGTTCTCGGGCGACCACACCTTGGGGTTGGGCACGGGGAGCCGCAGCTCCTTGCCGATCTGGCCGCGTACGACGCCGACGACCCTGCGGCCGTCCCTGGCGATCACGGTGGCCGTGCCGGGCGAGCCCTGGACGGTGACGTACAGGGCCTGGCCGCGCAGGTCGGGGGTGGTGTCCACGCGCTCGATGCGGTCCTTGGCGACCGGCTCGATCCAGACGGTCTGCCAGATGCCGGACACCGAGGTGTACCAGATGCCGCCCGGGTTGAGCCGCTGCTTGCCGACGGCCTGGGCGCCGGTGTCGGTCGGGTCGGTGACGCCGACGACCAATTCCTGCCGGCCCGAGCGCTTGAGCGCGGAGGTGACGTCCACGCTGATCCGGTCGTAGCCGCCCTTGTGGGTGGTGACCTGCCTGCCGTTGACGTAGATCGCGGCGTCCCAGTCCACGGCGTCCAGGTGCAGCATCAGCCGCTCACCGCGCCAGGTGCGCGGCACCTCGAACGTCCTGCGGTACCACATGCGCTCCTCGTGCCGCCCGATGCCGGACAACTGCGACTCCACCGGGTACGGCACCACGATGCGCTCGGGCAGGTCCTTGCCGATGGGCGCGGCCTCGCCCTCCTTGGCCGGGGCGAACTGCCAGGTGCCGTTGAGGCTGCGCCAGCGGTCACGGGCGAGCTGCGGCCTGGGGTACTCGGGCAGCGGGTTGTCCTTGTCCACCTCGTCGGTCCACTTGCTCTTGAGCACGTAGGCAGAGGCGTTGACGACGTGGGCGAACGGGTAGGCCGCCAGCGGGGTGCCGTCGGCGTAGGCGATGCCGCCGCTGCCGTCGTAGGAGGTGCGCACGGTGCTGCCCGCCTTCGACGGCACCGGGTGCTCCAGCTTCAGCTCCACGGTCTCCGGGCTCTTGCGCGTGGCCGAGGTGACGGGCCAGGTGGCGGCGCCGACGGTGACCTTGAGCTTCTCCGCGGCGTTCGCGGGCAGGTCGGCGAGCGGCTTGAGGAAGGTGAGCGTGGCGACGTCGCCGGCGGTGTTCAGCCGGGCGTCGTAGGGGCCGTCCGGCTGGAAGTCCGCCGGCACGGTGAGCGCGTCCATGGGCACGATGGCCTTCGGCTGGCTGGGGCTCTGCCAGCGCAGCCGCAGGTTGGCGCCGCCGTAGTGCTCGAAGTACTCGACCTTGATGTCGTACTTCCTGTTCGCCTCCAGGGCGATCGGGGTGCCGACCTGCTCCTTGTCCCAGTCGTCCACCCAGTGGTCGATGATCGGCTGTCCGTCCACCCACAGGCGGAAGCCGTTGTCGCCGATGATGGAGAAGGTGTAGGTCTCGGAGTGCTTGGGCGTGATCTGTCCCGTCCACCGGACGGTGACGTCATCCTCCCGGCCGGTCAGCAGCCTGAACGTCGGGTTCAGGTCTCCCATCTCCAGGTTCGGGTCGATGATGCTCGCCTTGAGCTCGGCGAAGTCGAACTTGCCCGCCGCCGAGGCGAGGTAGTAGTCGCCGCGCAGCCCGTTCCGTTCGGGAGGGGCTGCCGACGCGGGTGCCGGCATCTGCCATAACACGGACATCAGTACGGCCATCAGCAACGCGAGGCGCTTACGCAACGGGGGGTTCCTTTCGGAGGGCGCCGATCAGGTTCGGACAGCTTTTGACCCTGACACGCTCCAAAGTAAGCACCGCCGGACCGAGCCGGTCAAGATTTCCGATCAAAATCGTTCTCGTTCGGTCAGAGGTGAACTGCCTTTGTCCGATCGACTATGATCGGGCCGTGAGCGACACGCAGAGCGACGGACGCAGACCCGTGTTCGCCGCTGAACGCCGGCAGCGCATCCTGGAGTTGGTGCGTGCCAACGGCGCCGTGTCGCTGCGCGAGCTCGCCCAGGCCGTGCACTCCTCCGAGGTCACCGTCCGCCGCGACCTGCGCGCGCTGGAGTCGGAGGGCCTGCTCAACCGCCACCACGGCGGCGCCACCCTGCCGGGCGAGTTGTCCAGGGAGGCCGGCTACGCGCACAAGGTGTCACTGGAGTCGGCCGAGAAGTCCGCCATCGCCGACCTGGCGGGCGCCCTGGTCGAGGACGGCGACGCCATCGTGATCGGCCCCGGCACCACCACGCAGGAGTTCGCCCGCCGCCTGACCAGGCACGCCGAGCTGGCCGTGGTGACCAACTCGCTGCTGGTCGCGCAGGTGCTGGCCGGCTCGCCGCGGATCGAGGTGATGATGACCGGCGGCACCGTGCGCGGCTCGATCCTGGCCCTGGTGGGCAGCGCGGCCGAGCAGTCGCTGGCCGGGCTGCGGGTGCGCAGGGCCTTCATCTCGGGCAACGGCCTGAGCGCCGAGCGCGGCCTGTCCACGCCCAATATGCAGGTCGCGGGCGTTGACCGGGCGCTGGCCGCGGCGGCGGAGGAGGTCGTGGTGCTGGCCGACCACACCAAGGTCGGCGTGGACACGATGGTGCAGACCGTACCGCCCGACCGCATCGACCACCTGGTCACCGACGACTCCGCGCCCCGCGACGTGCTCGACGAGCTGAGCGCGCGCGGCGTCCGCCTGCACGTCGCCCAGTTCTGACCGCCGAGCCGGCCGCCCGCTTCTGACCGCCGAGCCGGCCGCCCAGTTCTGACCGTCCAGCCCCGCCGCAGACCGCCCGGTTCTGATCGAATGTGACAATCCCGTTACTGGATTGTTTCCTTCCTCGACCACCATCGAGGCGGAGGCAACCGTGCTGCAGGTGGCTGGCGTTCTCAAGACGTTCCAGGGTGTCGTCGCCCTCGACCACGTCACCCTGTCCGTACGCGCCGGCGAGGTGCACGCCCTGATCGGCGGCAACGCCGCGGGCAAGTCCACCCTGGTCAAGGTGCTGTCGGGCGTCCACCAGCCGGACGCGGGCGAGCTGCGCCTGCTCGGCGGGCCGGTCAGGTTCACCGGACCCGCCGACGCCAGACGGGCCGGGATCGCCACCATCCACCAGGAGACGAACCTCGTACCGACCATGAGCGTGGCCCGCAACCTGCTGCTGGGCAGGGAGCCGCGCGGCCGCCTGGGCCTGATCGACGCGGCGGCCGTGCACGCCCGCGCCGAGGCGGAGCTGGCCGCGTACGGGCTGGCGGTGGACGTGCGCCGCCCGCTGGCCACGCTGGGCGAGGGCGCCCGCCAGCTCGTCGCGCTCGCGCGGGCCGCCTCGGCGGACGCCCGGCTGGTCATCATGGACGAGCCCACCACGGCGCTCGACCACGCCGAGCTGGAGACCCTGTTCGGGGCCGTCACCAGGCTGCGCGAGCAGGGCCGCTCGGTCATCTACGTCACCCACCGCCTGGAGGAGCTGTACGGGATCTGCGACCGGGTCACCGTGCTGCGCGAGGGCCGGGTCGTGCACACGGGCCCGCTGGCCGGGCTCGACCGGCTGCGGCTGGTCTCGCTCATGCTCGGCCGGCCCTTCCACCCCGTGGAGAGCCTCCCTCAGACGGGCGAGCCCGGCGTGCCCGCCGACGCGCCCGTACTGGAGGCCAAGGGCCTGACCCGGCACCACATGCTGGACGGGGTGTCGCTGGCGATGCGGGCCGGCGAGGTCGTCGGCCTGGGCGGGCTGCTCGGCGCGGGCCGCAGCGAGACCGCCCGCGCCATCGCGGGCGTGCTGCCCGTGGACGCGGGTCAGGTCACGGTGGCCGGGGCGAGCGTGCGCAAGTGGTCGATCAGGAACGCCGTGCGCGCCGGGATCGGCCTGGTGCCGGAGAACAGGAAGACCGAGGGCATCGTGCCCACCCTGTCGGTGCGCGACAACATCGCGCTGGCCGCGCTGCCCCGGTTGTCGCGGGCGGGCATCGTGTCCGACGCCCAGGTGGACAACATCGTGGCCACGTTCATGCGGCGGCTGGGCATCAGGGCCGTCTCGCCCCGCCAGCCGGCCGGTGAGCTGTCCGGCGGCAACCAGCAGAAGGTGCTGCTGGCCCGGTGGCTGGCCATGCATCCCAAGGTGCTGCTGCTGGACGAGCCCACCAGGGGCGTGGACGTGGCGACCAAGCTGGAGATGCGGGCGCTGCTGGACGAGCTGGCCGTGGACGGGCTGGCGATCCTGCTGATCTCCTCCGACGTGGCCGAGCTGGTCGGCAACTGCGACAGCGTGGTGGTGCTGCGCGACGGGGCGATCACCGAGCAGCTCACCGGCCCCGAGGTCACCGAGGACCGCCTGCTCGCCGCCCTGGCCAAGGACTGATCTACCCGTCCCCGCGGCGGGTGATCCTCGAACAGAGCCACGACGCGTACCCGATCGCCCCGTCGAGCCGGTGGTAGAGCCGCGGCGGCACGTACGGCAGCAGTGAGGAGTGCCGCTGGCCGAGCAGGTCCAGCAGCTGGTCCGACGGGAGCCCGATGTAGCGCGGCAGGTTCTCGTACCAGCGGGCGCTGTTGCGGGCGGTCTTCTGCGCGCGCCGGATGGTGGCCCTGCGCTCCCGCCCGTAATACTTCAGGGCGTCCTCAAGGCGCGGCCTGGTGCTCAGCGCGTGGACCAGGAAGGAGGCGTCCCCGAGCGCGAGCGCGGTGCCCGCCCCGATGGAGTAGTGGGTGGTGTGCGCGGCGTCCCCGACCAGGACGAGGTTGTCCCGGTGCCACCTGTCGTTGGTCAGGGTGCGGAAGTTCAGCCAGCGGGCGCCCTCGCCGGCGCTCGACCTGCCGATCAGCGGATGCCCGTCGAGGATGCCGGCGAAGAGCTTCTCCAGCTGCGCCAGGCAGTCGGCCTCGCTCGACCGGTCGAAGCCGAGCCCCGCCCAGGTCTCGGGCGAGCACTCGATGACGCAGGTGCTGTGGTCGGGGCTGTATCCGTAGCCGTAGCACCAGATCCAGCCGTGCGGGGTCTCGGCGAAGGCGAAGGTGAACGGCTCGAACACCTTGGTGGTGCCGAGCCACAGGTAGACGTTGCGGCCGGTGGCGAACTCGGTGCCGAAGTGGCCGGCATGCCGCTCGCGCAGCACGCTGTTGACTCCGTCGCCCGCGACGATCAGATCCGCGCCGGCCAGGTCCTCCTCGCGGGCGATCGCGCTCTCGTACTCGATGCGCACGCCGAGCGAGCGGGCCCGGTCGGCGAGGATGGCGAGCAGTTCGCCCCTGCCGACGCCGAAGCCGCCGTCCCAGTGGTCGATCCGGGCCCGCGGGCGCTCGCCGATGTGCGCCACCCAGGTGTCCCAGCGGATCGAGCTGCCGGCGATGGCCTGCGCGGACTCGGGGTCGATGGCGTGCAGGGTGGTGTAGAGGTCGTCCCAGTAGGTCACGCCCCAGCCGTAGGTGGAGCCTTCGGGACAACGTTCGTGGATGGTGATGTCGTGGGCGGGATCCACCCGTTTCATCAGGATCGAGAAGTACAGGCTGGCGGGTCCGCCGCCGGCGCAGGCAACCTTCACACGAGCCCCCGTGTGACATAACGCGATGGATTGGATACTCAGCGTATATCGAGGGCGATATCACCCGGCGTAGTGACGCGCGGCATACTCGCGATCTGACGCGCGCAGCGAGGCTCGTTCCGGTGCGCCGAGGGATCGGGCCGGTCTCCTTCAGTAAACGGAGATGTGCGGGTGATCGTAGTGGTTGGCCGTCGCGCCGCCACGGTCGGACATCGTGCGCCACCCGCCGCCTCTGACGTGCCAGATGCGCTGCCGGTAGATGATGTACATGATGCCCAGCCGCCTGGCGTTCTTGATCGCCCACGCGGCGATCTCGTCGCCGCGCTTCAGCTCCGCCGCCGACGGCATCGCGCCGCCCCGGCTCAGCATGAAGTCGCAGGCCCGCCCGAGCGGATGCTCGCCGCCGTCCTGGATCGCGCGGTAGCACCCGATCCCGTACGGCACCTCGAACCGCTCCTGGATGAGCTGCTTGACCAGTTGCATCCTGGGCGTGATGTTGTCGCTCCCCGTGGGAAGCTGCGGCACGAACGTGCCGTCGGGCCGCGCGCCCGGCGCCGTGTAGAGCTGGTCGATCTTGTCCTTGATCTTCTCGATCTGTTTCTCGGCCTTCTTCTTGCGCCCCTCCAGGTCCTCGACCGTCCGCTCCAGCTCGTCGGCGCGGGCGGCGGCCTCGTCCTCGGCCCGCTTGCGTGCGTCCCTAACCTCGGCGTGGCCGCGCAGCATGGCGTCCTGCTCGTCGATCAGGTGCTGGGTCAGCGCCATCCTGCCGAGCAGGGTGGTGGCCTCCTGGCGGGCGGTGAGCAGGCCGATCGTGCCGGGCTCGCCGCCGGTGTAGCGGGCGATCGCCATCTCGCGCAGTTCGGTGGAGCGCAGGTCGTAGGTCTCCTGGGCGGCGGCCAGCTTCTCGCGGGCCGCCTTCTCGGCCTTGTCGGCCTGCTGGCTCGCGATCCGGCTGTCGTAGTACTCGGTGATGAGTTTGTCCGAGTCCTTCTGGAGCGTGGCCAGCTCCTTCTTCAGCCGTTTGACCGACGGCTTGGGCTCGGCCTGCGCCGGGACGGCGGCGGCGAGCAGCAGGACCGTCGTGAACGCGGCGAAGGGTACGCGCAGCCGGTCGGCGGAGGACGCAACCGCCACACTTCTCCTCACCCCGGGACGCAGGGCAGGTTCCGGTCATGAGGTAATCAGGCCGGGGGACGCCCTCTATTCGACGCACGATAGTAGACGATCAGGCGTCCCGGTGTGAAACTTACGGCTTTTCCGTGTTGCGGCCTTTACGCACCCTGCGGACCACGATCTGCCGGCCGAGCAGCACGGAGCCCGGCACCACGACCATGCCGAGCCCCAGGCCGAGACCGAGGTCGATGTCCCCGAGGCCCACGCCCAGGCCGACGTCGGCGTCCAGCAGCCCGTCGCCCCCGCCGCCGAGGATCGGCACGCCGAGCGACACGCCGACCGAGACGGAGACCAGCGGGTCCCGCTGCTCCTTCGTCGGTTCGGGGTCCGGCTCGTTCGTCGCGGGCGGGTCGGGCGGATCGGGCGGGTCGGTGGCCGGCGGCGGGGTGGTGGGCTGGCGGGTGGTCGGGTCGGGGTTGTTCGTGGGCTGCCCCGTCGGCTCGCGCGTCGGTTCGCGCGTGGGCTCCCTGGTGGGTTCCCTGGTCGGCTGCCGGGTGGGTTCGCGGGTGGGCTGCCGGGTGGGCTCGCGCGTGGGCGGCCCGCCGGTGGGCGGGCCCGTCGGTGGGCCGGTCGGCGGCTCGTACACGATCGGCGGCGTGAACGTGATCGGCTCGCTCAGCGTGGGCATCGCCTCGGAGGGCGTCGGCTCCTGCGGCATCGGCTCGCCCGCCGTCGGCGTGGCGGGCGGCCCGGTGAACGGCGGGGCCGTGGAGACGGGCGGCAGGGCGACGCCGCCCCTGGGCTCGGGCGTGTCACCCAGGATCACGAACGCCGAGGTCACCGCGGCGGCCGTGGCCAGCACCAGCCCGCCGGTCACGGCGAACTTGCCCGCGGGCGACAACGTGCTGTGGAACATGCTCGTGCTGCCGCCGCCGTCCGCGACCGCCTGCGGCTTGGGCAATAAGGCGGCCAGCGGCACGGTCAGGATCGCGAGCCCGGTCCGTCCGCGCAGCTCCCAGTCCTCCCCGTACGCGGCGCGCGCCGCCTCCTCCAGTTCCTCCAGGAACGCCTCCGCCGACTCCGGCCGGGTGGCGGGGTCCTTGGCCAGGCCGTGCCCGACCAGCGGGCGCAGCGGCTCCTCGACGTCCTCCAGCGGGGGCGGCACGTGCTGGTGCTGGTAGGCCAGGGCGGCCACGTTCTCGGCGTGGAAGGCGCGGTGGCCGGTCAGGCACTCGTAGAAGACCAGGGCCGCGGCGTACACGTCGGTCTGCGGGCCGGCCGGGGCGTCGTCCCACTGCTCGGGGGCCATGTAGGAGGGGGTGCCGGACAACTCGGCCGTCTCCCCGAAGTGCGCCGCCACGCCGAAGTCGACCAGCTTGCTGTCGCCGTCCTGGGTGATCATGACGTTCTCGGGCTTGAAGTCGCGGTGCACGACCCCGTGCCGGTGCGCCTCGGCCAGTCCCAGCAGCGCGCCCTTCAGCACCGAGAGCGCGGCCTCCCCGCCCGTCGCGCCCTCGTGCTCCAGCAGCCGCCGCAGCGTGACGCCCTCCACCAGCTCCATCACGATGACGGCGCCGTCGTCGCTCTCGACGTAGTCCAGCACCCGGGCGGTGTGGGGGCTGTCGATCTCCCGGATGACCAGGGCCTCCGAGCGGAACCTGGCGATGAAGGCGGCGTCCTCGCGCATCGGCTCGGACAGGTGTTTGATCGCGACCGCCAGCCCGTCGGAGTCGCGTACGGCAAGCATCACCCGGCCGGTCCCACCGTGGCCGAGTTCCCGGATCTCCGTGTAGCCGGGAACTTCCATGCGGGGACCTCCTGACCGGATAAAGATCCTAATGTCAGGACGCTATCCCGGCGTCACACGGCGTGTCGAGACCCTTCGCCCGAGTAACCGCCCGGCTGCGGCAATCGATATCTTTACTACTTCTCATAGTAGGTACAACGTTCCAGCTCGCGACCCGGCGCTTGCGATCTTCGGGCTTTAGGTTAGCCTAAACTAACCTTTGATGCCCGGTTGTAAAGGATTTCCCCCGATGCGCCCATCCCTGTCACGAGGCGCCTTCCGGCTCCTGATCGTCTCACTGGCCGCCACGCTCGCCGCGGCCTGCTCCGCCACCACTCCCCCGGCGGACGAACCCGCAGGTGAGACGGCCGCCGCCGACGCCGCGTTCCCCGTGACGATCCCCACCGAGTTCGGCGACATCACGGTCGAAAAGCGCCCCGCCAAGGTGGTGGCGCTGGGCTGGAGCGACGCCGAGACGGCCTTCGCGCTGGGCGTGCAGCCCGTGGGGGCGGCGGACTGGCTGGCGTTCGGCGGCGACGGGCTCGGTCCCTGGGTGCAGGGCGAGTACCGGAAGCCGCCGGCCATCCTGGGCACGCTGGAGGTGAAGCTGGAGTCCCTGGCCGCCCTGGAGCCCGACCTGATCCTGGACACCCGCGCCAGCGGCAAGAAGGAGCGCTACGACCAGCTCGCCGAGCTCGGCGTGCCGGTGATCGGCCCGCCGAAGGGCGGCCAGGCGTACCGGACGAGCTGGGACGAACAGCTCGACATGATCGGCAAGGCGCTGGGCAAGTCCCAGGAGGCCGCCAAGCTCAAGGCCGACCTGGAGGCCAAGTTCGCCAAGGCCGCGCAGGACAACCCGTCCTTCAAGGGGACCGAGGTCGCGGTCGGCGCGCGTACCGGGGACTCCTACGGCGCGTACGTCAGCGGCGGCCGGCTGGACTTCCTGGAGAAGCTCGGCTTCGTCGTCTCCCCGAAGATCATGGCCCTGGCGGGCAAGGACTTCTCCGTGCCGGTGTCCAAGGAACGGATGGACCTGTTCGACTCCGATCTGACGATCATGTTCCCGATCGCCGGCAACGGCAAGCAGATCGCCGACGACCCGCTGTTCAAGGCCGTGCCCTCGGTGAAGGCGGGGCGGTCGCTGGTGCTGAACGACCGTGACGTGGCCACCGCCTTCTCCAGCACGTCGGTGACCGGCCTGTCGTACGCGCTGGACAAGGTCGTGCCGCTGCTCGCCGACGCCATGAAGAAGTGAGCACGGACGCCCCCGCTCAGGTCCCCGCTCAGACGGCGCCGCGCTCCCGGCCGGGGGCCGCGCTGTCCGCGGGGATCGTCGTCCTGGCCGGGGCGGTGGTGGTGGCGGCGGGGCTGAGCCTCGTGGTCGGCGCCAAGCCGCTGCCGTGGGACACGGTGCTGGAGGCCCTGCGCCACTACGACGCGAACGACCCCGACCACCTCATCGTCTTCGAGCTGCGCGTCCCGCGCACGCTCATCGGGCTGCTGGCCGGGGCCGCGCTCGGGCTCGCGGGCACCCTGATCCAGGGCGTGACCAGGAACCCGCTGGCCGATCCCGGCATCCTGGGCGTCAACGCGGGCGCGGCGCTGGCCGTCGTCTTCGGCATCAGCGTGCTGGGGATCTCCAGCTTCACCGGGTACGTGTGGTTCAGCTTCGCGGGGGCGGCGGTGGCGGCGGCCGTCGTGTACGCGATCGGGTCGCTGGGCCGGGAGGGCGCCACGCCGGTCAAGATCGCGCTCGCCGGGGCCGCGCTGACGGCCGCCCTGGAGTCGATGACCACGGCCATCCTGCTCACCGACTCGCTGACGTACGAGGAGTTCCGGTTCTGGCGGGTCGGCTCGCTGGCCGGCCGCGACGGGGCGGCCCTCGTGCAGGCGGCGCCGTTCCTGCTGGTGGCGGTGGTACTGGCGATCGGCTGCGGGCGGATGCTGAACGCGCTCGCGATCGGCGACGACCTGGCCCGCGCCTGGGGGCTGAACGTGGCCGTCGCGCGCGGGATCTGCGCGCTGGCGGTCGTGGTGCTCTGCGGGACGGCCACGGCGCTGGCGGGGCCGATCGTGTTCGTCGGGCTGACGGTGCCGCACATCGCCAGGCGGATCACCGGGCCCGACCATCGGTGGATCCTGCCGTACTCGATGCTGATCGCCCCGCTGCTCCTGCTGGTCGCCGACATGCTGGGGCGGGTGGTCGTGCGGCCGGGCGAACTGCAGGCGGGCATCGTCACGGCGGTGCTGGGCGCGCCGGTGTTCGTGGCGATGATCCGCCGCGGAAAGCAGGCCGGGCTGTGAGCGCGACCGAGCCCGGCGCCACCGGAGCGGGCGCCACGGCCTCGGCTACCGCTGCCTCCGCCACCACGGCCTCCGCCACCGCGGCCGATGTGGCGGTCGTCGTGCGGGTGCGCAGGCGTGGGGCCGGGCGGGTGTGGGTGGTGTCGGGCGGGCTGGGGCTGGCCGTGCTGGCGGCGTTCCTGCTGACCATGGTCGTGGGCGACCACGCGATCCCGCTGCCCGACCTGATCGCCTCGCTGACCGGCCATGGCAGCAAGGGCGTGGACTTCATCGTGCACCGGCTCCGGCTGCCCAGGGCCGTGCTGGCGGTGCTGGCGGGCGTGGCGTTCGGGTTGTCCGGCGCGATCTTCCAGCGGGTGGTGCGCAACCCGCTGGCCAGCCCCGACGTGATCGGGGTGACGTCGGGCGCGAGTGTCGCCGCCGTGCTGGGCATCACGGTGGGCGGGCTGTCCGGACTTTCGCTGTCGGCCGCCGCCCTGGGCGGTTCCGTGCTGAGCACCGCCGCGATCTACGCGCTGGCCTGGCGGCGCGGCATCTCCGGCTACCGGCTGGCGCTGATCGGCGTGGGCGTGGCCGCCGGATTGTCGGGCGTGGTGTCGTACCTGATGACCAGGGCGGACATCCGGGTCGCCACGGAGGCGCTGCTGTGGCTGACCGGCAGCCTGAACGGCCGCGGCCACCAGGT
This sequence comes from Nonomuraea sp. NPDC050404, assembly GCF_040655495.1. Lineage (NCBI taxonomy): Bacteria > Bacillati > Actinomycetota > Actinomycetes > Streptosporangiales > Streptosporangiaceae > Nonomuraea > Nonomuraea sp. NPDC050404. The sequence continues at coordinate 779,056 of NZ_JBFAKB010000001.1, forward strand.
CGGGCCGCTCGGGCTCGCGCTCGTGGTGCTCGTCCCGGCCGCGCTCGCGCTCGGCAGGACCCTGTACGGCCTGCAACTCGGCGACGACACCGCCCGCGGCCTCGGCCTGAACGTCGAACGCGGCCGCATCGCCCTCCTGCTGACCGGCGTCGCCCTGGTGGGCGCGGCCACGGCGGCGGTGGGCCCGGTGGCGTTCGTGGCGTTCGTGTCCGGGCCGATCGCGCTGCGCCTGACCGGCGGCGGCCGGCCGGACCTGCTGCCCGCCGGGCTGGTGGGCGCGCTGGTCGTGCTGCTGTCCGACTTCGCCGCCCAGCACGCGCTCGGCGGCACGCAACTGCCCGTCGGCGTGGTGACGGGCGTGGTCGGCGCGCCGTACCTGCTGTGGTTGCTCGTGGTCTCGAACCGGACGGGAAGAGGCGGATGAGGAGCGGTCTCGAACCGGACGGGTCGGGGCGGATGAGGAAAGGTGTCATGGAAGTCCCGTTGCGTACCGAGGCGCTGGAGCTCGGCTACGGCGACCGCCAGGTCGTCAAGGGCCTGACGACCGGCATCCCGCGGGGCCGGATCACGATGATCGTCGGCCCGAACGCCTGCGGGAAGTCGACGCTGCTGCGCGGCCTGGCCCGGCTGCTGAGCCCGTCGGCCGGAGCCGTCTACCTGGACGGCAGGAGCCTGGGCGACACGCCGAGCAGGCAGGTCGCGCTGCGGCTGGGCATCCTGCCGCAAGGGCCGACGGCGCCCGAGGGCATCACCGTGACCGACCTGGTCGGGCGGGGCCGCTATCCGCACCAGGGCTGGTTCCGCCGGTGGACGCCGGCCGACGACGCGGCCGTGGCGGCGGCGATGTCCGCGACCGGGGTGCTCGACCTGGCCGAGCGCTCGATCGACGAGTTGTCGGGCGGGCAGCGGCAGCGGGTGTGGCTGGCCACGGCGCTGGCGCAGCGCACGCCGATTCTGCTGCTGGACGAGCCGACCACGTACCTGGACGTGAGCCACCAGGTGGAGGTGCTGGACCTGATGGCCGACCTGAACACGGCCGAGGGCACCACCGTGGCAATCGTCCTGCACGACCTCAACCTGGCCTGCCGGTACGGCCAGCACCTGATCGCGATGAAGGACGGCCGGATCGTGGCCGAGGGCGAGCCCGCCGAGGTGGTCACCGAGGAGATCGTGCGCGAGATCTTCGGCATGGAGTGCCGGGTGATCGACGATCCGGTGTCAGGCACCCCGCTGGTCGTGCCGATGGGCCGCCACCACGTCCAGCCCGGTCCCCACGTCCAACCCGGCCACCCCGTACAACCCGTCCACCCCGTCCATTCCGTACAACCCAGCCACCCCGTCCACCCCGGCCATTCCGTACAACCCGGTCATCCCGTGCAACCACCAGAAGGAGAGCCCGTCGATGAGCGCTGAGGCGCCCAAGTCCGCCGTCGTCTACGCCCGGGTGCTGGCCAACAGCCGGATCACGCCGAACATGGCCCGGATCACGCTCGGCGGGCCCGAGGTGGCCGCGGTCGGCTGTGGTGGCTTCGACCAGCGGATCAAGCTGCTGTTCGGCCGGCCGGGCCAGCTCGTGCCGCGGCTGCCGGCCGCCGCGAACTGGTACCAGTCGTGGCTGGACACGCCGGAGGAGGAGCGGGCGGTGATGCGCACGTACACGATCCGCGCGCACCGGCCCGGCGAGATCGACGTGGACTTCGTGCTGCACGGGGATCACGGGCCCGCCTCGGCGTGGGCGCTGCGGGCCGCCGAGGGCGACGTGATCGGGATCATCGGGTCGGGCGTGGGTCAGGCGGGGGCGGCCGCCATCGAGTACCGGCCCGGCGGCGCGCGGCGGCAGCTCATCGCCGGTGACGAGACGGCGCTGCCGGCGATCTCGGCCATCCTGGAGGCGCTGCCGGGCGACGTACGGGTGCGGGCGTTCGTCGAGGTGCCCACCGAGGCCGACATCCAGGAGCTCGACCTGCGCTGCCAGGCCGACATCACGTGGTTGCCGCGCTCGGGGGCGGGGCCGTCGCTGCTGGAGGCGGTGCGTGCGGTCGAGATCGAGGGTGAGGACTGGTACGCGTGGGTGGCCGGCGAGACCGGCGCGGTCCGTGACCTCCGCCGCCACCTGCGCGAACGCGGCTGCGACGGCGATCGCGGCTACTTCGGCGGCTACTGGCGGCACGACGGCCAAGGCGGCTGACCCACCCGGCCTTCAGGACCCACCCGGCCTTCAGGCTGACCCACCCCGGCCCTCAGGCTGACCCATCCAAGCCCAGCCAAACCCTAAAGCTGCTCCGCCCCGCCCCTCAAGGCGACTGCCGGGGCACCGGAGCCGTGGAACCCCGTACGACCAGCGCCGTCGCCAGCTCCACGTGATGGGAGTCGATCTTCTCCCCGGCCGCCAGCCGCAGCGCCGTGCGCAGGGCGACCCCGCCCATCTCCCGCAGCGGCTGCCGGATGGTGGTCAGCGGCGGCGAGGTCACCTGCGCGATCTGGGTGTCGTCGAACCCGACGATGCTGAGGTCCTCGGGAATGCGCAGCCCCCGCGCCCTGGCGGCCTCCAGTATCCCGACGGCCATCTCATCGCTGCCCGCGAAGATGGCCGTCGGCGCGTGCGGCAGGTCGAGCACCGCCGCCCCGCCCGCCACGCCGTCGTGGTAGCGGAAGTGCCCCGAGCGCACGTACCCGGGCAACACCGGCGCCCCCTCGGCCTCCATGGCCGCCCGGTATCCGGCCAGCCGCGCCTGGTTGCACGCGGCGGCGGCCGGGCCGCCGACGTAGGCGATGCGCCGGTGCCCGAGTGAGAGCAGGTGCTCGGTGGCGGTCAGGCCGCCGGCGAAGTTGGTCGAGCCGATGCTGGTCACCCGGGTGCGCGGCAGGTTGAGCGGGTCGATGAGCACCAGCGGCAGCCGGGCCCTGGCCACCGCGGCGGGCTGGCCCGCGGCCAGGTCGCCGGTGACGGCGATCAGCGCGCGCCGGCCGGCCGCGACCAGCCCGCGCGCCCAGGCGGTGGTACGGGCCTCGCCCCTCCTGATGCTGACGACGACCCCGACGCCCGCCTCCGCCCCGGCCGCCACCGCGCCCTGGATGATCTCGGTGGAGTAGGCGTTGAGATCGGTGTCGAACTGCACCTCGACGGTGGCGAGCCCGGCCGGCTCACGGCGCGGCGCGGGCGCCACGTAGTCGTGCTGCTGCAGCAGCGACTGCACCAGCGAGCGGGTGGCGGGCGAGACGTCGCTGCGGCCGTTGAGCACCTTGGAGACGGTGGCGACCGAGACGCCGGCGGAGGCGGCGACCGTGGCCAGCGTGGCGCGCCTAGGACTGGCGGGCATCCGCACCCCCTTGCCGCCGACCGGCAGGCCCGAACGCGCCCTCGCCGGCGTCCGCACCCACCACGTCCGGGCTCACGGCCGCATCCGCGTCCGGGCTCACGTCCGCGGGTGTGACCAGCCGCCGGTCGTGTCCGACGTGCCGGGCCGGGCCGGTCAATCGTACGACGCCACGGCACGGCAGGTCCGCCGCCGACGTCCCGGCCAGCACCTCGACCTCGCCGGGCTCGACGAGGCGGCGCAGGTCGCGGCCGGTGAAGGCGGTGCGGTCGGCGTGCACCAGGAAGCGCACCTCCTTGGCCTGCCCTGGTTCCAGCGGCACCCTCGCGTACCCGGTGAGCTGCCGGACGGGGCGGGTGACCTGGGCCAGGACGTCGCGCAGGTAGAGCTGGACGAGCTCCTCCCCCGCCCGTTCCCCGGTGTTGCGGACGGTGACCGTGGCGGTGAACTCGCCGTCGGTGGGCACCTCGGCGTGGCTGATCCGCAGGTCCGTGACCTCGAAGGTGGTGTAGGAGGCGCCGTGCCCGAAGGGAAACAGCGGCGTCGGGTCGAGGTTGCTGATGCCGTGGCTGTCGGCGCCCAGCGGCGGTTGCAGGTAGGTGCCCGGCTGTCCGCCGGGGCCGCGCGGGATCTGCACCGGCAGCCTGCCCGTGGGCTGGACCCGGCCGGACAACACGCCCGCGATGGCCGCGCCGCCCTCCTCGCCGGGCATGAACGCCTGTACGAGCCCGGCGGCACGGTCGTGCACCTCGCCCAGCGCGTACGGCCGCCCGGAGACGACCACCACGACCAGCGGCGTGCCGGTGGCGGCCAGCTCGGCCAGCAGGTCGGCCTGCACCCCGGGCAGCCGCAGGTCCTCGGCGTCGCAGCCCTCCCCCGAGGTGCCCTGCCCGAACAGGCCCGCCAGGTCGCCCACCACGGCCACGCACACGTCGGCGGCGCGGGCGGCCGACAGTGCCGCGTCGAAGCCGGAGCGGTCCTCGCCCCGCACCTCGCAGCCCTGCTCGTAGCGGATCTCGGCGCCGGGCAGCTCGGCGGCGAGCGCGCGCAGCAGACTGGGCGCCTCGACGCCGAGCCCGAGCCCGGGGTGGCGGGGCAGCACGTGGTTGGGGAAGGCGTAGCAGCCCATGAACGTACGGGGGTCGTCGGCGGCGGGCCCCACGAGCGCGACCCGTCCCGTACCGGCCAGCGGCAGCGCGTCCCCGGCGTCGAGCAGTACGACCGAGCGCTCGGCCAGCTCCCTGGCCAGGGCGCGGTTGGCGGGCGAGTCGAGGTCCACGGAGTCCGCGCCGGCGACCGAGCCCTCCGGCGACCAGTCCGGGTCGAGCAGCCCGAGCTGGACCTTCTGGGTGAGCAGGCGGCGGGCCGCCCGGTCGATCAGGGCCTGCGGAATCTCGCCGGCGCGTACCCGCTCGGCGAGGTGCTGCCCGAAGCCGAGCGTGTCGGGCAGCTCGACGTCGACGCCCGCCGCCAGGGCCTGCGCCCCGGCCTCGGCGGGATCGGCGGCGACCTGATGCATGGTGGCCAGGAACGGCACGGCCCAGTAGTCGGAGACGACGGTCCCGGTGAACCCCCACTCCTCGCGCAGCACCTCGGTCAGCAGCCAGGGGTCGGCGGCGGCCGGCACGCCGTCCACGTCGGAGTAGGAGTTCATCACCGAGCGGGCCCCGCCGAGCGCGATGGCGGTCTCGAACGGGGGCAGGATCATGTCCATCAGCTCGCGGCGGCCCATCGGCACGGGGCCGTGGTTGCGGGCGGCGCGCGAGGCGGAGTAGCCGGCGAAGTGCTTGAGCGTGGCGATGATCCCGGCGCTCTCCAGGCCGCGCACGTAGGCGGCGCCGATGGTGGCGACGACGTACGGGTCCTCCCCCATCGTCTCCTCCACCCGCCCCCACCGGTAGTCGCGCACCACGTCCAGCACCGGCGACAGCCCCTGGTGCACGCCCACGGCCCGCATATCTCTGCCGATGGCGGCGGCCATGCGCTCCACCAGATCGGGGTCGAACGTGGCGGCCCAGGCGATGGCCGCCGGATAGACGGTGGCGCCGTAGGCGGTGAAGCCGGTCAGGCACTCCTCGTGGACGATCGCGGGGATGCCGAGCCTGGAGGCCGCGACGACGGCGCGCTGCAGGCGTACGACCTCGGCCGCGCCCTGCCCGGGGGTGAGGGGCGCGCTGCCGTGCACGCGGGTCAGGTGCCCGAGCCCGTGGCGGATCGACTCCTCCAGGGGGACGCTCCCGGAGGCGGCGAACACGTCCTGCATCGGCGCGACATTCAGCGACTCGCCGGGCTCCGGTTCCTCCGCGTTGCTCATGTCGTTGCCGATCCACCGGCTGCCGAGCTGACCGATCTTCTCCTCAAGCGTCATCTCCGCAAGGATGGCCTCAACTCGGTCGGCCACGGCGAGCGCCGGGTCCTGCCACGGGTGCCGGGTCCGGTCCTCCGTCGGGGTCCGATCAAGAGCCGTCATCTAGTGCGCTCCTTAAAGAGATGCGGTGTCGTCGCAAGTTTTTCGAAATGTTTCGACATCGCTGTACGACCTCGGCGCGGAACCTTCACCATGCAGCAGACCTGCTAAAGGCTCGTGCGGAAGTACCTTACACGTGAGCTGCCGGAAATCCAGGGGTTTCCTGATCGTGAAGGTCTTGACACGTTTATTGCCGAAATCTAAATTGGCGAACCCCACGGTCATGTCGAAAATGTTTCGAGAGGCTGTCATGTGGAGGAGCGGACAGCGGCTTCGGAACGGTGCTCAGCCACGACCGCCGTGCCATCACATCCAGTGATCAACGAGTCGCGACCCCCAGCCCGCGGCGTTCAAGTACGGAGATCAGCGTGGAGACCAGCAGAACTTCTCGCCGCACCTTCCTCAGCCTCTCGATGGGGCTGCCCCTAGGTGCCGCGCTCGCCGCCTGTGGCGGCTCACAGCCGACCCAGACCGGAGCCGGCGGCGGTACGGGCTCGTCCCCGGCAGGCGGCGGAGGTGGCGGCGGAGCCACTTATTGGTACCTGTCGACGCAGCCGCAGGAGGGCGTGCGCACGAGGACCGTCGAACGGTTCAACCAGGCGAACCCGAACACCAAGATCACCGGCACGACCTTCCAGAACGACGCGTACAAGACGAAGATCAAGACGGCGATCGGCGCGGGCCAGGCGCCGACCCTCATCTGGGGCTGGGGCGGCGGCACGCTGCGCAGCTACGTGCAGGCGGGCCAGGTCGAGGACCTGACGCCGTGGTTCGACCAGAACGCCGCGCTGAAGGACAAGCTGTTCCCCTCCTCCTTCGGCGCCGCCACCATCGACGGCAAGATCTACGCGATGCCCTGCGAGACGATGCAGCCCATCGTCCTGTACTACGACAAGCGGGCCTTCGACAAGATCGGCGCGCAGCCCCCGCAGACGTGGGGCGACATCATGGACCTGGTGCCCAAGTTCAACGCCAAGGGCATCGCGCCGTTCTCGCTCGGCGGCCAGTCACGCTGGACGAACATGATGTGGCTGGAGTTCCTCTACGACCGCCTGGCCGGCCCCGAGATCTTCCAGGCCGTGTTCGACGGCGAGAAGGACGCCTGGAACCACCCGGACTCCATCAAGGCCCTGGGCATGGTGCAGGAACTGGTCAAGGCCGACGGCTTCGTCAAGGGCTTCTCCTCCATCACCGCCGACTCCAACGCCGACCAGGCCCTGCTCTACACCGGCAAGGCCGCGATGATGCTGCACGGCGGCTGGACCTACGGCAGCATGTCCACCGACGGCGGCGACTTCGTCTCCGGCGGCAACCTCGGCTACATGAACTTCCCGCCCATCGACGGCGGCAAGGGCGACCCCGGCAACACGGTCGGCAACCCCGGCCAGTACATGTCGATCTCCTCCAAGGCCACGCCCGAGCAGAAGGAGACCGCCAAGAAGTTCTTCAGCAGCGCGCTAGTGGACGACACGGCGATCAAGGAGTGGGTGGGCACCGGCGCGGTGCCGATCGTCAAGGGCGCCGACGCGCAGTTCGCCGGCAGCAAGGACGCCGACTTCCTGAACTTCGTCTACAACATCGCCGTCAACGCCAAGTCCTTCGCCCAGTCCTGGGACCAGGCGCTCAGCCCCACGGCGGCCGAGGTACTGCTGGACAACATCTCCAAGCTGTTCCAGCTCTCGGTCACGCCGCAGGAATTCGCCACGAACATGAACGCGGTCATCGGCAAGTGAGCGCGGTCACGTCCACCGCCAGGCCCGCCGCTCGCGCGGGCCGTGGCGGCTCACTCGCGTGGATGACCGTCCCGGCGCTCGTGTTCTTCATCGGTTTCGCCATCATCCCGCTGGTCGGGGTGCTCGCTCTCAGCTTCACCCAGTGGGACGGGCTCGGCGAGATCAACATCGCCGGGTTCGGCAACTGGGCGGCGATCCTGGCCGACCCGGGCCTGCCGCACGCGCTCTGGATCACCTTCCTCGTCATGGCCGTGTCGTGGGCGGTCCAGACGCCGGCGAGCATCCTGATGGGCGCGTTCCTGGCGGGACAGCAGCGGTACCGGGCGGTGCTGTCGGTGTTGTTCTTCATCCCGCTGCTGCTCAGCTCGGCGGCCCTGGCGATCATGTTCAAGGCGCTGCTCGACCCGAACTTCGGGCTCGGCTCCGGCCTGGGCATCCCCATCCTCGTCCAGGACTGGCTGGGCGACCCCGTCCTCGCCTTCGGCGTGGTGGTCTTCGTGGTGTCCTGGCAGTACATCCCGTTCCACGCGCTGATCTACCAAGGCGGCGTCCGGCAGATCCCGCGCTCGATGTACGAGGCCGCGGAGCTGGACGGCGCGGGCCGCGTACGCCGGTTCTTCAGCATCACGCTGCCGCAGCTCAAGTACACGATCATCACGTCCTCGACGCTGATGGTGGTCGGCTCGCTGACCCTGTTCGACCTGATCTGGGTACTGACCGAGGGCGGTCCCGGCGACGCGACACGGGCGCTCGCGGTCGACATGTACCAGCGCGGATTCAGGGCCAACCTCATGGGGCCGGCCAGCGTGATCGCGGTCATCCTCGTCCTGTTCGGCCTCGCCCTGTCGCTGCTGCTGCGCCGGCTGGGCGGCCGCGACTCCACCCACAGCCAGCTCGAAGGGGCCTGACGCATGACGACCGTCCCCACCCGGGCGCCGCAGCGCGCGGCCGAGACCATGTCGCAGAACGGCGGCGGCCGCCGGCGCCGCAAGCGTCCCCGCAACGGTGAGCGCCCCAACTGGCTGGCCGGGCTGACCAGCGTGTTCTGGCTGGCGATCGTGATGGTGCCGATCTACTGGATCGTCATCACGAGCTTCAAGTCGCAGTCGCGGTACTACCTGGAGAACCCGTTCGCGCCGCCGTCCGAACCGACGCTGGCGAACTACCGGATGGTCATCGAGGCCGACTTCGTCCAGTACTTCATCAACAGCGTCATCACCACGGTCGGCGCCGTGGTGCCGACCGTGATCGTCAGCTTCATGGCGGCGTACGCGATCGTGCGCGGCGGCCGCAGCCGCCTCCTGCGCTGGACGAACTCACTGTTCCTGATGGGCCTGGCCATCCCGCTGCAGGCGACGATCATCCCGGTCTACCTGATCATCATCCAGCTCGGCCTGTACGACTCGCTGGTGGCCCTGATGCTGCCGTCGATCGCGTTCGCGATCCCGCTGTCGGTGCTGGTTCTGTCGAACTTCATCAGGGACGTGCCGAAGGAGCTGTTCGACTCGATGCGGCTCGACGGCGCGACCGAGAGCGGGATGCTCTGGCGGCTGGCGTTCCCGCTGACCCGCCCCGCCGTGGTGACCGTGACGATCTACAACGCGCTGCAGATCTGGAACGGGTTCCTGCTGCCGCTGATCCTCACGCAGAGCCCGGACAAGCGCACGCTGCCGCTGGCGCTGGCGAGCTTCCAGGGCCAGTACAGCATCAACGTGCCGGCGGTGCTGGCCTCGGTGGTGCTGACCACGCTGCCCATCCTCATCCTGTACGTGGTGGGCCGCCGCCAGCTCCTCAGCGGTCTGACCGTGGGCTTCGGGAAGTGACGCGCCCGGGTGTGATCGGGGCCAGTTCGGCCGCGTGGCGTTCGAGGTGCGCCATGTTCGTCTCGTAGAAGCGGTCGTCCCCGCGGGCGACGTGGCCGGCGAAGGCCGCGTCCCCCGCGGCGGCCCGCTCACGCATGAACCCGACCAGGTGTTCCAGGCGCGCCCGCGCGGTCTCCACCAGCGCCTCCCGGTCGGCGTCGCCGAGCCCGTACGCGTCGGCGAACAGCCGCAGCCGCCGCGCCTGCTCCGCCACCGGAATGCCGTCGCCGTCGGCCGGGTGGTGCAACGGCACGAACCGGTAGGCCGCGTAGGCCACGTCCCAGACGCGCGGCCCGGGGTGCGCGGTGTCGAAGTCGATGAACGCGACCGGCCGCCCGTCCCTGAACACACAGTTGTAGGTGGCCACGTCCCCGTGGCAGATCACCTCGGCCGGTTCGACGGGCGGGAAGTACCAGGGGCCCTGCCTCGGGGCGTCCACGGTGGCGTCGTGGTACTCGCGCAGCAGTTTGGCCACGGCCGCCAGCACCTCGTCGGTGCGCACCCAGTCCGGCAGCGGGTAGTCGGCGCTCTCGCCCGGCACAAAGTCGAGGATCTCCCGCCCCTGCTCGTCGAGCCCGTGGGCCCTGGGCGCGCCGGTGAACCCGCGCCCGGCCAGGTGCCGCAGCAGCGCGTGCACGGCGGGGGTCCAGGGGCCGGCCGGTCTGCGTACCGTGTCGCCCGTGCGGACCACGTGGTTGACGCCGCCTGTGAGCACCTCTTCGCCCTGCACCTTGCCACCCCCCATGATCGCTATCGGTCAGTGTGCCACGCGCCGCGACGGCGCCGCATCGCGTTTTTTCACCAGATTCCCAGGTAAGGGAGGTAGAACAGGTCGCATGGACTCCGCGCCCGGATCACCCGTGGTGCTCGTGGTGGACGACGAGCCCAACATCCGCGAGTTGCTGCTGGACGCCCTGGAGCTGAACGGCTTCCAGGTGCGCACGGCCGCGACGGGCAACCAGGCGCTGGACCGCGCCGGCCGGGAGCGGCCCGACATCATCCTGCTGGACGTGATGCTGCCCGACCTCGACGGGTTCGCGGTGGCGCAGCGGCTGCGGCCCGACGGCGGGGGGCCGCCGATTCTCTTCCTGACCGCGCGCGACACGGTGGCCGACCGGATCGCCGGGCTTTCCGCGGGCGGCGACGACTACGTGACCAAGCCGTTCAGCCTGGAGGAGGTGGTCTTGCGCATCCGGGCCATCCTGCGGCGTACGGGGCCGCGCGCGGACTCCCGCGACGACGGGCTGCTCCGCTATGCCGACCTGGAGCTGGATGAGGAGAGCCACGTCGTGCGGCGGGCCGGGCGGCGCATCCACCTGTCGCCGACCGAGTTCGGGCTGCTGCGCTACCTGATGATCAACGCGGAGCGGGTCGTCAGCAAGTCCCAGATCCTCGACCGGGTGTGGGACCACGGGTTCGGTGCCGACAGCCGGATCGTGGAGTCCTACATCAGCTACCTGCGCCGCAAGATCGACGCCGACGGCCCGCCACTGATCCACACGCTGCGCGGCGTCGGCTACTCCCTGCGCGACCAGACCCTCCTGGACCGCGGCCGATGAGAGCGGCCCCGGCCTGCCGGGCACGGACTCTGAGAGCGGCCTGGCCGTTGCGGCACCGGTTGCTCGCGGCGCTGCTGGGGTTGTCGGCGGCGGCGCTGGCGGTGTTCGCGGCGGCGGGGGTGCTGCTGCTCGACCGGTCGCTGATGTCGCGGGTGGACACGCAGCTCACCGACTTCGCCGCCACCTTCAGGAAGGGACCGCCGCCCGGCGCGCCCCGCCTGCCGCTGCCCGGCGAGCCCCTGCCGCCCGCCTCCGAACGGCCGCCGCCGCGCCGGGACGTGGAGTTGCCCAGCCAATTCCGGGTGGACTTCTACAGCCCGACGAGCAAGCTCGTCCGCCGCCTGCCCGACTCCGGCGACGGCCCCGCCGTGCCCGCCCACGCGATCGCCGCCCCGCCCACCGGCCCCTTCACGGTGCCGGCCAGGACGGGTTCGGCCGAGTGGCGCACGATCGTCGTGGCCCTGCCCGACGGCAACAGGGCCGCCGTGTCGATCTCCCTGGAGTCCAACCGGAGCACCGTACAGGAACTGCTGCTCATCGAGGCGGCGGCGGGCGCGCTGGTGCTCGTCCTGCTGGGGACGGTGGCGCTGGTGGTGGTACGGCTCGGGCTGCGCCCGCTGACCCGGATGGAACGTACGGCCACCGCGATCGCGGCGGGCGAACTGGACCGCCGGGTGTCCGACAGCGACCCGCGTACCGAGACCGGCCGGCTCGGCCAGGCGCTGAACGTCATGCTGGGCCGCCTCGGCGAGGCCCTGCGCCAGCGGGAGCGCTCCGAGCGGCGGCTGCGCCGCTTCCTGGCCGACGCCTCGCACGAGTTGCGCACGCCCCTGACGTCCATCCGCGGGTTCGCCGAGTTGTACCGGCACGGCAGGAGCGAGCCCGAGCCGGCCGTGGCCCGCATCCTGAGCCGCATCGAGGGCGAGGCGGAGCGGATGGGCGTGCTGGTGGAGGACCTGCTGCTGCTGGCCAGGCTGGACCAGGAGCGGGCGCTGGACCTGACCGAGGTGGACCTGCACGTCATCGCCGGCGACGTGGTGCACGGTGCGCGGGCGCGCGACCCCGGCCGGGCGATCGAGCTGGAGCTGGGCGAACGTCCGGTGCGGGCGGTCGGGGACGAGCACCGCCTGCACCGGGTGATCACCAACCTCGTCGGCAACGCCGTCGCCCACACCCCTCCCGACACCACCATCCTGGTACGGGTGACCCAGGAGGACACACCGGCGGACCGGATGACGCAAACGACCAGGCCGACCGGCCGGGCGACGGAAGCGGACGGGCCGGACGGCCGGGCGGGGAAAGCGGGCGGCACGACGGGCCGGGCGGGGAAGGCGGGCGGGCCGGCGATGGTCGCGGGGGCCGAGGTGGCGGGGCCGGTGGCGGTCGTCGAGGTGCACGACGACGGGCCCGGGATCGACCCCGAGCACCTGCCGCAGGTCTTCGACCGCTTCTACCGGGCCGACGCCGCCCGCTCCCGCGACAGCGGCGGCACCGGCCTGGGCCTGGCCATCGCGGCGGCACTGGTCGAGGCGCACGACGGCCGCATCGAGGCGCACAGCCGCCCCGGCCACGGCACCACCTTCCGCGTGCTGCTCCCGCTACGGGGCCCAGGAAGCTCCTGACCTCCTGTTCTCACTCCGTTCACGATCGGTTCAGGCACGCCGAAACCCTTTTCGGCCGCAATCGGCACATCAGCGAAACCACCATTCAGGGCCGCCCATAACACCCACCGAATTGCGCGAAAAACCGCATTTACGGCGACATCCGCCCGATCGACCATGACAACCCGGTATTCGCATAAGTCAAACAGCGGGTCACGCGGAAGGACTCGAACCGGCTACCGCCGCGCACGGAAGGCCACGGCCGTCGTCGAGGTGATCGCCGTCACCAGCACCACCGTGAGCAGGACGGAGTTCATCGGATTGCGCCGCCTGGACGGCGGCTCAAGCTGCTTGGCCCGCGACCGCGCCGACGGGGCCGGCTTGGAGCTCGGGGCCGGCGTGGGCTCCGGGACGGGCAACACCTGAACCGGCGCCAGGGGCGGCGGCAAAGGCGGCACGACCCTGGGCACCGCCCGCGGCCCCACGCGCGGACACTCCCCCAGCACGACCGCACCCGCGCACACTCCGTCGGGAAAGACCGTCACCCGCGGCACCGTGACCTCGGGCGTCGCGCGCCGCTTGGCCCGAGGCATCGAGATCGACACTTTGGGGTTCGGCGACCGCCGCGTCGCCACCCTCGGCACCTTCACCTGAGGCCCCACGGTGACCCTTTTGGGCGGCTCGGGCCTCCTGGGCGGAACGGGCCTTTTGGGCGGCCGCACGGTCACCCGGGGCACCGGCCGGGGCGCGGGAACCGGCCCGGCCATCGCCACCACACGCGGCCTGGCGGCGGGAACGGCCACCACCGTCCCGACCTCCCGCGAGTCCCGGCCGGCCGCCGCAGTGCCCGAGACAGAACCCGCCGCAGTGCCCGCCGCAGTGCCCGCCACAGGACCCGCCGCTGCGTCCACGGCAGTGCCCGCCGCAGGACCCACCGCGGCGGTCGCGATCAGGGCGGCGGCCAGCAGCAGCGGCGCACGCCTGACGACCACGATCACATCCCCCCGGCGATCCGCGTGAACTCGTCCAGCGCCCCCTGGAACGCCTCGGGCCCGACCGCGAGCGGACCCGCGAAGGCGCGGGAGATGTCCCATGACAGGTAGGTGCCGAAACCGAGCAGCGCCGCCGTGGCCACCAGCGGCAGGATCGCCAGCCCGCGCGGCCTGGCCCCGGCCAGGAACGGGAAGACGATGACCAGCACGCCGGTGAGGATCGTCAGGAACAGCAGGCCCTCGGGCGGCGAGGCGGCGGCGTCGGCGGTGCGCTGGGCGCGGGCCGTGGAGATGGCGCTCATGTGCTCCAGCACCGTGGCCTTGGCGTCCTCCTCCTCGTCGTCGCCCGTCTGCAGCGCGTTGACCCGGCCGCGCAGGTCGTCGATCCGCTCGGCGCCCACCGGGTGCATCTTGCCCTCGGCCATGACCGGCCATTCCTCGCGCACCACGAACGCGACGTAGTCACGCAGCGACCTGCGCACCTCCTCGGGCGCCGAACCCGGCAGGCCCGAGGCGGCCCAGTAGGCGTCGACCGTGGCCTGGCTCTCGGTGTGGGTGTTGAGCCGCGCGGCGTCGGCCGTGGTCCACGGCACGATGATCGCGATGGCGAACACCAGCAGGAACATGGCCGACAACATCGCCCCGGCGTGGGCCGCGGATGGGCCGTTGGGATCCCGGTCCTCGCCTGCCGTCTTCACCCGCCTGAAAACCAAGGCGGTGAGCGCAACCGCGCCCACCGCCGCCATGATCGAGAGCGCGTACGCCACCATGAAGATCTCCCGAACCGCTGTGGATACGTAGTGTCACATTACTATCACACAGTGCAATGATGGCGTCAGGTCCTGAAAGGTAAAGTCCCGGGCAACCCCACTCTCCGCGCATCGGGCCGGCGGGATGGCCGGGACCGGGGTCGTGCGGCCCCGTGAACCGCACGACTCCGGTCCGGCCGTGCGCGCGCCGATCGCGCGCGGACCCGCGGCGGACCGCCGGGGAAGCCGCCGCCGCGGGCGGGTGCGCGGGCGTCCGTACCCCGGGCGCATCGCCCGGAGAAGCACCGCTGCAGGCGCGCCACCCGGGAGGGAACCCGGGAAGGAACCCGGAAGGAACAGGTGAAGGTGCCCCGGGGCGATCCCGCATGGCTACCTTGCGGCACCGCCCCGGTGGCCGCCGGACCCGGCGCCGGCATGGCGAGGACCGGCGCTGCGACGTGGCAGCTGCTCCACGGGGGCCGGCGGGCACCTTCCCCTGCGCGGCGAAGACCCTGGCCGTCCCTCCGCGAACGGCCGGAAGGTCTCCACCTGCGCCCCTCCCACGGGGGACGCCTCACATGATCTGGCTTTGCCGGCCGCGGCGCTTCAGGGACCGTCCCAGGGATTACCCCGGGAGTAGGGCCCTTCGAGCTCGCGCAGCAGTTCCAGCCACCCGTGGAACGGCACGGCGCAGTCGCAGCCCTCGCGCGTGACCAGCCCGTGTATGCCGTCCGGGGCGTACTCCATATCCACGATGAACCGCATCACTCCTCCCGGCTCACCGCGAGCGTAGGGAGGCGTACGGCGGACGGGCACCTGGGGATAACCCCTGATTTTCGCCCAGACTCTGGACAGGAGACAGCCAAGTGTTACTTGAGGGGCCCGCCCCGGCACGGAAACGTTAGAGCCAGGGAGTCGGGAGGCCGGCATGGCTGAGCCGATCGTGGCGTTCGTAGGGCGGGATCACGAGCTGGGCTGCCTGGGGGAGGAGTTCGTGCGCGCCCGCGCCGGGCTGCCCAGGCTCGTGGTGGTGGAGGGGCCGGCGGGGATCGGGAAGACGACCCTGGTGCATCGGTTCCTGGTGGGGTGCGGGGCGAACGACCTGCTGTTCACCGATGGCGACGAGGGTGAGCAGCTGCTGGCGTACGGGACGCTGACGCGGTTGTTCGGCGGGGCGGGCGGGCTGCCGCCACCGCTGGCGGAGCTGGGGCTGGCCGATCCGGCGGCGCTGCCCGACCCGCTGGCGGTCGGGGCGGCGCTGCTGGACGTGGTGAGCGAGCGGCAGCGCAGCGAGCCGCTCTGCCTGGTCGTGGACGACGTGCACTGGGCGGATGAGCCGACGTTGCGGGCGCTGACGTTCTGCCTGCGCAGGTTGCGCGTGGACCGGGTGCTGGCGGTGCTCATGCTGCGCGACGCGGCGGCGCTGGCGGGCCCGGAGGGGCTGCTGCGGCTGGTGACCGCGGACACGACGCGGCGGTTGCGGTTGTCCGGGCTGCGTACGCCCGAGGTCGGGGCCCTGGTCAGCGGGCTGGGCGGCGGCGCGGTGTCGCAGCGCGGGCTGGCGCGGCTGGTCGAGCACACGGAGGGGGTGCCGCTGCACCTGCGGGCGCTGCTGGAGGAGGTGCCCGCGGCGGCGCTGGACGACCTGGGGCAGCCGTTGCCGGCGCCGCGCTCGTACGCGCTGCTGGTGCTGGCGAAGGTGGCCAGGTGCGCGCCGCCGGTCCGGGAGCTGATCAGCGCGGTGAGCGTGCTGGGCCTGTCGTGCCCGCTGCACCTGGCGGCCAGGGCGGCCGGGGTGGAGGAGCCGCTGCAGGCGCTGGAGCAGGCGGTGCGCGAAGGCGTGCTGCTGGAACGCTCCTCCGCGCGCGGCCCGGTGGCGGCCTTCGCGCACCCGCTGGACCGCGCGGCCGTCTACCGCGACCTCGGCCCCGCGCACCGCTCGGCGCTGCACGCGCGGGCCGCGCTGGTGGCGGACGGCGAGCAGGCGCGGCTGCGCCACCGCATCGAGGCGGTGGCGGGCCCGAGCCCGGACCTGGCCGGCGAGCTGGCGGAGCTGGGCAGGGCGCAGGTACGGCTCGGCGCGTTCGGCAGCGCGGCCGAGCATCTCAAGGCGGCGGCGGAGTTGTCGGGCGATCCCGCTCCGCTGGCCGCGGAGGCGGTGGAGGCGCTGCTGCTCGACGGGCGGGTGGAGGAGGCCGCCAGGCTGATCGCCACCCTGCCGGAACGGGCCCACCCGGCGGTGCGCGGCTATGCGCAGGGGCACCTGGCCATGGTGCGCGGCCACGTCGAGGAGGCGCGCGCGCACCTCGTCACCGCCTGGGAGCGCGCGGGACCGCCCGAGTCGGGCCTGGCCGCGCGGGCGGCGCAACAACTCGCCATGCTCTGCCTGGTCAAGGCCGAGGGCAGGCAGGCCGCCCGGTGGGCGGAGCGGGCCAGGAACTCCCCCGGCTACCGCTTCAGCGTCGACTACAACCGCTACACCCTGCTCACCGGACTGGGCATCTCCGGACAGATCGACGCCGCGCTGGCGGCCACCGCGGACCTGCCCTCACCCTCGTCGGCGTCGATCGCGGAGCTGGACGCGCTGCTCGGCCGCGGGGTGCTGCGCATGTGCAGCGACGACCTGGCGGGCGGCCTGGCCGACCTGTCCGGCGCGGTCGCGGCCTGCGGGGAGCGCTCGGTGCCCTTCCGCATGCTCGCGATGGCGATGCTGGGGCAGGCCGAGTACCGGGCGGGCCGCTGGGAGGACGCCGGCCTGCACGCCGAGACCGCCGCCTCCGTCGCCGACGACGCCGACCAGCGGTGGCTCTCGCCCGTCTGCCACGCGCTGGCCGCCCTGGTCCCGGCCGCGCGCGGCGACTGGATCGCGGCGGAGTCGCACGTGGAGGCGGCCGTTTCGGGCAAGGGCGCGAGCGTGGAGGCGGTGGCCGCGCTGGCGTACTCGTGCAGCGCCGCCGCCCACCTGGCCGCCTCCAGGGGCGACCACGCCCGCACGGTGGAGGCGCTGGAGCCGCTGCTGTCGGTGAAGGTGCACGACATCGTGTACGAGCCCGGCATCGTGCAGTGGCTCGACCTGCTGATCGACGCCCTGGTGGCGCTGGGCGAACTGGAGCGCGCCGAGGTGCAGCTGGCCGGGATGGAGCGGCTGGCGGGGCGGCGCGGCAGGCGTTCCGCGCTGGCTGCGGCGGCCCGGTGCAGGGGCGGCCTGCACGCGGCCAGGCACGAGAACGAGCCCGCCGAGTCGGCCTTTGCCGCCGGGCTGACGCACTCCGGGGTGGCGGGGTCGCCGTTCGACGAGGCGCGGTTGCGGCTGGCGTACGGGAGGTTCCTGCGCAGGCTGGGGCGGCGCAGGCAGGCGCAGTCGCAACTCGAACTGGGGCTGGGGTTGTTCGCGCGGCTGGGGGCGCTGCCGTACATGGATCGGTGCGAGCGGGAGCTGAGCGCGTGCGGGCTGCCCAGGGCGGAGTCCGGGACCTCGCCGCTGATGCGGCTGACGCCGCAGGAGCAGGCGGTGGCGCGGCTGGTGGCGACCGGGATGACGAACCGGCAGGTGGCCAGGGAGCTGGTGCTGAGCGTGAAGACCATCGAGTACCACCTGGGCAACGCGTTCGCCAAGCTGGGCGTGAACTCCCGGGTGGCCCTGACCACGAAGATCCAGGCCCGCGTGGACTGAGCGCGGGGGACCATCGGCGCGTGGGCTGAACGCGAGGGCTCTTCAGCCCGGCGACTGAGCGCGCGGGCTCTTCGGCGCGTCGGGCCGAGCGCGCGGGGGCGGGCCTCAGGGATCTTCGGGGTTTGCTCGTTTACGCTGGTCACACGGTGAGTGGGGGGCGTCGTGGATCAGTTCGTGCTGCTCATGCTGGTGTTGCTGGGCGCGCTGATCACGGTTCCGCTGGGCGACCGGCTGGGGTTGCCGTCGCCGGTGCTGATGACACTGCTGGGCCTGCTGCTGGCCGTGCTGCCCTTCGTCCCGAACGTGGACGTGCCGCCCGGCATCGTGCTGCCGCTGCTGCTCCCGCCGCTGTTGTACGCGGCCGTGCAGCGCACGTCCTGGCGGCAGTTCGCGGCCAACTGGCAGCCGATCTTCCTGCTGGCCGTGGCGCTGGTGTTCGTGACGACGGCGGCGGTGGCGGCCACCGCGCACGCGCTCGTGCCGGGGCTGCCGCTGGCCGCCGCCGCGGCGCTGGGCGCGCTGGTGGCGCCGCCCGACCCGGTCGCGGCCACGGCGGTGGCGGGGCGGCTCGGGCTGCCCAGGCGCATGGTGTCGCTGCTCGAAGGCGAGGGCCTGTTCAACGACGTGACCGCGATCGTGCTCTACCACGTGGCGATCGCGGCGGTCGTGACCGGCTCGTTCTCCTGGCCGGGGGCGCTGGGCGAGTTCGTGTTGTCGGCCGTGGTGGCGGTGCTCGTGGGGCTGGCGATGGGGTGGCTGGGCGGGCGGCTGATGGGCTGGCTGGGCGATGCCACGCTGCAGGTCGGGCTGTCGCTGGTGGTGCCGTTCGTGAGTTACGCGCTGGCCGACGAGCTGCGCGGCTCCGGTGTGCTCGCCGTGCTGACCAGCGCGTTCTATCTGAGCGACCGCATGCTGGACGCCGACGACGTGTTCGGCAGGTTCGCCTCGACGACGTTCTGGCAGGTCGTGGACACGCTCGTGACGGGGGTGGCGTTCGGGCTGATCGGGCTGGAGTTGCACGCCGTGCTGGGCACCGTGCACGGGCGGCTCGGGACGTTGCTGGCCTGGAGCGCCGCCGTGGTCGGGGTCGTGGTGCTCGTACGGCTGCTGTGGCTGCTCCCGGCGGCCTGGCTGGCCAGGAGACTGGCCGGGAAGGTGTGCGGCGCCGGGCAGGAGGACACCGAGATCCCGCTGAGCTGGCGCGAGACCGTGGTCATGTGGTGGGCGGGCATGCGCGGGGTGGCGTCGGTGGCGCTGGCGCTGGCCATCCCGCTGGAGACGGACGACGGGGGGCCGTTCCCCGAGCGGGCGGTGATCGTGTTCATCGCGTTCTCGGTCATCCTGGCGACGCTGGTCGTGCAGGGGCTGACGCTGCGGTGGCTGGTGGGCAGGCTCGGGGTCAAGGCCGACACGGCGGCCGAGCGGGAGCTGGAGAAGCGGCTGGCCGTGCGCGCGGCCAAGGCGGCCAAGCGGCGGCTGCGGGAGATCGACGAGGCCGAGGACCTGCCCGACGACGTGGTGGAGGTGCTGCAACGGCGGATGATGGACCTCGGGATGCGGATCAGCCCGGAGGCGGCCGACGAGGAGCGGCGCGAGGCGTACGAGCAGCGGGCCAGGCGGGTGCGGCTGCTGCGCCGGGTGGAGACCGAGATGATGTCGGCCGCCAGGCAGGCGGTGCTGGCGGCCAGGCGCGATCCGAGCGCCGACCCGGCGGTGGTGTCGCGGGTGCTGCGCCGCCTGGACGCCAGGAGCCTGCGGTGAAGCCGAGCGGACGGGAAAAGCCGTGACAGTGTGTGACGGTTCGCGGCAAAGGGTAGTCAATGAACATGCTGCGCATCGGCACATGGAGGTCTGCCGAGTCGGTCGACGTCGTCGCCTGCGGCTGGCACGACAGCGGCCCGGGACCGTACAGGACCGGCATCAGGCTCATCTACGCCGGCGACGGCCCGATGCCGGAGTTCCCGGGGCTGCGGGTCTGCGCCCGGCCCGCGCGAAACGCCGAGGAGATCGCCGGGCTGCTGTGCGCGGGGCTGGACGTGGTGCTCACCGCGCCCGGCTGCTGCCCCGCCGCGCCGGTGGTGGCGGCGGGCATGTGGCACTACGGCTGGACGAGGGACGATGAGGGGCCGCTGGCCGGGGCGACGGCGGCGGGGCTGGCGCTGGTGGCGCGGCCGGGGCCGTGCGCGGTGGAGATCTGGCGCGACGGCCGCAGCTCCTTCGACACCCTGCACGCCGGAGCCCGCTGATCGCCGGGTAGGCCATCACCACCAAAACGAGCGCCCTGTTAGTGCGCCCGGACGAATCGCGGACGGCCGGGGATGGCATACCGTCGGCCATGGAGCCGAGCCATGAGGAAAGGGCGGCATGTTGATCGAGGTCAGAGAGCTCCACGAGATGGCGGAGTTCGAGCGGGTGCACGCGCTCTTCGATGACATCTGGCATTTCAGCCCCGGCGAGCCGCCCATCACCCTGGAGCTGATGCGGGCGCTGTCGCACGCCGGCGGCTACGTGGCCGGCGCGTTCGACGGTGACCGGCTCATCGGCGGCTCGACGGGGTTCCTCGCCGCCGGCGGCGCGCTGCACTCGCACGTCACGGGCGCGACGCGCCGGGGCGCCGGGTTCGAGCTCAAGCAGCACCAGCGCCGCTGGGCCCTGGAGCGCGGCCTTGAGCGGATCACCTGGACCTACGACCCCCTGGTGCGCCGCAACGCGCACTTCAACCTCGCCAAGCTGGGCGCCAGGCCGGTGGAGTACCTGCCGTGCTTCTACGGTGTCATGTCCGACGCGGTCAACCAGGGCGACGAGTCCGACCGGGTGCTCGCCTCCTGGCCGCTGGCCGCGCCGCACGTGGCGGCGCTGGCGCGGCTGGAGCCGTACGTGACGCCGGTGCCCGCGGACGCGGTGGTGGCGCTGGCCGACGAGGGCGGGCGGCCCGTGCCGGGGTCGATGGACGCCGACGTGCTGCTGGTCGCGGTGCCCGCCGACATCGAGGGGCTGCGCCGCGCGGATCCGGGGGCGGGCAAGGCGTGGCGGCACGCCGTACGTGATGTGCTGGGGGGTCTGATGGCGGAGGGCCGCAGGGTCACGGGGTTCTCAGGGAAGTCGCACTACATCGTGGAGAGAGCGTGAAGATCACTGGAGTAGAGCTGCGGCGGATCGCGATGCCGCTGGTGGCGCCGTTCCGCACCTCGTTCGGCACCGAGACCTCCCGCGACGTGCTGCTGGTCAGGGTGGTGACGCCGGACGCCGAGGGCTGGAGCGAGTGTGTGGCCATGTCCGAGCCGCTCTACTCCTCCGAGTACGTGGACGGCGCCGCCGAGATGATCCGCCGTTTCCTGCTGCCCGCGCTGCCGAAGAACGTGCGCGCGCAGGACGTCGGCCGCGCCCTGGAGCCGATCAAGGGCCACCGGATGGCCAAGGCGGCGCTGGAGACGGCCGTGCTGGACGCGCAGTTGCGGGCGGCCGGCGAGTCGTTCGGGGAGTTCCTCGGCGCGGCCGGGACGCGGGTGCCGTGTGGCGTGTCGGTCGGCATCATGGACTCGATCCCGCAACTCCTGGACGCGGTGGCGGGCTACCTCGACGAGGGTTACGTCCGCATCAAGCTGAAGATCGAGCCCGGCTGGGACGTCGAGCCGGTCCGCGCCGTCCGCGAGCGGTTCGGCGACGACGTGCTGCTGCAGGTGGACGCGAACGCGGCCTACGCCCTGACCGACGCCCGCCGCCTGGCCCGGCTGGACGACTTCGACCTGCTGCTGATCGAACAGCCGCTGGCCAACGACGACCTGGTCCAGCACGCCAAGCTGGCGACCCAGCTGCGGACGCCGATCTGCCTGGACGAGTCGATCGAGTCGGCCGAGCACGCCGCCGCCGCGATCGCGCTGGGCTCGTGCTCGATCATCAACATCAAGCCGGGCCGGATCGGCGGCTACCTGGAGGCGCGGCGGATCCACGACCTGTGCCGGGCCAACGGGATCGCGGTGTGGTGCGGCGGCATGCTGGAGACGGGCCTCGGGCGGGCGGCAAACGTGGCGCTGGCGGCCCTGCCCGGCTTCACGCTGCCCGGCGACACCTCCGGCTCGCGCCGCTACTACGCCACCGACGTGACCGAGCCGTTCGAGCTGGTGGACGGCCATCTGGAGGTGCCCACGGGGCCGGGGATCGGGGTCGAGCCGATCCCGTCGGTGCTGGAGGAGGTCACGACCTCAACGGAGTGGATCACCTTCTGAGCCTGGGGACCGCGGCCAGCAGGGCGCGCGTGTACTCGTGGGCGGGCTCGCCGACGACCTGTTCGGCGGGCCCGACCTCGACCAGGCGGCCCCGGTGCATGACGGCCACGACGTCGGCCACGTACCGGACGACGGCCAGGTTGTGCGAGATGAACAACATCGTCAGCCCCAGCTCCTCGCGCAGCCCGCGGATCAGGTTCAGCACGGCGGCCTGCACGGACACGTCGAGCGCGCTGGTGATCTCGTCGGCGACCAGCAGCTCCGGGTTCCCGCCGAGGGCGCGGGCGATCGCGACACGCTGGCGCTGCCCGCCCGACAACTCGCGCGGGTAGCGGCCCGCCAGCTCGGCGGGCAGCCGCACCAGGTCGAGCAGCCGCGCCACCTCGCCCGCCCCGGCGCCCTCCGCGATCGTCGCGGCGACGGTCATGCGGGGGTCGAGCGAGGCGTACGGGTCCTGGAACACCATCTGCGTGCGCGGCGCGCCGGTCACGCTGCCGGTGTGGGGCACGAGCCCGCACACCGCCCTGGCCAGCGACGACTTGCCCGACCCCGACTCCCCGACGAGCCCGACGACTTGGCCGTCGGGGATCTCCAGCGTGACATCGTCCACGGCGGTGAAGCGGCCGAAGCGCACGCTCAGGTTCTTGATGATCATTTGACCTCCCAGCAGGCGACCCGCTGCCCGGGGTCGTGGGCGACGAGTTCGGGGCGTTCCGTCTCGCACCGCTCGGTGGCCAGGGCGCATCGCGGGGCGAACGCGCAGCCGGCGCCGACCTGCGCGGGACCGGGCTGGCTGCCGGGAATGCCGGCCAGCGGCCGGTCGCGGTCGGTGTCCAGCTCGGGCAGGGAGGCGATGAGCGCCTTGGTGTACGGGTGCGCGGCCCCGGTGACCAGGCGGCCGGCGGGCAGTTCCTCCACCACGCGCCCGGCGTACATGACGACGACCCGGTCGCACAGCTCCCCCACGACGGCGATGTCGTGGGAGATGAACAACGTCGCCGCGCCGGTCTCCTCGACGACCTCGCGCAGCAGCCGCAGGATCTGCCGCTGCACGGTCACGTCCAGGGCCGTCGTGGGCTCGTCGGCGATGATCAGGCGGGGCGTGCCCATGAGGCCCATCGCGATGACGGCGCGCTGCCGCATGCCGCCGGACAACTCGTGCGGGTGCCTGGCGGCCAGCGCGGCGGGCTCGGGCAGGTGCACCTGGCCGAGGCGGTCCACGGCGCGGCGGCGGGCCTCGGCGCGGCCGGCGCCCTCGTGCACGACGGCCACCTCGGCGAGTTGCCCGCCCACCTTGAGCGCCGGGTTGAGCGCCGCGAGGGGGTCCTGGAACACCATGGCGAGCCTGGTGCCGAGCTCCCTGTCGGTCAGCGCGGCCACGTCCTCGCCGTCGAGGCGCAGCGCCGCGTGCGTGACCCTGCCCGGGTAGGGCACGAGCCCGCCGATGGCGGCGGCGGTCAGGCTCTTGCCGCTGCCGGACTCGCCCACCAGGCCGACGATCTCGCCGGGCGCCACGGTCAGCGACAACTCGCGTACCGGCGTGACGCCGCCGGGGAAGGCGACGGTCAGGTCGCGCACCTCCAGCACGGCGCCCGGTTCCGGCTCGCCCGCCGGGCCGGGCGCGGGCGGCCCCGCGGCCTGCCCCCGGGCCTCGGACGTCCGCGCGGCGGCCTTGGCCAGGGCGTCGCCGAGCAGGTTGAAGCCGATTCCGGCCAGCGCGATGGCGGCGGCGGGGCCGAGCGCCACCTCGGGCGTGACGTAGATGCGCGGGAACCCGTCGAACAGCAGCCGTCCCCAGTCGTACTGCGGCGGCTGCACCCCGAGCCCCAGGAACGACATGCCGGCCAGGCCGAGCAGCGCGCCGCCGAACGCCTGGGCGAGGTTGAGAATCAGCGGCTCGGCGATGTTGGGCAGCACGTGCCGGGTCAGGATGCGGCGGCGGGGCACGCCCAGCATGCGGGCGGCCGAGACGTAGTCGGCCCCGGCGATCCTGGCGGCCAGCGTCTGGGTGAGCCTGGCGAATCCCGGCGCGATGGCCGCCCCGATGCCGAGCACCGCGCCCCGCGCGCCCAGCCCGGTGACGACCGCGGTGAACATGGCCAGCAGCAGCCCGGGGAAGGCCACCAGCGCGTTGACGGTGCCGGTGGCCAGCCGGGCGGCGCGGGCGGGCAGCACCGAGGGGAGCGTGCCGAGCACGACGCCGGCGACGGCGCCGATCAGCGTGGCGGCCAGGGCCAGCAGGAGCGAGAACCGCCCGGCGACCAGCACCCTGGCCAGCAGGTCGCGGCCGAGGTTGTCGGTGCCGAGCGGATGTCCCGGCGACGAGCCCTGGAGTATGGCGCCGGCGTCGATGCGGTCGGCGGCCTCGCCCCAGACGATCGGGCCGGTGACGGCCAGCACCACCATGATCGCGACGATGAGCGCCCCGGCGGCTCCGGGCACGTTCCTGCGCAACCAGCCCATCAGGCCTCCTTGATCGCCGACGTCGGGTCGAGCGCGCCGAGCGCCAGATCGACGGCGAGGTTCACGACCAGCACGATGGCTCCGTAGACGAGGATCACGCCCTGGGCCACCGGATAGTCCTTCTGCGTGATCGACTCGACGATCTTCAGCCCGAGCCCCGGCCAGGCGAAGACGTACTCGACCAGCACGCCGCCGGCGATGAGCGAGCTCAGCAGCAGCCCGCCGACGGTGAGGGTGGCGGTGAGCGTGTTGGGCAGCACGTGCCGCACGTGCAGCCGGGCGGCGGGCAGCCGTTTGGCCCTGGCCAGCCGCACGTAGTCCTTGCCCAGCTCGCGCTGGGTCTCCACGCGGGCGATCCGGGCGATCATGGCGGCCGGTCCCGTGGCCAGGGCCAGCACGGGCAGCACGTACGTGGCCGGCCCCGCCTTGCCCGCGGGCGGCAGCCAGCCGAGCGCGATGGCGAAGACGGCCACGAGCGCGATGGCGTACAGGAACTCGGGCACGGCCACGGCGGTGCCGGTCGTGGCGCTGAAGGTGAGGTCGGTGCCGCGGTTGCGGCCGTTCTCGGTGCGGACGGCGGCCCACATGCCCAGCGGGACGGCCGCCAGCAGGGCCAGGACGGTGGCGAGCAGGGCCACCGCGAGGGTGTTGGGCAGGCGGGTCACGATGACCTCGCCCACGGGCTCGCCCGTGAGGAAGGAGGTCCCGAAGTCGCCGGACAGGACGCCGGTGACGTAGGTGAGGAACTGCTCCGGCAGCGGCCGGTCGAGGCCGAGCGCCGCCCGGCGCGCCTCGACCAGCTCCACGGGCGCGGCGGGGCCCAGGGAGGCGCGCACGGGGTCGCCGGGGATGAGGTGGATCATCGCGAACGACACCACCATGAGCACGGCCAGCGACACCAGGAAGCGCACCAGCCGCCGCACGCCGGGACGGCGGCTCATCGATCAGCCTCCCTGGGTGAGCCGGATGGAGGTGGGCACGAACAGGCCGGCGATCTGCTCGTACGTGGCGCCCTTGGCGGCCTGCAGGACGGTCTGCTCGACCACGGGCACCAGGTCGGCGTTCTCGATCAGCGCGGTCTCGGCCGCCAGCCACTGGTCGCAGCCCTCGGCGGCGGGCACCTGGCCGGCCTTGGCGACGAGCGACTCGTACTTGTCGTTGGCCAGGTGCGCGAAGTTGGCGCCCTTGGGGGCGGCGGGGCCGGACATGAAGCCGATGAGCTGGCTGGGCAGTTGCAGGCCGATGGGCAGCCAGACGACGTCCCAGTCCTGGGTGACGTTGATCGACTCCGACAGCTTGGTGTCGATCTGGCCGTTCAGCTTCACCTCGGCCCCGGCCTTGCGCCAAGCGGTGGCCAGGTACTCGGCGGCGGCCTGCGTACCGGCTCCGCGGGTGGTGGCGTACAGGTAGCGCAGGGTCAGCCGCTTGCCGTCCTTGACCCGCACGCCGTCGGAGCCCGCCCGCCAGCCCGCCGCGTCGAGCGCCGCGGCGGCGGCCGCCGGGTCGTGGGCGGGCACGTGGCCGCTGATGGAGTCGCCCTGGCAGGGGCGCGGGTGCAGGACGAGGCCCGTGGCGGGTTTCCCGGTGCCGCTGGAGGCGATCCCGGACAGCTCCTTCAGGTTGACGGCCTGGGTGAGCGCCTTGCGTACGGCCGGGTCCTTGGCGGGCCGGTCGTCGCCCTGATGGTAGAAGAACTGGCCGTTGGCCACCGACTCGACGATCTTGCGGACGCCGGGGGTGGCCTCCAGGCGGGTGCGGTCGGGGCCGTACAGGGTGACGCCGTTGACGGAGCCGGCGACGAGCAGGTTGGCGGCGGTCTGCTCGTTCGGCACGACCTTGAGCACCACGGTCTCGGGAACGTCCTTGGCGTTGGCGCCGTTCTGGCCCCAGACGTACTCCCTGCGGACCTTGAACGTGTAGTGGTCGCCCGGCACCGCCTCGGTCAGCTTGTACGGGCCGCTGCCGGAGGTCGAGCGGGCCAGCAGCGAACGGTCCTTGACGCCCTTGCCGCACACGACGAAGATGCTCCGGGCGTTCTCCAGGATGAAGCTGAACGGCTTCGGCATGGACAGGGCCACGGTGCCGGCCGCGTCGTCGGCCTCGGCCTTCATGCCGGTGGGCATCAGCACGCCGTAGATGGGCGACTTCGTGGCGGGATCGGCGATGTGGTTGACGCTGGCGGCCACGTCGGACGCCTTGACCGGGGAGCCGTCGGAACAGGTGGCGTCCTTGCGCAGGGTGAAGGTGACCTTGTCCGGCTCGACCGCCCACTTCTCCGCCAGGGCCGGCACGACCTTGCCGTCCTTGGTCACGCCGATCAGGGTGTCGTAGGCGAGCGAGAGCGTGGTGATGGTGACGTTCAGCACGGCCCCCGCGGGGTCGAGCACACCGGGGTCGGAGGGGAGCGCGTAGGTGAACGTGCCGCCCCCGGCCGGCCCGCCGCCCCCTTCCGCGCCTCCGCAGGCGGCCGCGAGCAGGGCGAGCGCGGTGAGGGCCGCCGCTTGTGGTGTTCTCATGCGGTACTCCAGACAGCAAGGGGGGAGGGCACCACCCTTGCCGGTCGTCCGGGGCGCGTGCTTCGTGCCCGGTCACGAAAAAGCCGGGCTTCCTAGTGCCGTCGGCCGAAGACCCGCATCTGTAGTTGCACGGTGAGCCGCGCGTCGGGGTCGCTCAGGTCCAGGCGCCCTATCTCGACCAGGCGCTTGAGCCTGTAGCGGAAGGTGTTGGGATGCACGTGCACGCGGGCGGCGGCCACGCTCACGTCGCCGAACGCGTCGAGGTAGGCCTCCAGCGTGGCGGCCAGTTCCGTGCCGTGCTCGGCGTCGTGGTCGAGCAGCCGCTGGAAGGGGCCGGTCGGCGCCTGCTCCTCGGCGGCGGCCACGTCGGCGACCTGGAGCAGCAGCGACTCGAAGTGCACCTCGGCGTACCCGGCGGCCTGACCGGCGACGCCCCGGGTGCGCAGCACGCGCAGGGCGCGGTCGGCGTCGGCGCGTGACCTGGCGACCTGGCCGAGGCTGAGCGCCAGGCGGCCGACGCCGATGTTGGCGGCGTGCCGGGGACCGACCCTGGCCAGGAAGCTCTCGGCCACGCGCACGGCCCTGGCCTCCTCGTCGCCGCCGGGCGTCAGGGGCAGCACGGCGTAGGCGACCGAGCCCGCCAGCGCCGCCGCGGCCTTGGGATGGATGGCGGCGACGTGCAGCGCGAGCGCGTCGCAGAAGCGCTGCCGGTCGCTCTCGGCACGTGCGCTGTCGGCGGCGTGATCGGCCGGGTGGTCGGCGGGCCCGCCACCGTTCGGATCGTGGGTGAGCTGGGCGGCCAGCACGCACAGGTGGGCGGTGGCGATGCCGAGGCGGCCGGCCGCCTCGGCCGCGTCCGCCCCGCCCGCCAGCACCGTGGACAGCAGGTCGGCGCGCAGCCGGCGCTGGGTGTCGGCCCCGGCCCGCTCGTGCAGCAGCCGCAGCGCCACGACCTTGGCGGCGTCGGCCAGCGCGCGCCGCCGCTGCGGGCTGAGCGGCTCGCGCACGGCCACCCAGATGGAGCCGAGGATCTCGTCGCCGGCCCGCACCGCCATGGCGGCCCTGTCGATCACGTTGCCGTCGTCGAGCTCGATGTGGATGGGCTCCTGGCTCTGGTAGAGCCGTTTGAAGGCGCCCTGCTCGTCGAGCAGGCGCAGGTAGCGCTCGGGCACCTGGCGGCCGAGCACGGTCTCGACGCGGCCCTGGTCGGCCTCGTCCTGCCGGCCGGAGTAGGCCAGCACCCGCGAGGACCTGTCCTCGATCGTGACGGGCGCGTCGAGCAGCGCGCACACGGCGTTGGCCAGGGCGAACAGGTCGCCGTGGGCGTCGTCGCCGGACTCGGCCAGCTCGCCCTCGGCCAGCAGCGACCGCAGCAGCGCCGCCACCTGCGCCCAGGAGGCGGCCCTGGTCAGGCCGAGCACGGCCACGCCGGTCTCCAGGACCACGGCGCGTACCCGTTCGTCCACGTCCACGGGCAGCTTCACCACCACGCCCGCCGCGTGCGGGACGCGGGCGAGCAGCCCGAGGATGTCGCCCGCGCCCTGGACGCCGACGGCGAGCACGATCGCGCCCGCGGGCACGATCAGCTCGTCGAGCGGGTCGTAGACGTGCACACCGGTCACCTCGGCGTCGAGGTCGCCGGGCGAGGCGGCCACGTCGAGCACGGTCGTGCCCAGGTCGTGGATGATCCGCCCGAGGCTGGCGCGCGGGCGGTCCCTCATGAGGTCACGATAGTGCACGCCGCCGCGCGCCCGTTTCAGCCGGTTTTCGGGGTCGCGCGGGCGCCGAGGTGCACGTACGGGGAGCCGTCGGGCAGCTCGAAGAACACCGCGGACATCCACTCGGGCGAATCGGGCGTCTTGAAGACGAACGTGGTCTCGTCCACCGCGGTGAGCTCGCACTCCTGCGGCTGCTGCAGCCCGGCCAGCGCGCCGGTGGGCTCCATCCGCAACCACGGCGCGCCGTCCCGCAGCGACACCGTGATCCTGGCGCCCGCGCGCTCGTAGAGGCCGGTGTAGCGGGCGGCGTCCACCTCGACCGGCGTCCCGGGCGGGCCCAGCACGGGCGGCACGGTCAGGCCGTCGAGCTCCTTGAACAGCTCGGTGGCCACGGCGCGGGTGAAGGCGCCGGTGTGGCCGCCGTTGGCGGCGGCGCACACGATGGTGCCGGTGTCCGGCACGGCCCAGAGCATGGCGTGCTGGCCGATGGTGTTGCCGCCGTGGGAGATGACCCGCCGGCCGTCCCACTCGTCGACGATCCAGCCGATGCCCCACTGGCGGCCCAGCGTGTACGGGTTCGGGATGTCCACCTGCGGCTCCCACATGGCCCGCGGGTCGTCGAGCAGCCCGCCCTCCAGGTGCGCCCTGGCGAAGGACACCACGTCGGCGGGCCGGGCGCAGATCAGGCCGGCCGGTCCCGCGGAGCGCATGAGCCCCCACACCGGGGCGGGCGCGCCGTCCACGTGGCCCATGGCGGCGCGGAAGCGCAGCACGTCCTCCGGCAGCGTCCAGGTGTGGGTGAGGCCGAGCGGCTCGATGATGTCCTCGCGCAGCACGTCGTCCCAGCGCTTGCCGGTCAGCCGCTCCAGGACGCGCCCCGCGACGGTGAAGCCGGAGTTGCAGTAGGACTGGGTGACGCCGAGCGGGTGGTTCTGCACCAGGTCGGCGCAGGCCGCGACGTACTTCTCCACGCAGTCGTCGCCGCGCCCGGTGTCCAGGAACAGGTCGCCGTCGATGCCGCTGGTGTGGCTGAGCAGGTGCCTGATCGTCACGGTCTTGGTGACCTCGGCGTCGGCCACCCTGAACTCGGGCAGCACCTGCGCGACGGGGGTGTCGAGGGTGAGGTTGCCCCGCTCGATCTGCAGCATGAGCAGCGTGGCGGTCCAGACCTTGGTGATCGAGCCGATCTGGTAGAGCGAGTCCGTGGTGGACTCGACGCCGGTGGCGGTGTTGAGGGTGCCGGCGGCGAACTCGTGCAGCTCTCCTTGGTGCAGGTACGCCAGCGCCGCGCCGGGAACCTCGTACTCGGCGATCAGCTCGGGGAGCCGCTGACCCATTGCTCCAGCCACGCGATGATCCTTTCGTTGTAGTCGAAGCGGTGTGAGGGCCGGCCGTTCAGGATGAACAGGTGGGAGGCCCCCGGGTAACGCACGAGCCTGGCGGGCACCCGCCGCTCGCGCAGCGCGGTGAACCACTGCTCGGCCTGGCCGACGGGGCACCGGTCGTCGTTCTCGCCGTGCAGGAGGAGGGTGGGCGCGGTGACCTCGCCGACGCGGGTCAGCGGGGACTGGGCGGCCAGGTCTCCCGGGCATTCGTACGCCGTGATCGCGTGCCCCATGTCGGACGTGCCGGACATGCTGGTCAGGTCGGTGACGGCGCCTCCGGCGATCGCCGCCTTGAACCGGTCGGTGGCGCCGCTCAGCCAGCACGTCATGTAGCCGCCGTAGCTGTAGCCGGTGACGGCCAGCCGGTCGGGGTCGGCGACGCCGTCGGCCACCAGCGTGTCGATGGCGGCCAGGAAGTCCTGGGTGTCGGCGAGCCCCCAGGAGCCGACGGCGGCGGTGTAGAACGCCTCGCCGTAGCCGTCGCTGCCGCGCGGGTTGAGCGCGAGCACCGTCCAGCCCTTGGCGGCCAGGGCCTGGTGGTAGAGGTGGAAGCCGTCGAGCACGGGGGTCCAGGCGTTGTGCGGGCCGCCGTGGACGTCAAGGAGGAGCGGGCCCGGGGCGGTGGCGTTCTCGTCGCGCAGCAGGTAACCCTCGACCTCGGTGCCGTCGGGGGCGGTGAAGGTGCGGCGGACCGGCACGTACGGGTCCAGGTCGGCGATCGCGTGATCGGTGAGCCGGCGCGCGGTCGTCCCGCCCGGCTCCAGGAGGTAGACCTCGCCGGCGCTGTGCGGGGTCGCGGCCACGTAGGCGACCCGGCCCGCCGCGGTGCTCGCGCCCGCCACGCTGACGTCCTCGGGGACGATCTTGCGGGCGAGTTCGCCGTCCGGGATCCGGTACAGGTGCGTGCAGCCGCCGTCGCGCACGCAGAACAGCAGGTCGCCGTCGCCGAGCAGGGCCGGGGAGGCGCCGGGGTAGCCGGGATGGCCGGTCATCACGTTGCGGTCCAGGCCCGTCTCGACCTCGGCCGCGCCGCCTGGACCCAGCGTGTACAGGCGGGTGTGGCCGACGGGGTTGCCCTTGAGCGCGGCGGTGACCAGCCGCTCGCCGAGCCACCACACGCCGGCGCAGATGAGCCCCGGCTCGGTCAGCCGCTCCGGCTCGCCTCCGGTGGCGGGCAGGACATATACGGCGCCGCCCGGCCGCAGGTCGCGGTCGTCGTCCGGGTTCGCCACGTACGCCAGCCGCGTGCCGTCCGGCGACCAGGACGGCGCCCCCGCGTGGAAGTCGCCCTCGGTGACCTGCCGCGTCTCCCCCGACCAGACGTCCGTCACGAACAGGTGCGTGGTGATCCCGCGCAGCAGCCCGCTGCCGTCGGCCTTGTGGTCGAGCCGGTCGGCGACGACGGGCGCGTTCGGGTCGGGCGCCCGGCCGCCGGGGCCGACCGGCCCGGCGTAGGCGATCCGGGTCCCGTCCGGCGACCAGCACGCGGGACCGGCGCCGAGCGCCGCCCCGGTCAGCAGGCTCGGCTCGCCGCCGTCCATGGGCAGCAGGTGCAGTTGCGGCGCGCCGTCCACCTGCCGCAGGAACGCCAGCCTCCGCCCGTCGGGCGACCAGCGGGGCGCGCTGCCCTCGGCCAGGCGGCGCGGCTCGGCGCCGGGGACGGCGAGCCAGATCTCGGTGTGGTTCTCGTCGGCGTCCCGGTCGATCGTGGTGAGCGTGTACGCGACCGCGCCGCCGTCCGGACGCAGGGCCGGGTCAGAAGGCACGGCGAAGCGGAAGAGGTCGTCGAGGTCGATACGAGGCATATCGAAACCGTAGGGCACCCGTACCCCATCTGCTTCGGTCTGCACGACGAACACCGGGCCCCGCGTTGTGTCCCACGCCAACCCGAGGGGCCGTGTGGGGCTCTGGTCGGGGACAATGAAGAAGAGGACGTTAGGGTGAAGATCCTCCGCCGGTTTCGGCAAGACTCACTCCCCGAGCAGCGGACCCCGCAGGGTGCCCGAAAGATTGGATGGTCAGCCATGGTTGGCAAGCCGGAACGGCAGGTGGCCGTGTTCGGTGCCGGCTACATCGGTCTGGTGACCGGTGCCTGCCTCGCCGAGCTGGGTCACCGGGTGGTGATCCGGGACATCAACCCGGAGAAGGTGGACCTGCTGCGCTCCGGCGACGTGCCGATCTACGAGCCGGGCCTCGGTGACATGATCGCCAGGAACAAGGAACGCCTGACCTTCACCCTGGATCTGCGGGAGGCGCTGGACGGCGCGGAGGTCGCGTACGTGTGCGTGGACACTCCCCCGTCGCCCTCCGGCGACGCCGACCTGTCGCGGCTCTGGACGGTCATCAGGTCCCTGGAGGGCGCCGAGCACCTGAAGGCCGTGGTGGTGAAGTCGACCGTGCCGGTGGGCACCGGCGCGCGGGTGCGGGCCACGCTGGACGAGGCGGGCCTGACCCACGTCGGCTACGCCGCCAACCCGGAGTTCACCGCCGAGGGACGGGCGGTCAGCGACTTCATGCGCCCCGACCGCATCGTCATCGGCTCCTCCGACGAGGCCACCGCCACGCTGATCTCGGAGCTGCACGACGGCGTGGACGGGCCGGTCGTGGTGATGGACGTGCGCTCGGCCGAGATGGTCAAGCTGGCCTCCAACGCCCTGCTCGCCACGAAGATCAGCTTCATCAACGAGATCGCCACCCTGTGCGAGAAGACCGGCGCCGACGTCGAGGAGGTCGCGCACGCCGTCGGCCTGGACCACCGCCTGGGCACCCACTTCCTGCGGCCCGGCATCGGCTGGGGCGGCTCCTGCTTCCCCAAGGACTCCGAGGCGCTGCGGCAGCTGGCCAGCAACACCGGCTACCACCTGCAGCTCCTGTCGGCCGTGATCGAGGTCAACAACCTGCAGAAGCGCCGCGCCATCCAGAAGCTGAAGGACGAGCTGGGCACGCTGGCCGGCACCCGGGTGGCGCTGCTCGGCCTGACGTTCAAGCCGGGCACCGACGACATGCGCGAGGCCACGAGCACGGTGCTGGCGAGCCGGCTGCTGGCGGAGGGCGCCGAGGTGCGCTGCTGGGATCCGATGGCCCGCCCGGCCGAGACGGACCCGTGGACCTCGACGACCCGCCACGACACGCCCGAGCTGGCGCTGGAGGGCGCCGACGCGGCGATCCTGGTCACCGAGTGGCCGCAGCTCACCGAGGTCGACTGGGCCAAGGCCGCCGCGGCGATGCGCCGCCCGGTGCTCTTCGACGGCCGCAACCTGCTCGATCCGGCGCGGATGCGCGCCCTGGGGTACACGTACATGAGCGTCGGGAGGCCGTAGTCCGCGCGGAATAATCCGTTGCGGTGCGGCGCTGTAGCCCGCACCATGTTGCTCATGTTCCTGCACGCTCACCTTGCGACGCCCGCGGCACTGCTGCCCGGCGCGTTCGAGCGTGCCTGCGACGGCCTGGAGCGCTGACCTCTTCCCGTTAGTCCCGGAGTGACCCGGCGGGGGGAGGTTGACGACCCTGACGGGTCACCGAGGCTTCGAGATCGCAGAGAAGGAATCATGGCCAAGCAGGCCTACGTACGTAACAAGCCGCATCTCAACATCGGCACGATGGGGCACGTCGACCACGGCAAGACCACGCTGACCGCGGCCATCACCAAGGTGCTGGCGGAGCGCGGGCAGGCCACGTACACGCCGTTCGAGCGGATCGACCGGACGCCTGAGGAGGCGTCCAGGGGCATCACGATCAACATCTCGCACGTCGAGTACGAGACCGCGACCCGGCACTACGCCCACGTGGACATGCCCGGGCACGCCGACTACGTGAAGAACATGATCACGGGGGCGGCGCAGCTCGACGGCGCGATCCTCGTCGTGTCCGCGCACGACGGGATCATGCCGCAGACCAGGGAGCACGTGCTGCTGGCCCGGCGGGTCGGCGTCGAGCACCTGGTCGTGGCCGTCAACAAGGCCGACGGCGCCGACCCGGAGCTGATCGACCTGGTCGAGCTGGAGCTGGGCGACCTGCTGACCGAGCAGGGCTACCACGGCGTGCCGATGGTCCGGGTGTCCGGGCTGCGGGCGCTGGAGGGCGACCCGGTCTGGACGGCCTCGGTCGAGGCGCTGCTCCAGGCGGTGGACGAGCACATCCCCGTGCCCGTGCGGTACGTGGACGCGCCGTTCCTCATGCCGGTCGAGAACGTGCTGACGGTCACGGGGCGGGGAACCGTCGTCACCGGCGCCATCGAGCGCGGCACGGTCCGCGTCGGCGACACCGTCGAGGCGGTCGGGTTCGGTGACGGGTTCTCCGCGGTCGTGACGGGCGTGGAGACGTTCGGCAAGACGATGGAGCAGGGCGAGGCCGGCGACAACGCCGCCGTGCTGCTGCGCGGGGTTCGCCGCGAGCAGGTCCGGCGGGGGATGGTGCTGGCCGCGCCCGGCAGCCAGCAGGCCCGGGGGTCGTTCACCGCGCGCGTCTACCTCCTGACGCCGGAGGAGGGCGGGCGGCGCCGGCCCATCGGCTCCGGGTACCGGCCGCAGTTCTACCTGCGCACGACGGACGTGCCTGGTGAGCTGGTCCTGCCCGGCGGTGACGGCGCCAGCCCGGGTGAGACGGTCGAGGTGTCGGTGGAGCTGGGCAAGGCGGTCGCGGTCGAGCCGGGGCTCGGCTTCGCGATCCGCGAGGGCGGCCTCACGGTCGGCGCGGGCACGGTACTCACCGTCCCGTAGCGGCGCTCACCGGCCGACGGTGCTCGCCGGGTGCTTCGAGGAGGGCCGGGTCCCGCGTTGTGCGGGGCCCGGCTTTTTCGCGTTATCGGGGGTCGAAGCGGACCCTGAGGGTGGCGCGGCGGGCCAGCAGGTCGTAGGCGGGCAGCGTGCCGGGGCCGCAGGTGGCCGTGCCGATGCCCTGGTGGGCGAGGTCCAAGTGCAGGTGCACCCGCTCCCCCGCCACCAGGTCGGGCCGGTGACGGGCCGCGGTCAGCTCGGCGTTGCTCCAGCGGCGCGCGGTCAGCGCGAACGTGGGCTCCCCCGACACCCGGAACCCGCCCAGCTCGGCCCACCGCACCTCACCCCGGCGCCCGTTCTCCTGCGGATACACGTACGGCGTCTGCAGCTCCTCCACCGTGGCCGACCAGCGGCCCAGGCGGGCACCCAGACCCGTGTCCGGGTACATCTCCCCCGGCCCCAGCCCGAACCACGTCACCCGGTCCACCGCCCGGCCCGGCAGCGTCATCGTCACGCCGAGCCGCGGGATCGGGGTGCGCCAGTCGCCCTGGGGCTCGATGTCCAGCAGCAGCCGCAGCCCGCCGTCATACGTCCACCGGTACGTCGCGATCATCCCGAGATCGGTGGCGGCCGCCGCGACCCGGGTCCGCACGGTCAGCCCTTCGGCTCCCTCGCCGGCCGAGACGTCGTCCACCCGGTGGGTGAGCCGGTGCAGGCCGAGCCCGCGCCACTGGCTCTCCAGGCCGCCGTACCTGTCGTTGTCGGTCGGAGCCCGCCACAGGTCGAGCCGCGGCCCCTCCACCTCCGTGCCGAACAGCCGCACGAGCCGTCCGGTGGCCGCATCGAACGCGCAGTCGCCCGCGACCAGCCGCCCGGCACCCGCAAAAGCCCCAGTGGAAGACCCAGCGGAAGACCCGGTGGAAGCCCCGGCGGCCTCGGGCGGCGCGGCGCTGTCGCGCACGAACGCCACGATGGTCTCCACCGGCCGGTCCGCGGGCCGCGCCAGCAGCGCCTGTCCCCAGGCGACCTCGTGCCCGGCCGCCGCCCACGGCTGGTCGGCGGCCAGTTCGGCGCGTACGGTCAGCCAGCGCTCGCCGGACGGGCCGGCCGACAGATCGGGCAGTTCGCACACGCCGCCGTCGGCGGGCACGTCGAGCCGGTGCTCGGCGATGGTCTCGCCCTCGACCTGCACGGTGGCCGTGAAGCGCAGCAGGGACAGGTCCGTGAAGCCGTAGCCGTTGACGACCCGCACCACCCCGTCGCCGAACTCGAACCTGACCGGCTCGAACACCTTCTTCAGGTCGATCAGGCCGGGCGAGGGCGTACGGTCGGGGAACACCAGCCCGTCGATCACGAAGTTACCGTCGTGCACGGGCTCGCCGTAGTCGCCGCCGTAGGCGTACCCGAGGCCGGGATGCGCCAGCCCGTGGTCGATCCACTCCCAGATGAACCCGCCGGCCAGCCGCGGATACCGCTCGAACAGCTCCTGGTACTCGGCCAGCCCGCCGGGCCCGTTGCCCATCGCGTGGGCGTACTCGCACTGCAGGAACGGCATCGCCCGCCGCCGCGCGTCCAGCCCGGGATCGTCCAGGGGGTCCTCCTCGCGCCGGCCGATGGCCTCGACCTCGGCGTGGGAGGCGTACATGCGGGAGTAGACATCGGTGTGCGCGCAGGAGCGGTCGCCCTCGTAGTGCAGCGGCCTGGAAGGGTCGCGCTCGCGGGTCCAGTCGGCCATGACGGCCAGGTTGCGGCCCACGCCGGCCTCGTTGCCCAGGGACCACATGATGACGCTGGGGTGGTTCTTGTCGCGTTCGACCATTCTGCGCATGCGGTCGAGCAGCGCGTCGGCGTAGCGCGGGTCGTCGGTGGGGTTGGCGCGCCAGCCGACCTGGCCGAAGCCGTGGGTCTCCAGGTCGCACTCGTCGATCACCCACAGGCCCAGCTCGTCGCACAGGTCGAGGAAGTCCGGGTGCGGCGGGTAGTGGCTGGTCCTGACGGCGTTGACGTTGTGCCGCTTCATGAGCAGCACGTCCTCGCGCATCGTCCCGTACGGCACCGCGCGGCCGTGCTCGGGGTGGAACTCGTGCCGGTTGACGCCCTTGAGCAGCAGCGGGCGGCCGTTGGCCAGGAGCACGCCGTCCTCGATGGAGATCGTACGGAAGCCGACGCGCAGCCGTACCGTCTCCTCCTGGCCGCTCACCACGGCCTCGTACAGGCGCGGCGTCTCCGCCGTCCACGGCTCCACGTCCACCGTGACCTCGCCGCCCGGCTCCAGCCCCGCGACGCCCAGCTCGGGGACGCTCAGCGTGCCCGAGCCCTCGGCGAAGGTCAGCGTGCCCCTTCCGCCGCCGTCGTAGGCGGCGCGGACGAAGACGTCCGCGGTGGAGCGGGTGAGGGTGACGTCGCGGAAGATGCCGGGCAGCCACCACATGTCCTGGTCTTCGAGGTACGTGGCCGCCGACCACTGGTGTACCCGCACGGCCAGCACGTTACGGCCCGGACGCAGGTACGGCCCGGCGTCGTACTCGACGGGCAGCCGGCTGCCGGTCGAGAAGCCCAGCTCGTGGCCGTTGAGCCAGACGCGGGCGAAGGACTCGGCGCCCTCGAACCGCAGCCGGCCGCCCGTCCAGCCCTCGGGCAGGTCGAAGGCGCGGCGGTAGTCGCCGGTCGGGTTCTCGTCGGGGACGCGCGGCGGATCCATCGGGATCGGGAAGGAAACGTTGGTGTAGGCCGGGGCGCCGTGGCCGTGCAGGACCCAGTGGGACGGGACGGGGAGGTCGTCCCAGCCCGCGTCGTCGTAGTCGGGGCGGGCGAAGTCGTCGGGGACGTTCGCGGCGGGCGACAGGCGGAAGCGCCAGGTGCCGTTGAGGTCGATGGCGGGGGCGTCGGAGCGGAGTGCGGCCCTGGGGGCGAGGCGGCCGGATCCGGGGGTGAAAGTGTGGAGGTCCATTTCCGCCGAGCCTAAGGCTTCACCCCGCCCCCGTCAGCGATGGGCCCCTCCAACGCCCGCCCGCCCCATCGACGCCCGGCACCCGGCCGCCCCTCCAGCGCCCGGCTGCCCCTTCAGCGTCCGGCCCTCCAGCGGCCCGCGCCCCATCGACGCCCGGCCCTCCAACGGCCGGCTGTCCCTTCAGCGTTCGGTTCCTGCGGGGCCTGAGGTCGAGGCTGCCAGGTAACCCGCCAGCAGGGCCTCCGCGACAGCGCCCACAGCGTCGTCGCCGGGCAGGAAGGAAGGGCTGTGCAGCCCGCTCTCGGTGTCCACGCCCACGAACATCATCAGCGACGTCGCCACGTCGCCGTAACGGGCGAAGTCGTCGGCCCCGCACGAACGCAGCTCGTCGTTCACCGTCCACCCGTGCTCCCGCAGCCTCTCGCCCGCCCGTACGGCCAGGTCGTGGTCGTTGACCAGGATCGGCTCCCCGTTCATGATCTCGACCTCGGCGGCGCAGCCGTACGCGCTGGCGGTGTCCTCGGCGACCTGCGCGAACCGGCCGTGCAGCCGCACGCGCCAGTCCTGCGACATGGTGCGCAGCGTGCCCCTGGCGACCGCCTCGCCGGGCACCGCGTTGGGCGTGGTGCCCGCGTTCACCGTGCCGAACGTGACCACGGTCGGCGTCATCGGGTCGGCGGCCCGGCTGACGAGCTGCTGCGCGGCCACGATCACCTGTGACATGGCCAGCACGGGGTCGCGGGTGAGGTGCGGGTACGCGGCGTGCCCGTCGGCCCCCTTGACGGTCACCCTGAACTCGTCGGAGGAGGCGTTCACCGGGCCCGGGGTGCAGGCGATGGTGCCCTCGGGCAGGATCGGCTGGACGTGGGCGCCGATCATGGCGTGCACGCGCTGCCGTTCGAGCACCCCCGATTCGACGACGTCGGACGCCCCTGAGGGGTAGGTCTCCTCGCGCGGCTGCAACACGACCACGAGCGGCGCGAGCCCTCCCCCGGTAACGGCCTCGATCGCCGCCGCCACGGCCCCTGCGGCCGCCGCCTCCGACACGATCTCCGCCTCGGCCTCGACGAACTCCTGCACCGCCTCCACAGCCACCCCGGCAGGCACACCTCCGGCAGGCCCTCCATCGCCCCGCCCGGCACCGCCTCCCCTCCCGGCCCCTTCAGCACGCTCAGCACCGCCGCGACCAGCGGTCCCTTCGACACGCTCAGCACCGCTGCGGCCGACGGTCCCTTCAGCACGCTCAGCGTCGCCGCGGGTGCCGGTCCCTTCGCCATCCTCAGCGCCGCTGCGGGTGGCGGCCCTTTCGGAGGGTTCGGCAGCGCTTCCTGTGGCGGCCTCTGCGGCGTTCTCGGGGCCGCATTCGGCGGCGGTCGCGGCGGCGGCGTCGGTGGCGGCCTTGGCGGCTCCCTCCGCCGCCGCTTCGGCGAGCACTTCCGGGTGCAGCTCGGGAACCTGCCCGGAGGCCGTGGCGGCGACGGCGCGGGCGAGCGCCACCACGGCGGCCAGGTGCACGTCGTGGCCGCAGGCGTGCATGGCGCCGTTGGCGGCGGCCCAGGGAACGCCGGTCCGCTCGACGATCGGCAGCGCGTCCAGCTCGCCCCGCACCCCGACCGCCGGGCCGGACCCGCCGATCCGCAGTACGGCCCCCGTACCGGCCACATGCTCAACCGCCCCGCCGGGCAGCGCGTCGAGCAGCCGCTTCAGCGTCGGCCCCTCCTGCCCGGACACGCGCGGCGCGGCGTGCAACTCCCGCCGCAGGGCCACGGCGGCGGGCAGTTCGCGCCGCAGCGCCGCCCGCAACGCCACCTCCACCCCGGCCCGGCGCCGCTCAAGACCCTCACCGGCACCGTGACCGGCCGTCGCCCCGCGATGCTCAAGCCCCTCGCCGGCGCCGTGACCGCCTCTCGTCCCGCGCGCCCGCGAGCCCCCGTTCATCCCGCGCCCGTCCGTGCTCATCCCCCGACCCCTGCCATGCAAAGTCCTTTCATCTCCGGCCCAAGCCGTAGACGCTTCCCCGTGAGGCGGCACTCAACCCGCACCCGTCCCTCTCATCCCCCGCTTCACAACCCATAGACCCGCCGCGCGTTCTCGACCCCCACCATGCCCGCCACCCGAACGGCCTGCGCCGCCGACCACTCCCCCTCGGTCACGAAGTCGCCCAGCACCCGGGCCATCGCTCGCCGCCACAACAACGCCCCCAGATAGTGCAGCTCGGCCGGCCCCCAGGCGTCCGACGAGAAGAGGATCTTCGCGAACGGCGCCACCTCCAGGCTCTCCGCCACCACCGCCACGCACCGCGCCCCCGTGTAGTTCACGCCCAGCCCCACGTCGAAGAACACGTTCGGGTACGCCTGCGCCAGAAACCCCGCCTGCCGCTGGTACGGATAACAGTGCAGCAACAACAGCGGCACCCCGGTGGGCTCGGCCAGCTCGATCAGCTCCCGCAGCAGCAGCGGATCCGAACGCCGCAGATCCAGGTCGGGATCCCCGTACCCGATGTGGAACTGCAACGGCAACCCCCGCTCCAGCCCCGCCCAGATGAGGTGCCGCAGCAGCACGGGATCGGCGACCCGCCCGCCCCCGCCGGCCAGCCACCGCCCGGCGGCGTCGGTGACCTCCGCCGGGGTGGGCGGCGCGGGGTCGAAGTCGAGCCCGCACCGGTAGGCGGCGACGGTCTTGAGCCCGCGCGCCGTACGCGTACGCTCCTCCAGCGCCTCCCCGAACCGATCCGCGAAGGACGCTGCCGTGCACCCGGCGGCGGCCACCCGCTCGGCCACGCTCTCCAGCCGCACCACCTCGTCCGCGGGCACCCCCGTGGCCTCGGCCATCCCGGCGGGCCCGAGCAGTTCCTCGCCCCGGTAGCCGGTCTCGACCAGCCAGTGCCCGACCCCGGCGGCGCCGAGCAGCA
Source organism: Nonomuraea sp. NPDC050404 (assembly GCF_040655495.1). Classification (NCBI taxonomy): domain Bacteria; kingdom Bacillati; phylum Actinomycetota; class Actinomycetes; order Streptosporangiales; family Streptosporangiaceae; genus Nonomuraea; species Nonomuraea sp. NPDC050404. Next base: position 819,893 of record NZ_JBFAKB010000001.1, read on the forward strand.
GCCGGTTGACCTCCACGGCGCCGAGCCTGGCGCGCCTGGCCAGGTACTCCTCGGGCGCGCAGAACGGGTCGAGCCCGAGCACGGGCGCGCAGTGGCGCAGGATGGCGTACCCGAGCTGGGAGTCGAACTGCGTCATCCACTCCGGCACGGGCCGGTCGGACTCGGTGATCATCTCCTCGAACGCCAGCCGCGACAGGTCGTGCGAGCAGGCCCCGTGCACGTGGTGGTCCACCAGCGGCAGTTCCTCGATGGCACGGGCGAGCCCGGTGGGCACGAGGTCGAGCTCAAGGGACATCGGCGTTCCTCCCACCGTGGGGTACCCCGCTCTCGTACCCGCGCCCCGGCGCCGGACACACGAGGGCCCCGTGGGACGAAGACCGTCCCACGGGGCCGACAGAGGAGAGGTCAGGCGGCGGCCCTGGCGGTCAGGGACACGTTCGCCTGCTTGGTGACCCCATTGACCGTGACGGCCACCGTCACCTGTCCCCGCCGTAGCGCCGTCAGCGTCCCGGCGGCCGGGTCGAGCACGGCGACGTGCCAGGGCTTGGCCGTCAGGCGGGTGCCGACGTGCAGGTTCGGCGAGCCGGACCACTTGGCCGACACCGGGTAGGCGGCCGGAACCGTCCGCGCGCCCTGCTTGACGGCGGCGCTCACCGTGCCGGGCGTGCCGAGGGCGACGGTGGCGGGCGCGGTGAGGGTGAGCTCGTCCACGTGCGGCCGCACCTGCGTGCCGATCCAGTCGGGCGCGTCGGCGAACCAGTTGCGCTTGACGTGCTCGGCCTCGGCCCGCGTCACCGGGTCCACGCCCCACAACGACCAGCCGGTGAACCCGCCGTCCTCGGGGGCGGTGGCGGGGTTCTTGCCGGAGTTGCCGTTGATGAAGTACGGCACCGCGTCCACCCGCGAGGCGTGGAAGGTCCCCACGTGCGCCCCGATGTAGGCGGCGCCCTTGCCGGTGGTGCGCTGGAAGTCGGCCAGCCAGCCCTCCACGAGCGCGGCCTCCTTGCGGTCGCCGAGCTGGCTGCCCTTGCCGGGCGTGGGGTCGCGCGGCGGCACGTGGAACAGCACCGCGACCGACCCGATCGAGCCGTCCTTGGCCGCCGCGTCGAGGCGGTCGCGCAGCAGGGCCACCTGGTCGTAGCCGCCGCCCCGCAGGTTCAGGCGGGAGGTGTCCAGGGTGATGAAGCGGGTGCCCTTGTGGTCGAAGGTCCGGTACGTGTCGCCGAAGGCGGCCTTGAAGTTGTCGATCTTGCCGCCCATGACCTCATGGTTGCCCGGAACATAGTGATATTTCACCGTTCCGCCGAGCTCCTCGTCGAGGATCTTCTTCGCCAGCGCGAAGTCCTCGGGAGACGCCTCGTCCACCAGGTCACCGTTGATCACCAGGAAGTCCGGCTTGGCGGCCTTGATCTCGCGCAACGTCCTGCGCGCGTTCTTGACGATGTCGCTGTCCGGGTCCCGGGCCACGAACTGCGCGTCGGACATGACCGCGAACCGCCACGGCATCTTCGACACCTCGGCCTGGACCACCGGGTCGGCCACCTCGGGCGCGGCCGGGGCCTCGACCGACGGCGGCACCTTGGCGACCAGGCCGTCGATGAGGATCTCGTTGGTGTACTTGACGTCGGCCTTGGTCTCGGCCACGTAGAAGCGCCGCAGCTTGAGCGGGTAGTTGACGCCCGGCGGCACGGTGAACTCGACGTACTTCCAGCCGGTCCACGTCATGTACGGCCCGCGCAGGATCTGCGACTGCCCGAGCGCGTCGTAGAACTCCAGGCTCGGCCACTCCCCCTTGCCGGTGGAGTGGATCCAGAGCCCGAACGCCTGCGGCTGCCCCGCAACCTCGATCTGCTGAGGCGGGCTGGCGTAGGCGGCGCGGGTGGCGGTGGAGGTGGTGAAGTCGTAGGAGAGCTTCAGCCCGCCCCCGGTCTGACCCGGCGCGGCCGACAGAGAGCCGGTGGCGCGGGCGGCGGCGAACGTCCAGGAGGCCGCGTCCTCGAAGTCGGCGACCGGCTTGTCCTCGAACCCGACCGTGACCGGCAGCGCGGTGGTCAGCCTGCCGACCTTGGCGGTGATCAGGCCGGAGCCGGTGGCCTGCTTGGCCTTGACGGTGAAGTAGCCCTGCTCGGCGGCGCTGACCTCGAAGAGGTTCTTGTCGTAGTCGAGCGTGAGGTCGCCGGGCTCGATCGGCGCGGAGTTGCCGTTGCGGTCGTATCCGACCACGCCGAACGTCGCCGTGCCGCCCTGTCCCGCCATGCCGATCCGGTCGGCGGTGACGCCGAGCCGCTGGAGGGGCTGCAGCACGGTCAGCTCGATGGTGCCCTTGGCGTTGCCGCGCGAGGCGGTGACCGTGCTCTGGCCGGGCACGAGGGCGTGGAACTTGCCGTCGCGCACGACGCCGTGCACGACCGGGCTGGAGCGCCAGGACGGCGTGCCGGCGGCGGGCCCGTACGTCTCGTCATAGCCGACGGCGGTCAGCCGCCTGGTGAGGCCGGGGAAGACCCGCTCGGGACGGCCGCCCGCGACGGGCCCGAGGCCGGGCGCCTTGGCGGGGTCGCTCGCGGTCTCCAGCCAGAAGCCCTTGAGCCTGCCGCTGCCCTCGGGCGCGTAGAGCGCCAGGCCGTTGGGGACGTGGCGCTCGCCGCCGTCCGACGGGCTGTTCTCCACCTGGACGCCGGCGGAGCCGGGCTCGCGGGCCAGCATCGTGGAGGAGCCGCCGCCGTCGAGGTTGAGCGCGTGGGCCGCGCCGAGGTCCTTCATCATCGCGGCCAGCTCGTTGAGCGTGACGCCGCGGCTGTCGACCTGGCGGCCGTCCACGGTCAGCAGGTACATCTTCCTGCCGTCGGCGGAGAACCCGACGGCGGTACGCGGGTGCGCGGCCGTGTCGGTGGAGTTCTGCACGGCGCCGTCCTTGACCAGCACCCAGTTGCCGCCCACGGCGGCCTTGACCTCGCCGCCTTCCGACGGCTTGGGCCGGTACTTCACGTCCACCCGGTCGCCGGCCTTCAGCGCGGCCAGCGCGGTGGCCCCGGCGTCGCGGCCCAGCAGGATGGTGGTGCCGGCGGGGATGGGGCCGGTGCCGGCGGCGGTGCGTACCTCGGAGACCACGCCGTCCACCAGCACGACCTCGGCGACGGACGTGGCGCCCTCGACGGCGCGGGCCCGGTTGTAGGAGCCCCACAGCGGCGTGAACAGCCCCGCGCCGTCGCGCTGCACGATCTGGTTGAACTGGGTGAGCGCGATCGGCGAGCCGCCGGCCGGGGTGGCGGTGCCCTCGAAGTACATCTTGAGCACGCGCCCGACGCCGTCACCGGTGATCGCGACGGCGTTCTCGTGGCCGGCGACCGGCGACTGGATCAGCTTGCCGTCCTGCACGCCGATGCCCTGGGCGGCGCCGGAGTTGTTGATGTCGAAGAAGTCGCCGTTGACGGCCGCGACGGCCTTCGAGCGCGTGGCGGGGCCGGACAGCGGCTCGGTCTTGGACACCTCGCCCGAAAACACGTAGTCCGCCTTCGCACCGCCGAGGTCGGCGGTGACGGCGTCCGCGCGCAGCCAGCCGGCGGCGTCGTAGGTGTCGAACGAGGTCAGCGAGATGCCCGGCGCGACGGGCCGGGTCTTCTTGGCGGTCTCCATCCGCTGCTGAACCGGCTGGGCCAGCAGTGTGGAGGAGGCCGGATAGGACGACGCCTGGGGCGTGTCCTCTGCGGGAGGAGCGGGGTCGGCCTGCGCGGGTGCGCCGAAGGCCACGGGGCCTAACACGAGCGCGGCGGCGGCCAGGAATCGGAGGGTCTGCACGACCGAACTCAATCGCTCGTGGATATAACTTTCAAGACCAAAGAGTGAACTAAAAGAAAATTTCAAAGCTTGTCCGCCCGCCACCTCGCCTTCAGGATGGGCGGAGTGGATCGAGAGGCGTTCTACCGCGACCCTTATCCCGTCTACGCCCAGGCCCGCGCCGCCCCCGGCCTAACCTTCGCCGACGAGCTGGGCGACTGGCTGGTGGTCAGGCACGCCGACGTACGCGAGGTGCTGAGCAGGCCCGCCGACTACTCCTCCCGGGGCGCGTTACGGCCGGACGTGCTGCCGGGCCCGCGCGCCCTGGCCGAGCTGGCGGACGCGCCCGGCGGCACTCCCGTGGTGCTGAGCAGCGACGGCGAGGCCCACACCCGTTACCGCAGGCCGCTGGGGCGCGGCCTGTCACCGGCGAGGGTCACGGCCGCGCTGCCGTTCGTGCGCGCCACCGCCGGCGACCTGATCGCCTCCTTCGCGCACGCGGGTGGCGTGGAGTGGATGTCCGGCTACGCCCGCCCGCTGCCCGCCGCCGTCATCGGCCACCTGCTGGGCCTGGACCCGGCCGACGTCCCCGCCGCCATCGGCGCGGGCAATCGCGCCGAGGAGCTGGTGTTCACCCCCATGCCGGAGGAGGAGCAGGTCGCCGCCGCCCGCGACGTGGTGGCGCTGCGGCACCTGCTGGACGCCCACGCCCGCGACTCGGCGGCGAGCGAGAACCTCACCGGCGAACTGGTCCGCGCGCTGAACGACCGGGACGAGATCGTGGCCAACGTGCAGAACGTCATGCTGGCGGGCCACCTCACCACGACGGCGCTGCTCGGCAGCACCGTGCACCACCTGCTGCGCGACCGCCGCCAGTGGGAGCTGCTGTGCGCGCGCCCAGAGCTGGCCTCCGCCGCGATCGAGGAGACCGTCAGGTACGAGGCGCCGGTGCAGGGCTTCCGCCGCACGGTCACCAGGCCGCTCACGCTGGCCGGCACGGAGCTGGCCGAGGGCGAGACGGTGTTCGTGGCGTTCGGCTCGGCCGGGCGGGACGCGACGGTGTTCGAGCGGCCGGACGAGTTCGACATCGAACGGGAGCCGGTGCGGCACCTGTCGTTCGGGCACGGGGTGCACGCCTGCCCCGGCGCGCTGCTGGCCCGCGAGCAGCTCAGGATCACCCTTGAGCTGCTCGCCCGCGAACTCCCCGGCCTACGTCTCGCCCGCCAGGACGTCGTCATGGCGGCCACGCTCATCCACCGGGCCCCCGAGGAGCTCTTCCTGACCTGGTGAGCCCGATGAGCGCACCCCCGCGTGCAGCACCAGCGGCACGGCGAGCGCCACCGCCATGGACAGCACGGCCGTGCCCGAGTCGTTGACCAGCATGCCCACGACGCCGCTGACCAGCGCGCCGATGAGCCCGGCCCGCAACATGGGCGCCCGCGCGAACGCCGCGGGCACCACGCCCGCGCTCACCTGCGCCGGCCGCAGCACCGCGAACACCAGGAACACCAGTCCGGCCAGCACGATCGGCATGAGGTTGGGCGAGAGCATGGTGTGCAACATGGCGCCCAGCTTGCGGCCGATCACGGGCATGAACGTGCCGTCGAGCACCTGGCCCACGAACCTGCCCAGGTGCGTCTGCGAGTCGGGCGGGCGCAGGTAGTCGAACACCGCGATGGCCATCACCGCCACCCCGCCCAGCACGCTGAACCCGGCCACCTTCAGCAGCGACACCCGCTGACCCGCGATGAGCAGCGCGGTCACGGCGATGCCCGGCGCGAACGCGATCACGCCGCCGAAGTCGCTGCCCACCCCCGGCCAGCCGGCCAGCAGCGTGCCGACCACGCCCAGCGCGGCGACCACGGCCACCGCCCGCCGCCTGTGCCCGGCGCGTACGAGGTGCTCGGCGGCCACGGCGGCGCCCATGAGCACGGAGGTGGCCAGCAGCGCGAACGGGATGTTCGCCAGCCCGTAGAAGCGCCCGCCGACCACGGCCGTGTAGCCCATGAGGGCGTTGAACTGCAGCGTCGTCCCGGTCAGCAGGTCGGCGACGAGCACGGTTGCGTTGATCACGGCGACCGCGGCGGGCGGCCCGAGCGGGTCGCGCCGCCACGGGCCCAGCAGCGCGATCGCGGCGAGCAGCGCCGTGACCGCCAGCACCGCGCCGATCAGCGTCACCACGATGTACGGGCTGCGGTCCCACGGCAGCAGGTTCACCACGTACGTGGAGACGGGCGCGCAGGCCATCACGATCGCGGCCGCGCCGACGAAGCCGAGCCTGCGGCGGCGGGTCAGCAGGAAGTAGGACAGGGCGTAGAAGGCGACCGTGATGGTGGCGAAAGCGGTGAAGAAGTAGCCCGTCATGCCGCGTACGGTGGTCCCCGCCACGTCGTCCCTGACCAGCTCCGTGGAGGTGATGGGGCCGCCGAGCCGCCATGGCAGGCCGATCACCTCGGGCGGCGGCGCGATGCCGGCGGCGGTCAGGATGGTGGGCGTGGTGTCGATCAGCAGGGTGAGGTCATCGCGCCTGCTGGAGTTCGACCCGATGGACGGCCCCGCCACCTCCCCTTCCCCGGCGGTCACCTTGGGGATGCCGGGGCGTTTCCAGATGGCGGCGCGCAGGTGCGGCACGGAGCCGTGGTCGCCGACCCCGGCCAGGATGATCTCGGTGTCGGCCGGCAGCCGGTCCAGCACGTCGCCGATCTCGGCGTCGGCCTGGCGGGCCCGCTCCCGCCGTTGTTCGGGCGAGAGCGCCTCGGCCTCCTGCGGCAGCCGCCCGTCCTTGAGGTACGGCGTCACGAGTTCGTCCACGTCCACGGCCGTCACCCGGCAGCGCGACCAGTCGGCCAGCTTGCCGGGCTCGGTGGCGTACAGGTCGACCTTGCCCTCCTTGTCGGCCAGCGCGAGCGCCGCGCCCCTGCCGACGGCGGCCGTGCACTGGCCGGCGGCGTGCACGGCGGCGCCGAGCGTGCCCGCGTGCGCCCCGTCCCGCGTGCCGAGCAGGTCGCGCACCTCGGGGACGACCGCGCCCTGCCCCCGGACGGCCGGTTCCGGCGGCAGCCCGCAGCGCCGCCCCACGGCCGCGCGCACGCCGGAGGCCACGCTCAGCCATCCGTCGTACGGGCAGGCCAAGGTGCCGACGGCCTTGACGGAGATGTTTCCGAGCCCGCTCTGCCCCGCCAGCTGCCATAATCGCGGCGTGTCACGCGGATCGAGGTCGTCCCACAGCAGCCCGGGCACTCCGATGAACGCCACCCGCCCGCCTGCCGACGTGTCCTCGGCGACAGCGGCGGCGGCCGGAGCCGACCACCACACCGCCGCGGCCACCAGCAGCAGCACCCACCTCACCATCGACCCCCATGCGTAAACGTGGCGTTCGATCCGGGACGCGGGCCACCCTACCCGGGCAGATCGTCCGGGTGGCGGATTTCACAATCATGATTTGTCCGGACGGATGCGCTCAGGCGGCGGGTTTGACGGTGATCAGCCGGTTCAGCGCCTCGTCGTAGACCGGGTCCAGCCAGTAACCGGAGTGCCACTCCGCCTCCGGCAGCGGCTCGCCCGGGGCGGGCAGGCGCGGATCCCAGCAGAACTGATCCACGCCGTCCGGCTGCCCGCCGGACGGCGGATCGACCCGGCGGAAGGCGGGCCCGCCGATGGGGTCGCTCATCCGGTAGAGGTTGCACCAGGTCACGGCCTCCCGTACGGCGTTCAGGCCGGGGGCGCCGAAGTAGGCGGGGAAGAAGGAGGCGTACAGGCGGCGCAGCGGCGAGCCGTGCGTGAGCAGCCTGACGCGCGCCCGCTGCTCGGAGCCGAGTTGCAGCACGAGGGCGGCGGCGATGACGCTGCCCTGGCTGTGCCCGGACAACACGACCTGGTCCCGTTCGGTCGCGGCGAGCCGGCCGACCCTGCTCAGGAGCTCGGGCACGACCCGCTCGGTGTAGCAGGGCGGCGCCAGCGGGTGCACGGCGCGCGGCCAGAACGTGGAGATGTCCCACAGGATCCCGATCGTCCTGCGCAACCGCCTGTCCCGGTACGTCCTGCGCCCGACCAGCACCAGGCCCACCACGACCGCCACCATCACCCAGCTGCCGATCGTGGCGAGCAGCCCGGCGACACCCCCGTCCGGCGTGAACAGCCGCAGCCCGTAGATCACCGTCACCACGGCGGAGCCCGCGGCCCCGATCCCGGTGAGCACGCCCAGCACGAGCCCGGCGCGGTCGGTCAGCGCGGCCAGCGCCCAGATGCGGCCGACCGCCTCGGCGTCGTCGCGTTCGGTGTAGTACGCCTTCAGATCCCGGGCCAGCAGCACCGCCTGCCCCTTGCGGATCAGCCACAACACGCCGGCGACGGCGGCCAGGCCCAGCGCCAGCAGCGGCACCAGGGCCGCCGTCCACCACACCTGGTCGTCGAGGAAGAGCTTCCTGCCGACCGGTTCGCGGGCGGCGGCGATCCCGGGCACCCCGAAGAACGAGGCGGTCCAGAACAACACGCCGAGCGCCAGCACGTTGGCCGCGCCCGCGGCCACCATGAGCACGAACCACGTGGCCATCCCACCCATGGCGGGCCGCTCCCCCGGCTGCTCCCCCGGCTGCCGCTTCCCGCGTCGCGCCCGCCGGTCCATGCGGGCCAGCCCGGCGGTGGCGACCAGGAGGAACAGGCCGAGCGCGATGGTCAGGGCGAGCTGGAACGTTCCGATCCCGACGCCGGGCAGCCGCCACACGGACGTCCCCGGCACGGCGGCCGGCATCCCGGCCAGCGCCACCCCGGCGGTGGCCAGGAACACCACGGGCGCGGCCACGCGCAGCACATGGCAGGCGAACGAGAGCGCCGGCGGTGTCCGACGGCCGCCGGCCGGGTCGAGCCGCCTGGCGATCGACGGCAGCAGGACCAGCACGGCGGCGGCGACCTGCACGACCGCGTTGGCCACGACGAGCACCAGCCCCCGCGTCGTCGCCGCGAACGGCCCCGACACGGCCACCCCGATGGAGGCGATCGAGAAGGACACGTGCACCACCCGCAACCGCCACACCGGCGGCCCGCCGTGCCACAGCCGCGGCCTGGCCAGCAGCACGCCGGTGGCCGGGCGGCCGTCGGGCGGCGGGGGCGTGTTCTCGTCACGCTGCCAGGTGCGCCGGGCGATCCACCACAACAACACGACGACCAGCAGCGGGACCAGCGCGGTGACGGCCAGCCGCCTGGACGGCTCCTCGCCCCACAACGCGCCGAGCCAGTTCACCCACACCGGGGCGGTGTCGAGAGTGCAGGCCCGGCCCGCGGCGGTGCACTGCCAGCCGATGAGGTCGACGCTCGCCCGGGTGACGGCGCCGACGAACGTGCCGGTGAGCAGCAGGGCGAACAGCCGTTGCGCCGCCTCGGCGGCGTGCCGCAGCCGGGCGCCGCCGACCGGCCTGGGCAGCATGAAGTAGGACAGGTTCGCCAGCGAGAACGGCAGCAGGAGCAGCCACAACGCGATCGTCCTGCCGCCGGAGGTGAGGTAACCCCAGGCGTAGGCTTCGCGGCGGCGCACGCCCGGCACGTCCGGATGCTCGCCCGATGGCCGGCCGCTCGCCCACCAGCGGCGGTAGAAGCCGGTGATGCCGTCGCCCGCGACGAGCCGGGGGGTGGGGTGGTTGAGTATGCCGGCCGGGGGCGTGCCGGAGACGCCGTGGACGCGTAGTTCGGTCATTCCTCCGTTGGTCCGGTCAATGAATCCATCCATGTGACCAGGGTTCCGGCCCGACCCTTGTCACGTACAGTAACTGATTCGTTACTCTTTAGGCTTTCGTGGCGCCGGCCGTGAGGCCGGTGATCAGGTGGCGCTGCACCAGCAGGAACACCGCGCCCGCCGGGATCGCGATGAGCACCGCCGAGGCGGTCATCAGCCCCCAGTCGGACCAGTGCTGGCCGACGAACTGCTGCAGTCCCACCCCGAGCGTGCGCTTGTCCTGCTGTGACATGAACACGGTGGCGTAGCCGACCTCGCCCCAGGCGGTGATGAAGCAGTAGAAGGCGGTCACCGCGACCCCCGGGCGGGCCAGCGGCAGCACCACCCGCCAGAAGACGCCGTACGGGGTCAGCCCGTCCACCATCCCGGCCTGGTCGATCTCCACCGGCACGCTGTCGAAGTAGCTCTTCATCATCCAGGCGCAGAACGGCACCGCGATCGTCATGTACGCGATCACCAGGCCCGGGATCTGGTTCAGCAGGCCGAGCGCGGCCATCAGGTTGTACAGCGGGACGATGAGGATGGCCACCGGGAACATCTGGGTGACCAGCAGCAGCCACATCACCGAGCGGTGGCCGGGGAAGCGGAAGCGGCTCATGGCGTACCCGGCGGAGGCGGACAGGAAGACGCCCAGCACCGTGCTCAGCCCGGCGGTCAGCGCGCTGTTGAGCAGCCACTGCGGGAAGGCCGTGCCGGTCAGCACGCGCGAGTAGTTGTCCAGGGAGGAGTCGTTGAAGAACTGCAGCTCGGCCGAGAGCCAGCTGTCGCGCGGCTTGAGCGAGGTCAGCACCAGCCACACGACGGGGAACAGGGACACGGCGACGGCCGCCAGCAGTCCCGCGTGCAGGCCGATGGAGGCCAATATGCTCCGCTCGCCGCGCCCGCGGCGCTTGCTCACCATGGGTCTCCTTGACGGCGCAGAGTACGGCGGTAGCCGATGGCCAGCACGACCAGCATGGCCAGGATGATCACACCCCAGGCCGCGGACCCGGAGTAGTTGCGGATCCCGGTGAACGCCTCGCGGAAGGCGTAGGTGACCAGGATCTCGGTCTCGCTGCCCGGCCCGCCGCCGGTGACCAGGAAGATCACGGGGAACATGTTGAAGGTCCAGATCGTGCCCAGCAACACGACCGTGCCGGACACCTGGCGCAGGCCCGGCAGCGTGATCGACCTGAAGCGCTGCCAGGGGTCGGCCCCGTCCACCTCGGCCGCCTCGTACAACTCGGCGGGGATCGACTGCAGGCCGCCCAGCAGCGCGACCATCATGAACGGCACGCCCAGCCACACGTTCACCGCGATCACCGCGATCTTCGCCGTGGTCGGGTCGTCCAGCCAGCCCACGCCGCCGAGCCCGGCCAGCTTGAGGAAGCCGTTGATCACGCCGTAGTCGCTGTTGTAGAGGTAACGCCAGATGAAGGCGGCCACGAACGGCGGCACCGCCCAGGGCAGGATCAGCAGCACCCGGTAGAGCGAGCGCAGGCGCATGCGGCGGTTGAGCATCACCGCCAGGCCCAGGCCGATGCCGTAGTGCAGGGCGACGCAGGCCACCGTCCAGATCACGGTCCACGCCACCTTGTCCCAGAACAGGCCGCTGCCCAGGATTTGCAGGTAGTTGTCCAGGCCGACGAACTCGTAGGTGGACGGGATGACGTTCACCCCGATGGTACGGCCGATGTTGGCCTCCGTCGCGTCCGTCAGCGACAGGTAGACGCCGCGGGCCAGCGGCCAGCCGATCAGCACCAGCATGACCACCAGCACCGGCGCGACCATCGTCCAGGCGTACCAGTGGGTGGCCAGGGAGCGGCGCAGCCGTCCGGGGCTGTCGCGGCGATGACCGCGGGCGGAGTCGCCCGCGGTCCTCACCTTCCCGGTCGAGACCGCCACCGGGTCAGCTCCAGTCCTTCATGATCCCGCGATAGCGCTCATCGACCTGCTTGAGCATGTCCGCGGGCGCCGACGTGCCACCGACCAGCGACTGGTAGCCCTCCAGCAGCGGCTGGAGGAGCTGGCCGCCCTCCGGGATCCACGGGCGCGGCAGCGCGGTGTCCATGATCGGCTTGAACACCGCAACGTCCGAGTTGCCCTGTACGTCGGAGTTGGCGTAGGCGGATTCGCGGGTGGGCAGGAGGCTGATCTCCTTGGCGATCTTCGCCTGCGCCTCGACCGTGGTCATGAAGCGTACGAACTCCTGCGCGGCCGGGATGTTCTTCGAGCCGGCGTAGATGGCCAGGTTCCAGCCGCCCGTGGGCGAGCCCGCCTTCTGCGAACCGGCCGGGACCGGCGCGATGCCCAGGTTCGCCTTGTCCTTGAACTCCTTGCCCTGGTAGATCTCCGACAGCGCCCACGGCCCGTTGTAGATCATGGCCGCCTTGCCCTCCTTGAGCGCGGTCATGGCGTTGGCGTAGCTCTCGGTGGTGGCGGGCTTGGGGGCGGCGCCCGAGCTGATCAGGTCGGCGACGGTCTCCATCGCCTTTACGTTCGCCGGGGAGTTGACCACGATCTTCCTGTTGGTCACGTCGAGCAGGTCGCCGCCCTCGCCGTACATGAAGGGCAGCAGGAAGTAGGCGTCCACGTTCAGCGCCAGCCCGGCCGCGCCGGTCTTGGACTTGACGTCGAGCGCGACCTGCTTGAGCTCGGCGATCGTCTTGGGCGGCTCCTCGTGCCCGGCCTCCTTCAGCAGCCGCTTGTTGTAGATCAACGCGAGCGTGTCGGTGACCTGCGGCACCGCGTAGGTCTTGCCGTTGTACTTGGTGCTGCTCAACGGCCCCGGCAGGAAGTCCTCGGCCTTGTCCACCGCGCGACTGCCGTCCAAGGGCTGCAGATAGCCGAGCGAGGCGAACTGCGACGTCCAGGCCACCTCGGAACGGATCACATCGGGCGCTCCCGTCCCGGCCTGCGCCGCGGTCTGGAACTGGTTCTGCGCCTGGTCCGAGGGCACGTTCACATAGTTGACCTTGACCTGCGGATACTTCGCCCGGAACTCCTTGATCAACGCCTGGAACGTCGGCCCTTCACTCTCCGGGCGCGTCGTGTCCCACCACGTCACCTCACCGCTCACCTTCGACGGATCGGAAACCGGCGCGGTGGACGCGGCGGGCTCGCCACCACCGCCGCCACAGGCGGACACCGCCAGCGCGAATGCCGCAACGACCGCCGCGGCCGGTAAAACTCGTCGCATGTCCTGCTCCTCACAACTGCTCGGTCGTCTGACTCGTCGGTCGTCTGACTCGTCGGTCGTCTGACTCGTCGGTCGTCTGACTCGTCGGTCGCCTGCTCGGTCGTCTGCTGGTCGCCTGCTCGGTCGTCGGAGTAAGCCGGAGGTTACGCCGCCGTGTGGCGTGCCGGTAGATGGCGACGCAAGGTTTCTGCAAGTTGTTACATGATCGATCGTCGTCGCGACCCTTCGTCTCTCACGGCGTTTTCGCAGTTCAAGACGGAGGACGATCGCCATTGTGAACCTCCGGGAGCCGCGCGTCTGCTGGCGTGCGGGCCAGAATCGGGTTTGGACGTTTCGGAAATTTCCTGAAAGCCTTGCAAAGATCGGGGCGGCTGAGTAACTTCCGGGCAACACCCTCGATACCGCGAATCTCGTGGAGGTCCCGGTGCTCTGGCCATCACCTCCCGCGTACCGGCTGCTGAGCACGGGTTGCGCGGCCCTGTTGCTCATCTCCGCCCTCGTCGCTCCGGCCACGGCGGCGGTTGCCGGCCGTGCGGACGGGAAGGACGACCGCAGGCAGCGGGTTGAGGGGGCGAAGACCCTGAGCGGCGAGGCGGACACCGACCTGAGCAAGGCCAGGGCCCACTGGATCGACCGGGGCACGGTGGCCTGGCGGGCGGACCCGTCGCTGCGGCACTTCCTGGCCTTCAGCGCCAAGGGGGACATCGCCATCGGCGGCGGCGACCTGACCGGTGACGTGCGGCTCATCAGGCTCGTCCCCGGCACGCTCAGCCGGGAGCAGCGGGCCAAGTGGCCGCACCTGGCCTCCTACCAGGCGTTCAAGGTGGACGAGCGGGACGCCGGCCTCGTCCGCCAGGCGCTGCGCGGCCAGGTGGTGGCCGTGGCGCGGGACGCGGCGGGCGCGCTGGCCGGCGCGACGGGCGTGCAGATCCCCGGGGTGCTGGACGACCTGTACGCCAAGGCCGCCACCGCCCCGCTGGGCCCGTCGGGCCGGGTGATCCCGAGGCTCGCGCTGTGGGCGCCGACCGCCCAGAAGGTCGAACTGGCCCTGTACGGACGCGGCGGCCGTGCCGTGGACGACACGCGGCCGGACGGCGACGCGAATGACGACGGCATGAATGACAGCGGCGGGAATGACGGCGAGGGCCGGAGCTTGCACGGGATGCGGCGCGACGGGGAAAGCGGCGTGTGGTCGGTGCGCGGGCTGCCGAACTGGCTGGACCGCGAGTACACCTACCTGGTCACGGTCTACTCCCCCAAGGCCGGAAAAGTCGTCACAAACGAGGTCACCGACCCGTACGGGCTGGACGTGACCGCCGACGGCGTACGCAGCAGGCTCGTCAACCTGGACGCCGCCCCGCTCAAGCCGCCCGGCTGGGACCGGCTGGCCAAACCGGCGGCGATGCCGCAGGACCGGGCCTCGATCTACGAGTTGCACGTGCGCGACTTCTCCGCCTCCGACGCCAGCGTGCCGGCCGCGCTGCGCGGCACGTACGCCGCCTTCGCCCGCCAGGACACGGCCGGGATGCGCGAGTTGCGCTCGCTGGCCGCCGACGGGCTGACGCACGTACACCTGCTGCCCGTCTTCGACCTGGCCACGATCCCCGAGCGCAGGTCCGACAGGACCGAGCCCGCCTGCGGTGACCTGGCCGCGCTGCCGCCCGACTCCGAGCTGCAGCAGGAGTGCGTGACGCGCACGGCCGCCAGGGACTCCTTCAACTGGGGTTACGACCCGCTGCACTACACGGTGCCGGAAGGCTCGTACGCGACGGAGCCGGACGACCGGGTCAGGCAGTTCCGCGGCATGGTCGCCGGGCTCAACCGGGCGGGCCTGCGCGTGGTGATGGACGTGGTCTACAACCACACGCACTCCACCGGCGTGCTCGACCCGATCGTGCCCGGCTACTACCACCGCCTGCTGGAGGACGGCACGGTGGCCACCTCCACCTGCTGCCCCGGCACCGCGCCCGAGCACCTGATGATGGGCAGGCTCGTGGTCGACTCGGTCGTCACGTGGGCGAAGCAGTACAAGATCGACGGTTTCCGCTTCGACCTCATGGGCCACCACCCGAAGGCGAACATGATCGCCGTCCGCCGGGCACTCGACCGGCTCACCCTGGCGAAGGACGGCGTGGACGGCAGGTCGATCATCCTGTACGGCGAGGGCTGGAACTTCGGCGAGGTCGCCGGCGACACCAGGTTCGAGCAGGCCACCCAGGCGAACCTGGCCGGCACCGGCATCGGCACGTTCACCGACCGGCTGCGGGACGCGGTGCGCGGCGGCGGCCCGTTCGACGCCGATCCGCGTGTGCAGGGCTTCGGCTCGGGGCTGGCCGGCGCGCCCAACGGATCGCCCGCCAACGGCGACGCCGGGCAGCAGCGGGCGCGGCTGGCGAACTACTCCGACCTGATCAGGGTCGGGCTGACCGGGAACCTGCGCGACTACGTGCTGCCGTCGGGCCGGAAGGGCTCGGAGATCGACTACAACGGCTCGCCCGCCGGGTACACGGCCGCTCCCGGCGAGGCGGTCACCTACGTGGACGCGCACGACAACGAGACGCTGTTCGACGCGCTGGCCTACAAGCTGCCGCAGGACACCCCGATGGCCGACCGGGTACGCATGCAGGCGTTGTCGCTGGCCACGGCGGTGTTGTCGCAGGGGACGACGTTCGTGCACGCGGGCTCCGAGCGGCTGCGCTCGAAGTCGCTCGACCGCAACTCCTACGACTCCGGCGACTGGTTCAACCGGCTGTTGTGGGACTGCGCGCAGGGCAACGGCTTCGGCGCGGGCCTGCCGCCCCGGGCCGACAACGAGAGCAAGTGGCCCTATGCCCGGCCGCTGCTCGCGGACCCTGCGCTGCGGCCCGGCTGCGCGTCGATCAACGCCGCGCGGGCCCGGTACGGCGAGTTGTTGCGGATCAGGGCGTCGTCGCCGGCGTTCGCGCTGGGGTCGCTGGCCGAGGTGCAGCGGCGGCTGTCGTTCCCGGCCTCGGCGGAGGGAGTGATCGCGATGCGGGTGGACACCGGCGGTCTCGACCCGCGCTGGAAGTCGGTCACGGTCGTCTTCAACGCCACACCTTCTGCGCACGCCCAAGCCATGCCGTCGCTGGCGGGGCATGAGGTGGCGTTGCATCCCGTACAGGCGGGCTCGGACGACCCGGTCGTGCGCGAGTCGTCGTTCGACCCCGCCACGGGCACGCTGACGGTCCCGGCCCGTACGGTCGCGGTCTTCGTACAACGTGAGGTGTTTTGAGTGGTTTGCGGGGAGGTGTGAGTGTGACTGTGGCGGGTAGCGGGAACGTTCATTCAGAACATCCCGGATCACTGGCATTGAGCCGCACTCCGGCGCAGACTGGTTAGGCAGATTCGTTAGACAGTCTGGTTAGACGGCGCTGGAGACGTGGCGAACGCGTGGAGCAGTGGAGCACCCGTGGACAATCACCTTGATCACATGCCGGTCCTTTCCCGCGGCAGGCATCGCAACCCTAAGCGTGGTGCCTGTTTCATGGAGCTGGCCTCCTACCTGGCAGGGGAGCGCTGGAGCGACCATCCGGCCTGCACGCACCCGCTGCTGGCCGCACTCGCCCGCCTGGTCAACGACAACACCGGCGACGCGAGCCGGGCCAAACTCGTCCACCTCGTACCGTCCATCATCGGGCTGGCCAGCGACGACCTGCGCGTTGACGCGCACATCGCCCTGCGCTGCGCCACCACCGCCCTGCCGGTGGCCGCCGCCGAACGCCAGCTCGCCCTCGCGGTTTCGGTCCTCGCGGCCGAGGAGATGCTGGCCAGACTCGACGGCGCCCCGTCCGGGCGGCTGAGCGAGCGCAGCCGGCTCGCCATGGAGGAGGTGCCACACGCGGCCGAACAGGCCAGGCGCTTCAGCCGCGCGGCCCGGATCACCCAGAAGGGCTTCCGCCGGTACGCGGCACCCAACGCGGTACAACTCGCAGTGGTCGGGATCGTACAGGCGTGCATCCAGAACCCGGACGCGTTGCTGCGCGGCCTGCTGGAGGAGACGATCTCCGACTGCGAGGCCCTGATCCGCGGCCAGGACACCGAGATCACCGCCACTCCGGCCCCGGCCCACGCCTGACCCCTGGGCCGCCGTTCAGCGCCTGCGGCGGCCAACCAGGATCGCCGGATCAAAGGAGACGGGGAACGGCTGAGTGAGAACGAGAATCTCACCGGCTTTGGCTGCCGTGGCGAGTTCGTAACGCCCATCGCGTAGATGGAACACTTCGACCCAGGGCGCGCCGTCACCTTCGATTTCGACGCGTATGAAGGTGGGGATGCCGGCTGCGGCGTATTTGGGTGGCTTGATCTCGTAGTCACGCTTCCTGTTGCCCACTCCGGGGCTGACGACCTCGCCTACTGCGACGACTTCGGGAAAAGAGATCTTCCGCTCGCCGGCGATCATGACCTCAGCATCCGCGACCACGATGTCCGAAATGAGCCCGTCCCCTCCCACCAGGGTGCCCACCGCTTCGGCCACCTCGAGATCGTCCGGCGCGGCGTCATCGAGCAGGCGCACCAAACGTTTCGCGCAAATGGCATCATTCGAGGCCGGCACGCCTTGCACCACGAAACTCCCGTCGATCAACTCTATGCGCTCCCCCGTCTGGGGGAGCTTGAGCCAGTCATCAACGGTGTAGCCAGTGGCTTCCGAGAGCGGGGACAGGAGCGCGCGACTGGGAGGCGGATGCGCCACCAACCAGCCCTCGATCGGCATTGCGCTCACGTCGTCGCCACCTTCCATATGCCGCGTCTCGCACGCCATGAACGGTCGCGGCCATACGCGGTCAGACGATCACACCGAGTGACACAGCGACATTACCGCCGCTTGACCCCGCCCAGCACCTCTTAGCAAACATTCATACACTCTCAGCGACATTGCGCAGGTCAGGCAAGCCTCCCCTTCGTTGCGAACTTTCGTTCGATATGCCACCTTTTTAGGGAGAGGTCCGTAATTGGAGGGCATTTATGACCATCGAGCTTGTCCGTCCGGAAACCCCCGAGCAGCACCACGGCCACCGTGACGTGACCGGCGGCTGGCTGCGGCCGGCGGTGTTCGGGGCCATGGACGGGCTTGTGTCCAACTTCGCGTTGATCGCCGGCGTCGTGGGCGCGGCCGGCGCCGGGCAGGGAGCGGTGCTGGCCGGATGCGCCGGCCTGGTCGCCGGCGCCTTCTCCATGGCGGCCGGCGAGTACACCTCCGTGAAGTCCCAGACCGAGCTGATGCGGGCCGAGATCGCCGTCGAGCGGCGCGAACTGGCCCGCAATCCCGTGGGCGAGCAGGCCGAACTGGCGGCGCTCTACCGCTCACGCGGCCTCGACCCCGAGCTGGCCGACCGGGTGGCCGCCGAGCTGTCGGCCGATCCCGAGCAGGCGCTGCGGGTGCACGTACGCGAGGAACTCGGCGTCGACCCCGACGACCTGCCCTCCCCCTACGTGGCCGCCGCCTCGTCGTTCGGCGCGTTCGCGGTGGGGGCGCTGGTGCCGCTGGTGCCGTTCATGTTCGGGGCGTCCGGGCTGATGGTGGCGCTGATCCTGAGCGTGGTGGCGCTGTTCGGGTTCGGGGCGGCGGTGGCGGTCATGACGGCGCGGCCGTGGTGGCTGGGCGGCCTGCGCCAACTCGCCCTGGGCGTGGGCGCGGCCACCGTCACATTCGGCCTGGGCCACCTGCTCGGCGTAACCGTCGCATAGAACGCCCCCAGCGCAAAGCACCCCGAACACCGCGACAACCGCACCCCCTGAACGACGCGACAACGGCACCACTCCCCCAGAACGGCGTGACGGCCGCGCCCCGCGCCTTGCACTCGGCGTAACCGTCGCGCCACCCGCCCCGAACAGCGTGACCGTCGCGTGGGCCGCCGCCGGCGACGCCTGGTTGGGGGGCGCTGGTCAGGGGGCGTGCACTGATCGAGGGCTGTGCGCTGGTCAGGGGGTGGTCAGGGCCTCAGGGTGCTGGGAAGCGAAATAGTCGGCGATCGACATGGGGTGGCGGCCGGTGAGGCGTTCGACCGCGTGCGTGGTCACGTCGAACCAGCCCTCTCGCTTGTACGCCCCCAGTCCCGTCCACCCCTGGACGTACATCTCAGGCAGCCCACGTCCGGACAACACCGCGGCCAGATCCTCGTCCGAGACCTGCTCGCAACGGACCGGACGCCCGGTGACCTGGGCAAGCGCGTCCGCCACGTCCGCGTCGGTCACCGCTGCCGGACCCGTGACCTCCAGGAGTTGCCCCTCGCAGCCACCCTCCGCCAGCACGGCCGCCGCCACGGCGGCGCTGTCCTCGCGGGTGACGTGCCCCACCCGCCCGTCCCCCGCGTTGCTGGGCAGCACCCCGGTGGAGACGGCGAGGGCGGGCACTCCCACAAGATTCCACATCTCCGGCCACTGGTTGAACCGCAGCGCCGT
The DNA here is from genome assembly GCF_040655495.1 of Nonomuraea sp. NPDC050404. Lineage (NCBI taxonomy): Bacteria > Bacillati > Actinomycetota > Actinomycetes > Streptosporangiales > Streptosporangiaceae > Nonomuraea > Nonomuraea sp. NPDC050404. The sequence goes on from NZ_JBFAKB010000001.1 coordinate 838,993, forward strand.
GTACGTCAGCCCCGACTCGGCCAGAAGATGCTCGGTCTCCTTGTGGTTCTGGATGAGCGGCTGCGGCTGGCCCGGTTCGCCCGCCCTGGCGAAGGAGGTGTAGATCACGTGACCCACCCCCGCCTTGACCGCCGCCTCGATGGCGTTGACGTGCCCGCGAGGCGCTCCTCCGAACGCGCCCACACTGAGCATGAGCAGCCGCTCCGCCCCCTCGAACGCGCCGGCCAGACCGGCCGGATCGTCGAAGTCGGCGTGGCGGGCGGCCACTCCGACGCCGGAGACGGCTTCGGGTGTACGGGACAACGCCACCACGCGGGCGGCGTCCACCCGCTGCAGAAGATGCCCGACAATGAGGCGTCCGAGCTGTCCGGACGCACCGCTGACCATGATCACGACGGATCCTCCTTGAACGTCGATGTGCGTACCCTGATCTTGGCCAGCAGGCGAAAGCTCCGAAAGAAGGCACATCCATGTCCACTGCCGCCATCACCGTCCCCGTCACGGTCTTCGAGCACGAGAACTGCCCCGCGACCAGCGTGATGCGCCGGGTGGGAGACAAGTGGAGCGTCGTGATCCTGTCGGTCCTGGCGGGCGGCGCGCACGGCTTCAACGAGTTGGACCGGTCCGTGGAGGGCCTCAGCCGCCGCATGCTCACCCGTACGCTGCGCTCCCTCGAAGCGGACGGGCTGATCAGCCGCACACTCCACCCGAGTGTGCCGCCTCGGGTCGACTACGCGCTGACGGACCTGGGCCGCTCCTTCCTGGAGCCGGTACGCGCCCTGGGCCTGTGGGCGCTCGCGCACCAATCCGATCTCGAGGCCGCGCGTGACGATCAGCGCTCCCGATAGCGGCACCCCTCCGCCGGAAGGACAGCGGAAACGAGCATCCGCCGAGGACCCAAAGGGGCGCAGACAGCCGCTGCAATGCCGAGACCCGCCTAAGGGACCAGGCGCAGGCGGCCAATTTGGGCGGGCGCCGAAGAGCCTGAGGGGGTGGGCGCAGCTGCCCTGTTCGACACCGACACCGACACCGACGCCAATGCCAATGCCAATGCCGAAATGGCTAAGGGCGGGTGGAGGCGGCCAGTTTGACGCCGAGGCCGATGAGGGCGGCGCCTGTCAGACCGTCCACGACCCTGCGGACGGCGGGCCGGGCGAACACCTTGCGCAGCAACCCCACCACGTTGGCCACCGCCAGGAACCAGGCGACCGTCGCCGCCAGCGCCACCGCCGACAACGTGAGCACGGACATCCCGGTGCCGAGGAACTGGGGCACCAGTGCGACCAGGAACAGCGCCGCCTTAGGGTTGAGCGCGTTCGTCAGCAGACCCTCCGTGAACGCCGCCCACGAGCCGCGCCCGCCGGGGTCGGGGATGTCCAGTTCCAGCTTCCCACCCCCGCGCCAGGCCGCGCGCAACGACTTGATCCCGAGGTAGAACAGGTAGGCCGCGCCGACCACCTTGAGCACGGTGAACGCCACGGCGGAAGCCGCGAGGAGCGCCGCGACGCCGGTGGCCGCTGCCACTACCCAGGCGAACACCCCCACCGCGATCCCCGCGGCGGCCGCCATGCCGTGCCCGCGCCCCGAGACGGCCGAGCGGCGTACCACCACCGCGAAGTCGGGTCCTGGCGCCATCGCCCCGAGCAGAACAACCCCGCCAAAACCCACGATCTGTGCCATAGAGCTCATGCCGTCCACCCTACGAGCACCCACCCTCCGGCATCACGTGCATGAGCACATGGTCCCCATGACATCCTCCCGACGAGCACTCTCCCCGCCGGGACCGGGACGAGGTGCGGGACCGGGGACCATCGCTGAGCCGACCGGCCTGGCTGACCGTCATCAAGGAGCCGCCCGGCCAGGTCGGCCGTACTGGCAGGTTGAACCCGGTTGCCAGGTGGGCGTGGCCGGGCGGCTCAACGTTGTCGAGCGGATCGATCGGCGCGGATGCCGTCCGGGAGTACCGTCAGCGCCTGCGGCGCCACTTCTTGAAGATGGTCCGCAGGGTCAGCAGCAACACGACCGCCACGACCTGCCCGCCGATGACGATGCGGTTGACGTCTACGGCGGGCCGCCACAGCACGTCGCCGTTCTTGAGCACGAAGACGCCCGCCGGCGTGGCGCCGAAGCCGAAGCCTCCCCCGCTGCCTCCTCCCTCCTCGCCCTTGTCACCCTTGCCCTGGCCCTGGCCTCCGCCACCGCCCTGGGTGACCCTGGCGACGGGAATGACGACGACGTCGCCGTGTTGGATCGGCTCGCCGAAGACGCGCTTGACGGTCGCGGCGTCCTTCGACTGTTCCACCAGTTCCATGATGTCCATGTCCCCATCGTGACCCCGGATGCCGTCTTCGTCGAACATCAAGCGGCGACCACCCCGCCTCCACCCCGAACCCGCACGAATCGCCCTTGGTGCGGGTCCTCGTGCGGGTCCTCGTGCGGGTCCTCGTGCGGGTCCTCGTGCGGGTCCTCGTGCGGGTCCTCGTGCGCCGCGCTTCGTGCGGGTCCTCAGGGGCGGGGGTCAGTCGAAGGTGGTGGAGATTTCGTGCCAGCCGCCCGGCGCGATCTGCGCCGCTGGCTCAGGGCCCCAGGAGCCCTTCGCGTACGGCAGTGGTGTCTCCGGAAGGTCCAGCACCGGCTGCACGATTCGCCACGACTCCTCCACCAGGTCGAATCGAGCGAATCTGCGCGGGTCCCCGCTGACGGCGTCGGTCAGGATGCGTTCGTAGGCGGCCTGCATCGGGCCGAGGACCTTGGTGAAGTCGACGCTGACCGGGACGGGGCGGGCGTGCTGGCGGCCCGGTTCCTTGACGAGCAGGTCGAAGGTCACGCCGGCGTCGGGCTGCAGGCGGAACCTGATGAGGTTGGGGCTGTCGGGGGCGCCGTCCACGCCGAACATCGTCACCGGCGGCCGGTGAAGCTCGGCCACGATCTCCAGGTCGGTGGTCGGCAGGCCCTTGCCGGAGCGGATGCACCAGGGCACCCCGGCCCAGCGCCAGTTGTCGATGTAGGCGCGCAGCGCGACGTAGGTCTCGGTGGTGGAACCGGCGCGTACGCCGTCGGTGCCGAGGTAGCCGTCGTACTGGCCGCGTACGACGTCGGCGGGGTCGATGGCCTGCACCGCCCGCAGCACCCGCCACTTCTCGTCGAGCTGGGCCCGCGCGTCGGTGGACGGCGGCGGGTCCATGGCGAGGATGGCCAGGAGCTGCAGCAGGTGGTTCTGGACCACGTCGCGGATGGTGCCGTTGGCGTCGTAGAAGGCGCCCCGGTCGCGCACGTCGAAGTCCTCGGCCATGGTGATCTGCACGCTGCGGATGTGGGAGCGGTTCCAGATGGGCTCCAGCAGCGTGTTGGCGAACCTGAACACCATGAGGTCCTCGACCGGCTCCTTGCCCAGGAAGTGGTCGACCCGGCGCACGTGGTCCTCGTCGAAGTGGCGCAGCAGCTCGCCGTTGAGCTCGCGGGCCGACTGGAGGTCCTCGCCGAAGGGCTTCTCCACCACCAGGCGCGCGTCGCGGTTGAGGCCCTCGGCGGCCAGCCCCTCGGCGACCGGGGAGAACAGCGACGGCGGCACCGCCAGGTAGTGGACGAGGAAGCCCTTGCCCGCCGTCTCCTCGCGCAGCGCCTTGAACGTGGCGGGGTCGCGGTAGTCGCCGGTGACCAGCCGCAGGTTGCCGGCCAGCTGCTCGAAGGCGGCGTCGCGCACGCCGCCGCACGCCTCGCGGGCGTGCTCGCGCAGCCCGTGCAGGTCGAGGTCGGTCTTGGCCACGCCGATGATCGGCAGGTCGAGGCGGCCGTCGGCGCTCAGGCGGTAGAGCGCGGGCAGGAGCATCTTGCGCGCGAGGTCACCGGTGATCCCGAACAGGACCAGCGCGCCTGCCTCTCCCATCTCAGACACGCCTTCCACGCAGCTCCCGGTATTTGCGGATGAGTTGTTCCGTCGAGGTGTCGGGGAAGCTGGTGGGCGGTTCGTCGGAGGTCAGCGCGGGCGCGAGGTCGAGGGCCATCTTCTTGCCCAGCTCCACGCCCCACTGGTCGAAGGAGTCGACGCCCCAGATGGTGCCCTCGACGAACACGATGTGCTCGTAGAGCGCGACGAGCTGGCCCAGCGTGTCGGGGGTGAGCTTGGGCGCGAGGATCGTGGAGGTGGGGCGGTTGCCCGGCATCACCTTGTGCGGCACGATCTGCGGCGCGGTGCCCTCGGCGGCGATCTCCTCGGCCGTCTTGCCGAAGGCCAGCGCCGTGGTCTGGGCGAAGAGGTTGGCGGTGAGCTGGTCGTGCATGCCCTCGCGGTCCTCGTGCGGCTCGGCGAAGCCGATGAAGTCGGCGGGCACGAGCCGGGTGCCCTGGTGCAGGAGCTGGTAGAAGGCGTGCTGGCCGTTGGTGCCCGGCTCGCCCCAGAAGATCTCGCCGGTGTTGACGGTGACGGGGGTGCCGTCGGCGCGCACGGACTTGCCGTTGGACTCCATGGTGAGCTGCTGCAGGTAGGCGGGGAAGCGGTGCAGCCGCTGGCTGTAGGGCAGGACGGCGCGGGTCTCGGCGTCGAAGAAGTCGGTATACCAGATGCCGAGCAGGGCCATCAGCACCGGCATGTTGGCCTCGAAGGGAGCGGTGCGGAAGTGCTCGTCCATGGCGTGGAAGCCGGCGAGCATCTCGCGGAAGCGCTCGGGGCCGACGGCGATCATCAGGGACAGGCCGATGGCGCCGTCGTAGGAGTAGCGCCCGCCGACCCAGTCCCAGAAGCCGAACATGTTGTCGGTGTCAATGCCGAACTCGGCCACCTTGGCGGCGTTGGTGGACACCGCCACGAAGTGCTTGGCGACGGCCTCCTCACCCAGCGCGTCGACCAGCCAGCGGCGCGCGACCCTGGCGTTGGTGAGCGTCTCCAGCGTGGTGAAGGTCTTGGAGCTGATGACGAACAGCGTGGTCGCGGGGTCGAGCCCGGCGAGGTTGCCGGTGATGTCGGCCGGGTCGATGTTGGAGACGAACCTGGCCGTGATGCCCGCGTCGGCGTAGTCGCGCAGCGCCTCGTAGGCCATGGCGGGCCCGAGGTCGGAGCCGCCGATGCCGATGTTGACGACGGTCTCGATCGGCTTGCCGGTGGCGCCCTGCCACTGCCCGGACCTGACCCGCCCGGCGAACTCGCTCATCTTGTCGAGCACGGCGTGCACGTCGGCCACGACGTCCTGGCCGTCCACCACCAGCTGCGCCTCGCGCGGCAGGCGCAGCGCGACGTGCAGGACCGCGCGGTCCTCGCTGACGTTGATGTGCTCGCCGCCGAACATGGCCGTGATCCGCTCGCGCAACCCGGCGCGCTCGGCCAGCGCGGTCAGCAGGCCGAAGGTCTCCTGCGTGGCGCGGTGCTTGGCGTAGTCGAGGTAGAGGTCGGCGGCGGTCACGGTCATGCGCGTGGCTCTGCCGGGGTCGGCCGCGAACAGCTCGCGCAGGCTGGTGCCCGCCAGCTCCTCGTGGTGTTTGCCCAGTGCCGCCCACTCCTGGCTCTGGGTGATGTCGCCGTTCACGCGTGCCTCCTCGTGTCGCCAAAACCGATGTGTCGCCGAGCCGATCTGAGGCGAACCGGTGTGCCGCGAGCCGGTGCCGCCGAGCCGATCATGCCTGGTCCCATCGTCCCGTAACCCCGTACCCTCCGTGGTTGATTCCGCGCATGGCGGAGGGACGTCTTTGGAACGCTCTCCCGGGTTTCAGATGAGGCGATGGGGATTGCGCGCCTTCTGTGGAGGAATCAGCAGGGGATGGAGCATATAGACGCGTACTGGCGGGCGGCGAACTACCTGTCCGTCGGGCAGATCTACCTGCTGGACAATCCGCTGCTCACCGAGCCGCTGCGACCGGAGCACATCAAGCCGCGCCTGCTCGGCCACTGGGGTACGACGCCGGGGCTGAACTTCTGCTTCGCGCACCTCAACCGGGTGATCCGCGAGCGGGACCAGGACATGATCTACATCGCCGGCCCCGGTCACGGCGGCCCCGCGGCGGTGGCGCACGCGTGGCTGGAGGGCTCGTACTCGGAGCGGTACCCGGACGTGTCGCAGGACGTGGAGGGCATGCGGCGGCTGTTCCGCCAGTTCTCCTTCCCCGGCGGCATTCCGAGCCACGTCGCGCCGGAGACGCCCGGCTCGATCCACGAGGGCGGTGAGCTGGGGTACGCGCTCGCGCACGCGTACGGCGCCGCCTTCGACAACCCCGACCTGGTCGTGGCCTGCGTCATCGGGGACGGCGAGGCCGAGACGGGCCCGCTGGCCGCGAGCTGGCACTCCAACAAGTTCATGGACCGCCGCCGCGACGGGATGGTCCTGCCCATTCTGCACCTCAACGGCTACAAGATCGCCAACCCGACCGTGCTGGCGCGGATCCCCGAGGGGGAGCTGCTCAAGCTCATGGAGGGGTACGGCTACCGCCCCCACCTGGTCGGCGCCGACCACGAGGAGATGGCCGGCACGCTGGACACGGCGTTCGAGGAGATGGCCGCGTACAAGGCGGGCGACGCCGACCGCCTGCCGATGATCATCCTGCGCACGCCGAAGGGCTGGACGGGACCGCGGGAGGTGGACGGCAAGCCGGTCGAGGGCACCTGGCGCGCGCATCAGGTGCCGCTGTCCAAGGTCCGCGAGAACCCGGCCCACCTGGGCATGCTGGAGGAGTGGATGCGCTCCTACCGGCCGGAGGAGCTGTTCGGCTCCGACGGGCGGCCGGTCGAGGGCATCCTCGGGACGGTGCCGCGCGGCGAGCGCAGGATGAGCGCCAGCCCGCACACCAACGGCGGTGAGCTGCTGGAGCCGCTGCGGCTGCCGGACTTCCGCAGGGCGGCGGTCGAGGTGAAGTCGCCGGCCGCGCAGTCGAGCGAGCCCACGCGGGTGCTGGGCGGGTTCCTGCGCGACGTGATCGCCGCCAACCCGCGCACGTTCCGGCTGATGGGGCCGGACGAGACCGCCTCCAACCGGCTGTCGGAGGTCTTCGAGGTCACCGACCGGGCCTGGGACGCCGAGTTGCTGCCGACGGACGAGAACCTGGGCGAGGGCGGCCGGGTCATGGAGGTGCTGAGCGAGCACCTGTGCCAGGGCTGGCTGGAGGGCTATCTGCTGACCGGGCGGCACGGGCTGTTCAACTGCTACGAGGCGTTCATCCACATCGTGGACGCGATGTTCAACCAGCACGCCAAGTGGCTGGAGGCGTCGCAGAAGATCCCGTGGCGGCGGCCGGTGGCGTCGCTGACGTACCTGCTGTCGTCGCACGTGTGGCGGCAGGACCACAACGGGTTCAGCCACCAGGACCCGGGCTTCCTGGACGTGGTGGTGAACAAGAAGGCGTCGGTGGTGCGCGTCTACCTGCCGCCGGACGCCAACACGCTGCTCTCGGTGGGCGACCACTGCCTGCGCTCGCGCGACTACGTGAACGTCGTCGTGGCCGGCAAGCAGCCGGTGCTCGACCTGTTCACCATGGAGGAGGCCATCGCGCACAACACGCGCGGCCTGGGCATCCTGCCGTGGGCCTCCACCGACCAGGGCACAGAGCCCGACGTGGTGCTGGCCTGCGCGGGCGACGTGCCCACCCTGGAGACGCTGGCCGCCGCCGCGCTGCTGCGCGAGCACCTGCCCGAGCTGAGGGTGCGGGTGGTCAACGTCGTGGACCTCATGCGGCTGCAGCCGCCGTCCGAGCATCCGCACGGCATGCGGGACGCCGAGTTCGACACGCTGTTCACCACGGACAAGCCGGTGATCTTCAACTTCCACGGCTACCCGTCGCTGATCCACCAGCTCACCTACCGCCGTCGCAACCACGCCGGCCTGCACGTGCGCGGTTACAAGGAGGAGGGCACCACGACGACGCCGTTCGACATGTGCATGCTCAACGACATCGACCGGTTCCACCTGGTCATCGACGTCATCGACCGCGTTCCCGGGCTCGGCGCCACGGCCGCGCACCTGCGCCAGCGCATGAGCGACGAACGGCTGCGGGCGCGCGCGTACACGCGCGAGCACGGCGAGGACCCGGCGGACATCAGGTCGTGGACGTGGCCGGAAGCGTTCTCACCGCGCGACTGAGACGTGACCGGAGGCGTTCTCACCCCGCGACCGAGACGACGTGACCAGAGACGTTCTCACCCCGCGACCGAGACGACGTGACCGGAGACGTTCTCACCGCCCGACCGAGACGTGGCCGGAGGCGTACTCACCCCGCGACCGAGGTGCGCGGCACGGCGGGAACCCAGAACTCCACCGTCGTGCCCGCGCCCGGCGCGCCCCGGATCTGCCACCAGCCGCCCGCCGCCTCCGCGCGCTCCCGCATCTCGATCAGCCCGAAGTGCCCCGCCTCCCCGTCCACCGAGGCCGGTCCCGCGCCGTCGTCGCGGATGCGCACGTGCACGCCCAGATCGAGCGAGGCCAGCTCAACGGTGACCCGCCCGGCTCCGGCATGCTTGCGCACGTTCGTCAGCGCCTCCTGGCAGATGCGGTAGACGGTGATCATGGCCTCGGCGGGCGGCTCGCCGTCCAGGACGCCGCGCAACTCGTACGCCACTCCCGCGCCCGGCATCGTCTGCTCCAGATACCCCCCGAGGCTCTCCATCAGGCCGTCGGCGGGCGGACGCAGGTCGAAGGCCAGGTCGCGCAGGCGGTGCACGGCTCCGTCCACGGCGGCGCCGAGCGCCCGCACGGCGGCGGCCTGCGCCCCGGGCAGCTCCTCGCCCCACAACCGCAGCCGCATCCCCACCTCGACCATGGACTGGATGGTGTCGTCGTGTACGCCGGAGGCGATGCGGCGGCGCTCGTGCTCCTGGGCCTGGACCAGCCGGGCCAGCAGCACGCCGCGTTCGTCCAGCGCCCTGGCCATGCTGCGCCGCTCGGTCAGGTCGCGCGTCACCTTGCCGAATCCGCGCAGGTGACCGCCGTCGTCGTAGAGGGCGGTGATGACCACGCTGGCCCAGAACCTGGTGCCGTCCTTGCGCACCCGCCAGCCCTCCTCCTCCCACCGGCCCTCGGTGGAGGCGGCCCGCAGGCCCTCGGCGGGAATGCCGGCGGCCACGGCCTCAGGCGGATAGAAGACGGAGAAATGAGTGCCGATGATCTCTTCGGCGGTGTACCCCTTGATGCGTTCCGCCCCGACGTTCCAGCTCACGATCACGCCGTGCGGGTCGAGCATGAAGATGGCGTAGTCACGGATGCTCTGGACGAGCAGCCTCATATCCTCCTGCGGTTGGTCATCGCCGGGCATACCGCAGCCTTGCACGACCTGGCCACAGAGCCAAACTCGATCACGCTTCGGCGGGCCGGACCTGTACCGAGGCGAGACGCTCCGCCAGCTCGCACCACACGACCTTACCGCCATCGCCGGAGGAGATTCCCCACCCGGTGGACAGCAGCCGGACGACGTGCAGCCCCCACCCGCTCGACGGGCCGGGTTCGCGGGCCCGGGGCAGGCTCTTGCCCGAGTCGCCGACCTCGACCCGTACATGCGAGGTGTTGGCCCGCATCCTGAGCGCGGGCCGGCCGTCCCCGTGGACGAGCGCGTTCGTCACCAGCTCCGAGACCACCAGCAGGACGTCCTCGTGGCGGCCCTGGTAGCCGTGTTCGCGCAGGGCCGTGCCCGCCAGGTTTCGCGCCACCGTGATGCTGCCCAGCTCCTGGGGCAGATGGGTGTCCACCTGGTACGTCTCATCCTCCTTACTTTCCACGACTCTACTTTCGAGTAGTCCGGCGGCCCGTCACGAGACGCAAGCGCCCCAGCTCTCCTGATACAGATGTGGGACGTCTCCTGATGCGTTTGCGTCATACCGGCCGATCATCGCGGCGGTTTCAGTCCAGCAGCCCGTCCCTGCGGGCGAACGCCACCGCCTCCAGCTTGGACCTGGCGCCCAGCTTCTCCAGGACGTGCTGGACGTGGTTGCGCGCGGTGTTGTGGGCCACGCCCAGGCGGTCGCTGATCTCGTGCGTGCTGACGCCCTCGGCCAGGAGCAGCAGCGTCTCGCGCTCGCGGGCGGTCAGCGCCGAGCCCAGGTGACCCGCGCGGCCGGTCAGCCGGTCGAGCACGCCGGGCAGCAGCCCCGGCGCGAACACCACCCCGCCCGCCGCCACCTCACGCACCGCCGACTCCAGCTCGCCCAGCCGCGAGGACTTGACCAGCAACCCCGCGCCGCCCGCGGCCACCACCCTGGCCGCGACGGACGCGGTCGCCTCGCCGGTCAGCACCAGCACCCTGACCCCGGGCGCGACGGCGGTCAGCCGGCCGATGGCCGAGACGCCGTCGCCGTCGGGCAGCCGGCGATCGAGCACGACGACGTCGGGCTGGCAGCGGCCGGTGTCGGCCAGGGCGCCGGCGATGCTGCCCGCCTGCGCCACCACCTCGATGTCCGGGGTACGGCCGAGCGCCAGGCCGATGGCCTCCGCGACCATGGCGTGATCTTCCACGAGTACCAGCCGGATCGAGGGGGCGGTCGGCATGGTGCGTTGTCCCAACTGGTGGCGCTGCATCTGACGACCAGTCTCGCACGGCCGGCGCGCCACGCGCAGGAGGCCCGCTCACGCGTCCATCCCGTCAGCGAGACGGGGTCAACCAGCAGGACATAACCCCATGAGCTATGAGTTATTGGTGCAGACCATGGCGGTATATGACATTGGTAGGGTTGTCCGGAAATTTATGGATCTGGACGGGTGGGTTAGGTGGAGGTCGAACAAACAGCACTGCCGGGGATCGGGCTACGACACGATTTCACCACCCGCAAAGGACAGCGGGTAGGCGTCGTGTCCCACCGAACCGGCCGCCGGGATCTGGTCATCTACGACAAAGAAGACCCGGACGCCGTCTGCCAGACGGTCAAGCTCAACGACGAGGAGGCCGACGCCCTGGCCGAGATCCTGGGCGCGCCCCGCATCGTGCAGCGGCTCAACGCACTACATCAGCAGGTCGAGGGCCTGGTCAGCGTGCAGCTCCCCATCCCGGCCGACTCCCCTTACGCGGGCCGGCCCATGGGCGACGCCCGGGTGCGGACCCGTACGAGCGCCTCCATCGTCGCGGTGGTCCGCGGCGGCCAGGTGTTCGCCAGCCCCGGGCCGGACTTCGTGTTCGGTGCCGGGGACGTCGTGGTCGTCGTGGGCAGCGAGGACAGCACGGCTGAAGTCGCCGGCATTCTGGCTGAAGGGTAGGGCCGCGGGTGCATCACACCGCGGTCATCTTTCTCGAGTTCGGTGCTGTCCTTCTCGGTCTGGGGGTTCTCGGCGCGCTGTCGTTGCGCATCGGCATCTCCCCCATTCCGCTCTATCTGATCGCCGGCCTGGCGTTCGGCACCGGCGGCGTGCTGCCGCTGGCCACCAGCGAGGAGTTCCTCTCGGTCGGCTCGGAGCTGGGCGTGGTCCTGCTCCTGCTCACGCTGGGCCTGGAGTACAACGCCGACGAACTGGTCACGAGCCTGACGAGCAACGCGCGCGCGGGCATCGTGGACCTGGTGCTCAACGCGGCGCCGGGCGCCATCATCGCGCTGCTGCTGGGCTGGGGCCCCGTCGCGGCCGTGGCCATGGCGGGCGTCACCTACGCCACCTCGTCGGGCATCACCGCCAAGGTGCTGTCCGACCTGGGGTGGCTCGGTAACCGTGAGACGCCGACCGTGTTGTCGCTGCTGGTGTTCGAAGACCTCACGATGGCGATCTACCTGCCGGTCCTGACGACCATGCTGGCCGGGCTGAGCCTGGTGAGCGGGGCCATCTCGGTGGGCATCGCGCTGCTGACGGTCAGCGTCGTGCTGGTCGTGGCGCTGCGCTTCGGACGCTGGATCGAGGCGTTCGTGAGCAGCCCCAACTCCGAGGTGCTGCTGCTCAAGGTCGTCGGCCTGGCCCTGCTGGTGGCCGGTCTCGCGCAGCAGCTGCAGGTCTCGGCGGCGGTCGGCGCGTTCCTGGTGGGCATCGCCCTGTCGGGCGAGCTGGCCGAGGACGCGCAGGCGCTGCTCGCGCCGCTGCGCGACCTGTTCGCGGCGGTGTTCTTCGTCTTCTTCGGTCTGCAGACCGATCCGGCGAAGATCCTGCCGGTGGCCGGGCTCGCCGCGCTGCTGGCCCTGGTCAGCATGGTCACCAAGCTGCTGACCGGCATGTACGCGGCCAAACGCGCGGGCATCGCCAAGGCGGGCCAGGCGCGGGCGGGCATCGCGCTCATCCCGCGCGGTGAGTTCAACATCGTCATCGCGGGCCTGGCGGTGGGCGCGGGCGTCCACCCCGACCTGGGCGCGCTGGCGGCGGCGTACGTGCTCATCCTGGCGGCGTTCGGCCCCCTGGCGGCCAAGCTGGTGCAGCCGTTCATCACGGCCATCGCCAAACGCGCCTGAACCGGGCGGCTCCCGGGCGTGCACACGTCCGGGAGCCGCCCGGTCACGCGAATGTGCCGCATCCGGCCCCTGATTCACCCAAGATGTCCCTGTGCAAAACGCCGAACTCACCCCCGCAGAACAGGCCGTCACCGCCGCGATCGCCCGTGGCCAGGACGTGGACCTGCGCTCGGGAGATCCCGCCCACGACTCCCCCGCCAACGCCGCCGCCTGGGACCCGGACCGCGGCATCAGGGCGGAGGTGCTGGCGGGACTGCTGCTCGGCGAGTACACCGGCCCCGGTGACAAACCCGCCCTGCGGCTGACCGGGGCACGGATCACCGGCGAGCTGCACCTGGCGTTCGGCGAGGTGGACCTGCCGGTCACGTTCAGCAGGTGCGCCTTCGACGAGACGCCCGACCTCTACCAGGCGCGTACCCGTTTCCTCAGCTTCACCGGCTCCAGCCTGCCGGGACTGGTCGGCTCGAACCTCCAGGTCGAGGGCGACCTGCGGCTGACCGGCTGCCATGTCACCGGGCAGCTGCGCCTGCGCAGCGCCAGGATCAGCAGCAACCTGTCGCTGAACGGCGCCCACCTGGAGCACCCGGACGGCCTCGCCGTCAACGCCGAGCACCTCGATGTCGGCAGCAACCTGATGGCCACGGACGGCTTCATCTGCGACGGCGGGATCGATCTCACCGCGGCCAGGATCGGCGCGGCCGTGAACTTCGACGGCGCCCGCCTGCGGGCTCCGGGCGGTTCGGCGTTCGGCGGCTCGAACATGATCGTCCAGGTCGGCCTCTTCGCGCGGCGGATGGAGGTGGACGGGGAGTTCAGCCTGCGCTTCGCGCGGGTCAGCGGCCCGCTCACGCTGCGCGGCTCGCGGCTGCGCAACCCCGGCCGGCTCGCGGTGCGCGGCGGCGGGCTGAACGCCGAGAGCGGCCTGTTCCTGTCGCTGATCGAGACCGAGGGCATCGTCTGGCTGGAGGCCGCCACCATCGGCCGCACGCTCAACCTGAACGGCGCGCGCCTGAACAACCCCGGTGACCTGGTGCTGGCGGGTGACGGCCTCGTCGTGGACGGCATGCTGCAGGCCCGTGAGGGGCTGACGGCCGAGGGCGAGATCAGCCTGATGGACGCCTCCGTGACCGGCGCCGTACGGTTCCACGGCGCCAGGCTGGTCAACCCCGGCGGCGCGGCGCTGTCGGCCAACGGCATCACGGTGGGCAAGGTGCTCAGCCTGTCCGAGGGTTTCTCCGCGCAGGGCCGGATCCGGCTGGCGAACGCGCGGATCGGCAGCCGGCTGAGCCTCTACGACGCCACGCTGGAGGCGCCCGGCGGCAAGGCGCTCAACTGCCGCCGGCTGGAGGCCCAGGAGCTGGGGCTGCGTACCGCCAAACCCATCGCGGGCACCGTCGATCTGCGGCACGCGCGCATCGGGGTGCTGCAGGACGACTCCGAGGTGTGGCCTGACCGGCTGCGCATGGACGGGCTGGCCTACGAGGTGCTCGATCCCATGTTGCCCGCCGCCGAACGGCTGGGCTGGCTGCGCCGCGACCCGGACGGCTACCTGCCCAACGCCTACGAGCAGCTCGCCGCGACCTACGGGCGGCTGGGCAGCGAGGCCGACGCCCGCGAGACGCTCCTGGCCGGTCAGCAGCAGCGCCGCACCACCCTGCCGTGGTACGCCAGGTTCTGGGGCCACCTCCAGGACGCGACCGTCGGCTACGGCTTCCGCCCGCTGCGCGCGGCCGGCTGGCTGCTGGCGCTGCTGGTGCTGGGCACGGTGGTGTTCGGGCTGGCCGAGCCGCCGCCGCTGAAGCGCGGCGAGTCGCCGGCGTTCAACGCGCTGGTCTACACGCTGGACCTGCTGCTGCCGATCATCGACTTCGGGCAGGAGAAGGCGTTCAATCCCGGCGGGGCGACGCAGTGGCTGGCCTACGGGCTGATCGTGTCGGGCTGGGTGCTGGCCACGACGATCGCCGCCGGCCTGACCCGCTCCCTGCGCCGCGCCTGACCCGAGCTGCCTGACCCGAGCTGCCTGACCCGAGCTGCCCGACCCGAGCTGCCCGACCCGAGCTGCCCGATCCGAGCTGCCCGATCCGGGGTTCAGGCGTTGACCGCGCGCAGGCCGCCGGGGTGGCGGCCGGTCAGGAGGTCCAGGGCGGTGGCCGTGGCGGTGTCGGCGGGCAGGTAGACGAGCAGGCGCTGCTCGCCCGCCGACAGGTCGAGCGTCTCCCTGGCCAGCCGCAGCTCCCCGGCCCGCGGGTGGACGACGCGCTGCACCGGGGCGATCCGCGGCGGCGTGGACGGCCCGCCCATGCGCCCGGTGAACGCCTCACCCGCCGCGAAGGACAGCGTGTCGATCAACTCGGTCGTGTACGGATCGTCGGGCCCCATGTCGTACTTGAGCGCAGCCGCCTGCTCGTCGGCCACCCTGTCCCAGTCCGGGAAGGCGACCCTGGCACGCGCGTCGGTGAAGACGTACCAGATCAGGGAGGGGTACTCCTCCTCCAGCAGCCCGACGGGGCCGAACAGCCGCTCGAACCCCGCGGTGCGGCAGAGGATCTCCCCGAGCCGGTTGAACAGCGCGGCGGGCGCGGGCTCAAGGCTGTCCAGCAGCGCCCGCACGGTCGGCCGTACCGTGCGGGAGGGCGCCAGCCCCGTGCCGGGGCACAGCGCGACGGCGCCGCTGGTCACCTTGGCCAGGAAGCGCAGGTGGACGCGCTCCTCGGGGGTCATGCGCAGGGCCTCGGCGAGCGACACGAGCACCTGCACCGACGGGTTGCGGTCGCGGCCCTGCTCCAGCCTGGTCAGGTATTCGACGCTCACTCCCGCCACGGTCGCCAGCTCGGACCTGCGCAGCCCCGGCGTGCGCCGCCGGCTGCCGTCCGGCAGCCCGACGTCGGCGGGCTTGAGTGCCTCTCGGCGGTCGCGCAGGTAGGCGCCCAGCTCGTTGTCGCTCACGTCACGGAGTCTACGGGCGCCCACGGCCGTTATCGTGTCCCTCCCAAGGCCAGTCTGAGCTCGGCCTTCCTCGTCGCGCGGCGGTTCGGGCAGGCTGGTGACCATGACGAACCCGAAATCGACGATGGTCACCGGGCGGGTGGTCTAGTGCGTTACCGTCTGCTGGGCCGTACCGGCCTGCGGGTCTCCGAGTTGTTCCTCGGCGCGATGACCTACAACGAGGCGTCGCCGGAGGTGCGCGGCATCTTCGACCTGTACGCCGAGTCCGGCGGCAACGTGGTGGACACGGCCTCGATGTACGGCGAGAGCGAGAACGTCGTCGGCGAACTGCTCCAGGGCCGCCGCGATCGTTTCGTGCTGGCCACCAAGTACACCCCGACCCGCGACCGCACCGACCTGAACGCGGCCGGCAACCACCGCAAGAACCTCGTCCTGTCGCTGGAGCAGAGCCTGCGGCGGCTGCGTACCGACTACATCGACCTGTTCTGGGTGCACGTCTGGGACCGGCACACCCCGATCGAGGAGACGATGCGGGCGCTGGACGACGTGGTCCGCTCGGGCAAGGTGTTGTACGTGGGCATCTCCGACGCGCCCGCGTGGGTGGTCAGCAGGGCCAACACGCTGGCCGAGTGGCGCGGCTGGACGCCGTTCGCGGGGCTG
Source organism: Nonomuraea sp. NPDC050404 (assembly GCF_040655495.1). Taxonomy (NCBI): domain Bacteria; kingdom Bacillati; phylum Actinomycetota; class Actinomycetes; order Streptosporangiales; family Streptosporangiaceae; genus Nonomuraea; species Nonomuraea sp. NPDC050404. The sequence goes on from NZ_JBFAKB010000001.1 coordinate 854,924, forward strand.
CAGGTGCCCTACAGCCTGCTGTGGCGCGACATCGAGCGGGAACTGCTGCCGATGGCGCGGGCCCAGGAGATCAGCGTGGCGGCCTGGGGTGTGCTCGCGCGGGGGGTGCTGTCGGGCAGGTACGCCGTGCCGGGGGCGAGCGCCTCCCGCGTGTCACCCGAGTCGATCAGCGAGCGGGACCGGGCGGGGGCCGCCGCCGTGATCGAGGTGGCCGGGGAACTGGGCGTCACGCCCTCGCAGGTCGCGCTCGCGTGGGCGCTGCGGCGCGGGGTGCTGCCGATCCTCGGTACGAGCAGCGCCGAGCAGCTCAAGGACAACCTGGGCGCCTCCGGGGTGGAGCTGCCCGATGAGGCGGTGCGGCGGCTGGAGGCGGCGGTGCCGTTCGAGCTGGGCTTCCCCGGCGACTTCGTCGGCGAGGCGGACCGCAGCCCGGACCTCTACGGCGACGCGCTCCCCCGCCTGTCCGGTCGCTAGAACTCGGGGCCCGGAGGGCTCAGCAGAGCCCGGTGGCCGTCTGCCAGAGTCCCGGCAGTGCCGCGAGGACCCGGTCCCCGCGGCGCCGCCGGTCGGCGAACGTCTCGGCGCCCAGGTCCGCCAGCAGCGCCCTTAGGCCGTCCTCGTACCCGCTCTCGCCGGCCGCCGCCCGCTTGGCCAGGCACCGCACGTACGTGACGACCAGCCAGAAGACCGCCTCCCTGTGCAGCCCGGCGGCGATCAGCTCGCGGGTGCCGTCTATGGCGGCCGGCCTGGCGACGGCGGAGACGTCGGAGTCGAACCGGTAGGACGGCACGCGCAGCGCGGCGGCCGCGTCGAACACCTTCTCCAGCTCCGCCAGGTGGTGCGCCACCCGCGCGGCGCCGAGGTCGGCGCAGCCCAGCAGGTCGAGCAGGCCCTCGTGGAAGTCGAGCCGGCCGTGCTCGGCGAGCAGGCCGCGCACGGCCGCGTACCGGCGGCGCACCGTGGGGTTGCGCAGCCCGGCCACCAGCAGCACGTGCGTGGTCACCCCTGTGCCGAACAACCAGGCGTTGACCTGCTCGGGCAGCGGCGCGGACTCGTCCATGCCGTTGATCCAGCCCCGCACGCGGTCCATGGCGTTGGTGCAGCGCGCCAGGATCCACGGCCGGGCGGCGAAGTCGCGCGCCACCACCCGTTGCAGCTCGCCCAGCCGCCCCGACGGGTCGGCCAGCACGCACGGCAGGTGGAAGCTGCCCGCCAGGTGGTAGTCGCTCAGCACCTCGTGGGAGGAGCCGGGCGCGGCCATGGAACCGACCTCCAGCAGCACCCCCTCGTACCGGAATTTGCCGATGTGAGGGAGGTCCGCCTCCGCGTTGGTGACGATCATGACGTCCACGTCGGAGGTGGGGGCCAGCTCGTCACCCGGGTCGGCCCACAGCGCCGACCCGGTCAGTACCGCGCCGCCGAAGCCGGGCAGCGCGCTGCCCTCCTCCCGCACCCACTGCCGAGCGACCTGTCTGGCCTGCTCAATCAGCATTCACTTCCTCCCGATCAGAGCCCCGGCGCGAACTCCTGAGCCAGACGGCCGCGCCCAGCACGACAAGCACCACCAGCCCGCCCCAGACCCAGCCGGGGACGCCGGTCGCCGCCGGCGTGGCGTCCGCCGCACCCGCGGTCGGCCCCGCAGCCGGCCCCGCGGACGGTGCCGTGGCTGTTGGGGCCGCCGGTGACGGCGTGGCCGCCGCGGATCCCTCACCGGTGGGCGAGGGCGAAGCCGATCCTTTCACGCTAAAGGGAATTTCGCCCTCAATCGGATGTCCGTCGGACGAAACGACACGCCAGGCGATCACGTACGAACCGGGCGTGAGCGGCTGGGGAACGTCGGCGAACACCTTGGGCCCGTCGGAGCGCGCCTTGCCGAGCTCGACCTCCTTGCCCGCCGCGTCGTGCAGCACGACGAACGGGAACTTGATGCTCGCGGTGTATTCGAGCTCGATCTCCTTCACCGAGGAGACCTCGGCGCCATTGGCGGGCGAACTGCTCTTGAGCTTGTCGTGGGCGTAGGCGGGCGCGGCGGGGACGGCCAGCGCGAGGGCGCAGGCGAGCACGACCGGTGCCGCCCTGCGGATGTGTCGCGGCAGGAATGCCATGATGGGGTCTCCAGAGATGATCTTCCGGACGACCGCGCCCGTGGCGCCGGACGTCCGGACACAGGCAAAGGGCGAACAAGGCGTCACAAACGCGTCGTCGCGGGCGGCCCTCGCCTGGTGATCGTGCCGGAGATGATCCTGCCCCGGCCCACGGGCGGCGGGCCGGCGGTGATCGGCCGCCGGATCGGTGGCGGCGCGCCCGCCGTCGCGCCGATGGGGACGAACAGCCGGATGGCCGGGCGCGGCGCGCCGTACAGGCGGATCATCAGCCACAACGCGCTCTCACCCCGGTGCAGCCACCACGCCGTCAGCGCCGCCACCGTGAGATGGACCAGCAACATCCCCGGCGCCGGGTGGGCGTGCGCGAGGCCGGCCCCCTCGCCGGGGGCCAGCCGTTCGAAAAGCTGGTGCAGGACGGTCTGGGTGCCCACGGTCGCGGCGAGCACCGCCGCGGGGCCGCGTTCGCGGCCGTCGATCAGGTACGCCAGCGCGAGCGCGGCCAGCACCGCCGCCAGGTAGACCCCGAACGGCACGAGCCCCCCGCCGGCCAGCGCGTGCCCGCCCGCCGACACGGCGCCGCAGACCGTCGCGAACACGACGGCCCGCGACAGGCGCAGCACCGCCGACGCCCGCATGGGCGCGGTGTGCCGGGCAGAGGACACGGCGCAGGACACAGCCGACATCTTTCCACAGAGTTCGTCGGCGTCCGGAGGTTCGGAACGCGTCTGTGAGGGCAGCGGATCCGGATGGACATCGTCACGAGCGCCGGACAGGACCTGGAGCGCACGGTCCGCCGGGAGCTTTCGGACGCGGGTTTCACCGTCGAGCCTTCGCTGATGTCCGCCGACGGCGGGCTCGGCGTGTGGCACGACCCCACGCGCGGGGTGGTCATCACCTGGGGCACCTCGGCCGACCACCTTGTCAGGCACGCGACCATCAGGGCCGCGGTCCAACTGGCGCTGCGGACGATCCTGGCCGACGCCGGCCATCAGATACGGGAGGACTTCAACGGGCGGGAGCTGGTCGTCACGTCTTGACGGCGCGCAGCGGACGGCCCGCCTCGTGCAGGTGGCGCAGCGCCTGTCCCCATGACTCCAGCAGGCCGCACTCGACGTAGTCGACGCCGAGCGAGGCGCAGTAGTCGCGCACGATGGGCTGTGCCCTGCGCAGGTTCGCGGAGGGCATGCTGGGGAACAGGTGGTGCTCGATCTGGTAGTTCAGGCCGCCGAGCGCGGTGTTGACGACGTGCCCGCCGCGTACGTTGCGTGAGGTCAGGACCTGGCGGCGGAGGAAGTCCAGCTCGTCCTCGGCGGTGAGCACGGGCATGCCCTTGTGGTTGGGCGCGAAGGTGCAGCCCAGGTAGATGCCGTAGCACGCCTGGTGCACGGCCAGGAACAGCAGCGCCTTGGGCAGCGGCAGCACCAGGAACACCACCCCCAGGTAGGCCAGCACGTGCGCGCTCAGCAGCAGCCCCTCGGTCCCCCGGTTCTTGAGCGTCTTCCTGCGCAGCGCGCGGAAGCTGGACACCTTGAGGTTGATCCCTTCGAGCGTGAGCAGGGGGAAGAACAGGAACGCCTGGTAGCGGCCGATGAACCGGGGCAGCCCCCGGCTGGCCTCGGCCTGCTTCTGCGACCAGATCAGGACGTCGGGCGCCACGTCGGGGTCGTGGTCCTCGTGGTTGGGGTTGGCGTGGTGACGGGTGTGCTTGTCCATCCACCAGCCGTAGCTGAGCCCGACCGCCAGGTTGCCGACGATCAGCCCGGCGGTCCTGCTGGTGCGCCGGGACCGGAAGATCTGTCCGTGCGCCAGGTCGTGGGCCAGCAGGGTGACCTGCGCGAACGCCACCGCCAGCAGCACCGCGACGGGGAGTTGCCACCAGGAGTCGCCCACTGCGGCGAACACCGCCCAGGTCCCCGCGAAGAAGGCGGCCACCAGGCCGATCCTCACCGCGTAGTAGCCAGGCCGCCGGTCGAGCAGGCCCTCCTGGGCGATGCGCCGCGACAGCTTCGCGAAGTCGCTCCCCCGCTCCTTCGCGGGCGGGCTGGGAGTTTCTGTCACTGTCACGTTTCGTCTCCGATGCCGAGAAGAGATTGATCTGTCCTCAGGATCGCCAGAGACGGTGTACGGGCGGACCCCCGCTGTCACCCGTTGTGTTGGTAGTGCCCGCCCTACCATGCCGGGGGCGCCCCCGCCGCCTGGGATCGGGCCGGCCCATGGCACTCAGCGTGGCACTGGACGACGACTCTCACCTGGTGGGAATGGCGGGCGGCGGGGGTGCCGGCTCAGGCCGGCTGCAGGGCGGGCAGCGGTTCCGGTGCGGCCGCCACGCCGTGGACGTGCAACTCCGGGCGGAAGGCCGCCAGGTACGCCTCCCGGTCGCGGAAGGTCGCGGCCAGGGCGTCGCCGTAGTCGATGAGCTGGCGGTGCGCGTGCCTGCGGGGTTCGTAGCGGGCCTGGAGGAGCCGGTCGAGCAGTTCGGGATCGCCGGCGGCGGCGCAGATGACGTCGGCCAGGATCTCGGCGTCGTACAGCGTGTAGCTCATGCCCATGCCCGTCATCGGGTGGCAGGCGAACGCGGCCGAGCCGAGCAGCGCGGCGTTGCCCCTGTGGTAGGACTCCACCCGCAGCGAGGAGACCTTGATGCGCTGCCAGGTGGCGGGCTGCAGGGAGTTGAAGGCGTCGGAGCTGTCGGTGACGAACTTCTTGAGCTCGTCCAGCAGCGCCGGGATGCCGTCCTGGAAGATCTCCTTATCGTCCTCGGGGGGCAGGCCGACGAACACGCGGGCCTGGTCCCTGTCGATCGGGTAGAGGTAGGTGAGCCAGCCCTCGGAGCTGAAGTAGAGCCTGTTGAGCCGGGCGACGCTGGCACTCAGCGGCACGGTGGCCACCCGCATGAGCAGCCGCTCGTACGGCATCGTGCGCTGCTCGATGCCCAGTGCCTGGCGCACGGCCGACTTGGTGCCGTCCGCGCCGATCACGACCCCGGCCCGTAACCTGCGCCCGTCCGCCAGCATCAGCTCTTCCACCTGCTGTCCCACCGGGCCCTCGCCAACCGCGATGTCGGCGATGCTGGCGTCGAACCAGAACTCGACGCCCTCCATCGCACAGGAGGTGTAGATGAGCTCGACCAGTTCCCGGTAGGGACGGATGAGGAAGCCGCCGTCGGGGAAACGGCACTCCTGGATGGGGTCGCCATCATGGTAGTAGCGGATGATGTCACGTCGCAGGCCATGGCGTCCGACGAGGTCGGCCAGCCCGTGCCTGGCGAGCACCCGCAGCCCCGGGGGCTTGAGGAAGTCCGCGCCCGCGCTCGGGATCGACGGTCCCTGCTCGATGACGACGACGTTCTGGCCGCGGCGCCCCAGCAGGAGAGCCAGGAAGCAGCCGCCGAGTCCGGCGCCGACGATGGCCACGTCGCACGATGAGGTTGCCATGACGAGAGCCCTTTCGAATGGTTGAACTAGTTCGTATGCCCGCGGATTCCGGCGAGCGGGCCGGGTTCGGCCGCCCTCGGCCGCGGGACGTGGTTGTCGGCGAGGGGAGTGCGGGTCTCGACTGGCAGCAGCGCGTCGGCCTCCGCCGCGACAGTGGCGAGGGTCGTGCGCAGTTCGATCAGCAACCTGCGAGGCACTTTGATCATGACGTCACCCGGGTCCGGTCGCAGCCGGGTGATCTTGGTCAGGGCCAGTGCGCCGATCAGCACCGAGATCGCCACACAGGTGGCGAGCGCGCCCGCCAGACCGGCGAAGGGGCCGGTCATGAACGGGTGGTCGATCACGACGGACACCACGGCGATCCCCACGGCGCCGCCGACCATGCGGGCCATGGTGGCCGCGCCGACGGCGGAGGCGTACTGGTGGGGGCGGGCGGCCAGGGTGGTGGCGACGGAGGTGCCGGGCGCGAGCGCGCCGACCCCGATGCCTACCACGACGCTGGCGACCAGGCCCCACACGGTGGGACCCGCCTGCGTCAGCACGAGCACGCAGGCGCCGCCGCAGAGCAGCGAGCCGGTGTAGATGAGGCCGTACGCGCCGATCCGTTGGACGACCTTTCCGGCCAGGAAGGCCGTCACGACGACGGCGACCGAGGTGGGGGTCAGCCACATGGCCACTTCGAGCATGGGGTAGCCGAGGTGCAGCAGGTAGAGCGGCTGCACGGTGAGCAGCCCGTACGACAGCGCGCCGAACCCCCAGGTGGCCAGCCACCCCCAGACGAACCGGGGCCGCCGCCACAGGGCCAGGTCGATCGCCGGCAGGCGATGGTGCCTGGCCTGCGCGAGCGCGCCGCCGATCAGGGCCAGCGCGGCCAGCGCCAGCCACACCACGTCCATGCCCCAGGCCATGGCCTTGGAGATGGCCAGGACCACCACGGCGATCCCGGCCGCCAGCAGCCAGGCGCCGAGGATGTCCGGCATGCCCCTGGCGCCGGAGCGCCTGCCCTTCGGGAGCGCGAAGCACGCGATCAGCAGGGCGACGCCGATGACGACGTCCGGCACGAACAGCGCCCGCCAGCCGACGGTGGCGGCCAGCCAGCCGCCGCCCGCCTGCATGAGCAGGCAGCCCAGGCCGGAGGCGGAGCTCCACAGCGCGATCGCGCCGCGGCGCTGCGACTCCGGCAGCTCCCCGAGCAGCAGCCCGAGACTGGCCGGGATCATCGCCGCGGCCCCGGCGCCCTGGACGGCCCTTGCGGCCAGCACGTACGACCAGGGCTCCACGGCGACGGTGGCGATGCCGCCCAGCACGAACACCACGAGCCCGACCGCCAGCACACGGCGGCGGCCGAACAGGTCGGCCCAGCGGCCCGCCGTCGCCAGCAGCGCCGCGATGGGGATGAAGGCCGCGCTGGTCAGCCAGACCAGGTCACCCAGCGGCATGGCGGCGCCGGCGGGCGTGTAACGCAGCACTCCCACTGCCAGGGTGGTGGCCGTGGTGTCGGCCATCACCGTCAACATGACCCCGGCGCCGACCAGGCGCAGCATGACCGCGTGACGCCGGTTCACACTGGTCGGTCCGGTCGCACTGACGGCCGCTGGTGACGAACGCACGTGTCCTCCCATATAGGCGTCGCTTCTTCTCCGCCGCGGGCACGTCTCCGGCTGTGCGGGCGGCGGAGCCGGACGTTCTCAGGCGCCGTACCGGCCGGGCGAGATCAGCCCGTCCGGGTCGAGCGCCGTCTTGAGCCTGTGCAACATGCCGAGGCCGGCGGTACTGGTCTCGGACCAGACGTCGGCGGCGGCGTGGTCGATGTCGGAGCGGTAGATGGCGCAGCCGTTCCCGCGCAGCAGGCAGTTGCCGTCGTTGCGGAGCTGGTGCGCGCGGTGGGGGGCGCCGGGCGCGCGGCGGTCGAAGAAGATCTGGATGACGCCGTTGGCCATGTGCCTGCCGACGAGGTTCCACTCCATCATGAGTGCGGTGCCGTATCGGTCCACGGCCGTCTGCAGGGCGGCCAGGATGTGCTCGGTCCTGCGCGCGTGCATGGGCATCAGCGGCAGGAGCGCCAGGAAGCCCATCGCGCCCTCGTCGATCTGGTCGCACGAGGTCACGCCGAGCGCGTTGTGCACCCCACGGCAGGTGGGGATGCCCTGCGCCATGAGCGCCCTGGGGTAGAGCGGGTCCTCGGGGCTCACCTCCGAGGCGTCAACCACGCGCACCGCCTCGGCCCCCTCGACCTCGATCAGCGCCTTGCGCAGCAGTTCCTCGGCCAGCTCCACGGTGGCGTCGCTGCCCATGAGGGGGCCGAGGATGGTGAACAGGCCGGGGTCGACACCGGCCGGCAGCGTCCAGTCTCCGCCGCCGGCGACGGCGCCGGCCCCTGCGCCCGTCCCCTCGATCGCCCCCCAGTCGTTCCCCTCCGTGGGGACGAGCGACAGCTCACGTACGCGCAGCAGGCCCTCGGCCGGGTTGCCCCTGCGCAGGAACGCGGTGAGCGCGCCGAGCGCCACGCCGATCTGGTCGCGCTGGAGCCGGCCGTGCACCAGGGCGACGGTCTGCGGGCGCGGCACCAGCGCCACGGCCATGGCGGTGATGACGCCCAGGTTGTGCTGGACGAACGCGGGAGTCAAGTCGGGCCCGGCGACCCGGCCGTGATAGCGCCCCGCCGGGTCCAGCCCGCCGGTGGTGACCACGCTGCCGTCGGCCAGCACGGCCTCCAGCCCCGCCACGTCGTGCACGCGCGAGCGGATGCAGCCGTCACCTCGGTCGAGCCCGTTGCCGACGACGGAGGTGTCGGCACAAGAGGCGGTGACGTTGAGCATCCACGGCGTGTCGCGCAGCAGCGCGGCGAGTTGCCGCTGGGTGACCCCGGGTTCGATGACCGCGTAGCCGGCCTCCAGGTCGAGGCTGCGCACCCGGTTCATGCCGCTGAGGTCCACGACCAGGTTGTCGTCGCTGACCGGTACGGCCGAGCCCATGCCCCAGTTCCTGCCGGTGCTGATCGGGTACAGGCGGGCCCCGGTGGCCATGGCCTGGCGGACGAGCGCCCGTACCTCGTCGAGGCCGCGTGGCGTTTCGACGCCCGCCACGGTGCGCGGCTGGTGGCCCCCCACATCACGCGACCTCAGCTCCAGTCGCGATGGTCCCTGCATGACTCTCCTCAAAGGTGCGGATCGCGCTTCCGGCTCCCGGGGTCGGGGCCGCTGGGGGCACACCTCAGGCGGTGTGCGTGAGAAGGTCGTCGATGGAGCCGATGGCCTGGTTGGACATCTCCCTGATGTCGAGCAGCCGCTGCTCGACGTGCGTGTCGGGGGGCGGCGTGGGGTCGATGAGGTCGAGCGTGTCGCGCAGCCCGTACGGATGACGCCGTACGGCATGGGCGGCGGCGTCACCGTGCTCGCGCCTGGAGCGGGCGGGAAGATGCGGGGGGGTTCGCATGACGGGAGCTCTCCTACCGGACTCGTGTGTGGTTTTCCGGGCGACCGCTCGCCGTTGAGCGGCTTGTCGTCAGCGCGCGCCCTCCTCGAGGTCGGCGTTGACGACTCGTGGAGCGGCGGCCCCGGGGGTGGCCCTGGGCACGCCGTGGTTGATGACGCTCGCGGCGATACGGCGCTCGGCCAGCCCCATGTGGGGACGGCCGGCGCCGGCGGAGCCCGGCCGTGCGCCGGCCGAGCCTCTGATCATGGAACTGGCGTGCACCCAGCGGCGGGTCTCCAGCAGCACCTCACGCTGCGCGCGGGCCAGGTCCGCGTGCCGCGCGTAGTGCTCGCAGACGGCCCGCGCCAGCACCCGCGCCATGACGAGATGCTCTCTGCAGGCGCCCGCCACCTTCGCCTCCAGGCCGGTGACCTGGGCGAGGAGCAGTTGCAGGTGCGGCAGGCCCGAGCTGCGCTCGAACCCGTCGAGCTCGGCCAGCCGCAGCGGCCAGCGCAGCCGACGCTCGATCGCGGCGCACACGCCGTCCACGAGCGGCGCGGCCGGCCGGTCGTCCGGGTCGCCGCCGTCGAGTTGCACGGCCCGCTGCGCCGTCGGCTCGAAGTCGGTGAGCCTGCGCAGCCCGCTCTGCAGCAGGCGTACCCGGTTGTGCAGGCACGCCGCGCTCCAGCCCAGTACCAGCAGGCGGTCGGCGTCGGCCTCACAGTGCCAGCCGACCAGCGCGACCTCGCGGGCCATCCGGTGGTGCAGCACCCATGACTCCTGCCCGGCCACCGGCTGCGGGGTGTCGATCCACACCTGCAGCCCGCCGGGGGGCAGTTCGGCGACGCCGACCTCGATGCCTTCCGGCGCGACCCTGGTGCAGATGCGCCGTACGACGCGTTGCTGGGCGGCGGTCTCCGGCGCCATGGGCGCCGGGCCGGGAAGCACTCGCAGCGGGGCCACTCTCGCCCGCGGCTCGATGCTCATCTTGGGCCACCTCCTGACCCGTACGGCCGTCCTGGCCGACGTAAATTGACACTTAATAGTGCCGCCCCGATCGTCGTCAGACTGGGCATTTCTGTCAACTGTCACTTAACGCCTACAGGTTGACTCCCCCGCGCCCCCCGGGGTGGCCCGCGTGAACCCGCGACTTCCCGCAGGTGAATGCCGTGTTACGGCAGGCGGATGATCTAAAGTCCGGTAGGTGCGGCAGATCGTGGACGACAGCCGAGGAGCGAGCCCTTGCCGGTGACCAGAGCCGTGGTCGTGGCCATGTCGGTTGCCGCGGGACTGCCCGCGCACCCCGGCCCGGCGCAGGCCGGAGGCGGTTACTGCGTGCTACCTGATCACTCCCCCGAGTCCGGGGGTAACCTGATCGATACTGCTTCCTTCCTAGACTGGATTCATCCGAATCCGCCGCCGGAGGAGCGGGAGCCGACGGCCACGCAGCGGCTCGACTTCGCCGGGTTCCCGAACGTGTCGGCCCTCGACGTGACCGGCCCCGGCGGCGCCCCCGCGCAGAAGGTGATCGCCACCTACACCACCAACGTGGACAGGGTCGTCTCACTCAACAGCGACGCGGCGGTCTCGGACGACGGCGGGCGCACCTTCGGCCCCGCCTCCCCCACCCCACTGCGCGAGTCGCCGATCGAGCTGCACGACGGCCGGTTCTTCGCCACCGAGTACTACCCGGACAGGACCGGGCCGCACACCGCGGTGCTGGGCGTGCTGACCTCCTCGGCGCTGGACGGCGAGAGCTGGCTGCGCTCCGAGGCCACCCTGTCCACGCCCGACGGCGACCTGCTGCCCGGCGGGGCCGCGCACGGGGCTCCGGTCCAGCTCGCCGACGGGACAATCCTCATCACGCTGTACGCGCGTTACGCCCGTACCGGGACCTACCAGGCCGAGGTGTACGCCAGCCGCGACGGCGGCCGCAGATTCGAACGCCGCGGTGTGATCGCCGAGCCCGAGCCGGGGTTCGCCTACACCGAGGCGGCGATCGAGCAGGCGGTGGACGGCAGCCTGGTGGCCGTGCTGCGGCGCGACGGCGGGCCGTACGCGACGCTGCGCCAGAGCCGCTCCCTCGACGGCGGCCGCACCTGGTCGCCGGTGCGCGAGTTGCGCTTCGCCGGCATGGACTGCGTGGCGCGCGGCGTCGCGCCGCGGTTGTTGCTGATGCCCGGCGGCGTGCTCGTGCTGAGCGCGGGCCGCCCGGACAACTGGCTCGCGGTCTCCCCCGACGGGCTGGGCGAGGAGTGGCTGCAGCCGCAGGTGACCTATCACAACCGCGACGGCGTCTGGGACACGCACGGCTCCTCCGGCTACACCGGCCTGGCCGCCGTCGGGACGCACCGGCTGATCCAGGTGTTCGACAACTGCAAGCTGGCGGGAGTGCGCCCGGACGGGCACCTCGACGAGACCGCGTGCCCGGCGCACGGGCTCTTCGAGCACGGCGGCTGGTACGCGATCAAGCGCCTGCTGTTCGACGTCCGCACGCCCGGCACCCGGCTGGACCTGGCCGGCCTGCGCAAACGCGGCGACCTGCGGATCTCCACCACGATGCGGTGGTCGAGCCGCGAACGGCCCAGAACGCGCCCCCGTGGCGCCCTGGACGGCGGCACCGGCTACTGGTCGAGCGCCGTGGCCAAGGGGCGGGGCCAATACGTGCTTAGCCTGCACAAGCCGTACCCGCTGCGCCGGATCGGCCTCAGCCTGCGCCCCGGGCGTCCGGCCGGCGCCCGCGTGTACGTCTCCATGGACGGCCGTTCCTGGGGCGAGCCGGTCGTCACGATCAAGAACAGGACCGACCACGCGCTGCGCTACGACGAGATCGGCCGCACCGCCCGGCACGTCAAGATCGTCACCAGTCCCACGACGGACTGCGACCGGGAGATAGGCCGGACGTGCAGCATGCTGAACGAGGTCGAGCTCTACTCCTGAGCGTCGAGCCCTACTCCTGAGCGTCGAGCCCTACTCCTGAGCGTCAAGCTCTACTCCTGAGCGTCGAGTTCGACTCCTGAGCAGAGGACACGCGCCCGCGGGGGCCCTTCCCGGCCCCCGCGCGACGCTGTCGCCCTACGCGCCGCGGCTGTGCGCCGCTCCGCAGGTGGCCGTCACCGCTCCGGCGGGAGGTCCTCACCACGGTCGAAGCGCGCGTTCTCGTCCCTGGTCATCCCCTCCTCGTCGATCTCCAGCCGTTCCCTGCGGACCTGGCCCTCGACCGTCTCCTCGTGCTGGACGTCCTGCTTGTGGATGTGGATGCGCTCGACCGGCTTGGTCTCCTTGCCGACCACCGCGCGCTCCTCGTGCAGGATCATCTGCCGCTCGTCCTCGCCGATCTCCACCCCGGCCATCTCGCCGTCGCGGATGGGCTCGCGCTCGATCACGACCTCCTCGTGCGAGAGCGGGACCTTCTGGGTGACGTTCTCGGTCTCGACGTACTTGTGCAGGCGTACGCGCCCGGTCTCCCTGCTCTCCTTTCCGATGTGGAGTTGCTCCTCCGACCTGGTGATGTCGATGTCGCGGTCGTCGGCGAGGTCCCCGCGCATGTCGCCGGCCAGGCCGGCCCGCTGCCCCTCCCCGGTGATCGGCCCCCGCGTACGGGTCTCGCCGCCGCGCTGGCGCGGGATGTCGGCGGGCTGCATCCCGTAGTAGCGGTAGAGGTCGGCCTCCTCGTTCAGCGAGAGCCGGCCGTCCACGTCGATGTTGGGCGCGCCCCTGATCATCTCCTTGTCGAAGGGGACCCTGATCTCCTCGCCCGAACGGCGGGCGTTCATCAGCGGCACGAAGGTCTGCTTCATCCCGAAGAATCCCGTGCGTACGGTGACCCATTCCGGTTCACCCGTACCGTCGTTGAGGTAGACCTGCCCCACCTTTCCGATGGATTGCCCGTCCGCCCCCACCACATGGCAGTCGAGTAGGTTACGGATCTCTGTTTGCATAGCCACGACGATCCCCCTATGCGTTCGTCCTGGTTCAAAAAGGACAAATACCCCATATCGCCATAAAGCCACACAAGGGGAGGGCACGTTTGCCCCTAGTTCGTGGAACGACTCTCGGGATCCGCGCCCTTTTCCCGGATGTCCGCGGACGGTTTCCGGCACTCCTCCCCGCAGGCGGACTGCCACAGCCACCACAGGCGGGCGGAGGCGGGATGCAGCGCGGGATCGCTGTTGCGGAAGGGGTCGAAGGACAGCTCACGGCCGGGCAGCGGGGTGTGGGCACGCAGCCTGGCCAGGTAGCGGGCGCCCGCCCACAGGTGGAACAGCAGCGGGCCGCGCCCGAGGGTGGCCGGCAGCAGGGCCGGGTCGGCGGGCACCCGTTCACCCTCGGGCCTGGCCACGAGGCGGTGCCGGCGCGGGCCGCACTGGTAGGAGGCCAGGGTGGAGTACGGGCCCGCGGTGAAGGCCCGCCTTGGCACGGGCAGGGCGGCGTACCCCGTGAACATCACCAGGTCCACACCGGTGGGCAGGCGCACGGCCAGCGTGAGCACGCCGGGCAGGATCGGCCCCCTGGACAGGCGCAGGAGCACCTCATGCGTGCCACGCTCGCCGAGCAGCGCCGACTCCACGGTGATCGTGCCCTGGATGAGCAGTCCGCGCGAGCCCGCCACCCCGGCGCGCACCAGCGGCGCCACGATCCGCCCCAGAGACGGCACGGCCCACTTCTTGGACGGCACGGCGCGCTTTCCGGACGACATGGCGCGCTTTCCGGACGACATGGCGCGCCCGTCGGGCGGCATGGCGTGCTCCCCGGACGGGACGGCGCTCTCCCCGGGCGGCACGGCGCTCTCCCCGGGCGGCACGGCGCTCTCCCCGGGCGGGACGGCGTGCCCGTCGGGCGGCATGGCGTGCTCTCCGGGCGGGACGGCGTGCTCTCCGGACGGCAACGGCTCCGGCCTCAGTCGCCCTGGGCCTTGCGGATGGCCGACAGGTGCCCCTCCAGGGCCGGCAGCGCGGTCTTGGCCAGCTCCTTCGTGGCCGGTGCCGAGCCGCCGGAGATCTCCGCCTTGGTGGCCGCCACCGCCTCCGTGTGCGCCTTGACCATGCCCGACAGGAAGTCCTGGTCGAATTCCTTGCCCGAGGACTCCCGCAGCCGCCGCACCACGGCCCGCTGGTCAGCGTTCGGTGAGGTGGGCAACTGGATGCCGAGTTGCTCGGCGGTCCGGGTGACCTTGTGGCCGAGCTTGGTGTGGTCGTTGAGCAGCATCTCGCCGAGGGACTTGATCTGGTCGGTGGTGCCCTTGCGCATCGCCATCCGGCCCGCCTGGATCTCGGCCAGGTTGCCGCCGTGGCTGTCTCGCAGCCAGCTCCGGTCCTGCTCGGACGGCTGCGCGTCGGTCTGCACGGCCACCGCCGCGTCGTTCGGCGCCGTACCACCGGCGCAACCCGGGAGGGCCGCCAGGGCCACGGCGGCCAGGGACAGGGTGAGACGAGTGCGCATGAGACTTCCTATGACATGGTGACACTTTTCAGTTACAGAGAGTAACTTTTCTGAGGATGGCGGCCCAGCATTCGGGATATCCGGGCGCGTCCCGGCCGACGACCGGCTCAGGAATCCGGAAACAACCATCCGGTTGTCCTGAAAGGGCGTCCGTCACGCCGCACGCTGCGGCCCAGGCACCGGCAAAGGCCCCACACGTCGCGGCCCAGGTGCCCGGCAGGGCCGCCGTCACCCCCCACGTTGCGGCTCGGGTGCCCGGCGAGGGCGGTTCAGCTGTTCTGGACGGGGCCGCGATAGCCGGGCGGCGGGGTGTCGTTCGCCTGGGTATCCACCTGAGCGCCCGTGAGGAACGCGCGCAGCACCTCCAGGTGCGCGTTGTCGCGGCCGAGGGCGGTGGTGGCGCCGCCGACATAGGCGAGCCCGGCGTCCGGCAGCGCCCGCCGGTAGCCGACGGCCTCCGACCAGCTCTGCGTGTCGCAGGCGCCCTTGACGACCAGCACGGGCACGGCCACCCGGGTCAGCTCGGCCCGCAACGACGCGGAGACGACCCGCTCGGTCAGGGCGGCATACCCGCCATAGCCGCCCGCCTCAGCGTCCGCGCCCGCTCCGCCGGAACCGTCCGGCCCGGTGCCCGGCCCATGAGTGCCGGAACCGTCCGGCCCGGCACCCGGCCCAAGAGTGCCGGAAGCGCCCGGCCCGTTGTCCGCCCTTGCGCCGCCCGAACCACCGAGGGGGGCCCGGCAGGGGGCCGGTGGGCGGCGGAGTGCGCGGGTCAGGTGGGCGTCCAGTTCGCGATCGCCCGCGAAGGCGTGCGCGATCACCGGGTCCACCTCCAGCAGCGTGGAGACGGCGAGCGTACGGGGGGCGGGCAGCCCGTCGGGGCCCACCAGGACCGCGGAGGCGACGGGCCGGTTCGCCGCGCGGCCCGGAGAGAGCCCGGCCGGGGAGAGCAGGACCGCCCTGGCGACCCGGTCCGGGTGCTCCGCCAGGTACGCCGCCGCGAGTTGCGCCCCGTGCCCCCTGGCGACGAGGTTCAGCCGCTCGGCCCGTACCGCCAGCCGGATCGCCTCCAGGTCGGCCACGTCCCGGTCCAGGCCGTACCCCCGTGGATCGGCCAGCCGCGCCGACCGGCCCGCCCCGAGCTGGTCGTAGACGTAGACAGGGAAACCGGCGGACGCCAGCCGCCCGTAGAACGCCGAGTCCCCCTCCAGGTCGGCCACGCCGGGACCGCCGTGCAGGAACACCACCGGATCCGGCCGCGTGACCCGCTTCGGCGCGACCCGTACGTACGCCAGCCGCGACCCCGTGGACAGCCGCCACTCCCGCTGCCCGGCCACCTTCGCGGGCCCGTCCGGCGGCGGCGCGGGATCCAGCGTGGCCGCCGAGACGTGCCAGACGACCGCGGCCTCCACCCCCAGCACGACCGCCGCCCGTAACCAGCGCCCCCACGCCACCCCCGGCCTGGGCACGCACAGCAGCAGCCCGAGGAAGAACACCGACGCGAACACCGACAGGCCCGCCACCGCGAACGCCGTCGGCTCGGGCACCACCGTCGCCGTCCCGGCCAGCGCGGCCAGTCCCGCGACCGGCGACAGGGCCAGCACCCCGGCGCCCGTCACCACCCGCCCGGCCAGCCCGGCCAAAGAAGCCACGAAAGGGACGTTAGTGCACACCCACCGCCGGGCTCAGGGAATCGAGCGACCCAGCCGCATGCGAATGCGGTCGCCACGCCTGACGGACTCGCGTACCGTCCACACGCGCTCGTCGATGACCGTGCCCCGGGCCGTCATGTAGCCGCCCATCCTGAGCACCGGCCGACCCGCGGAGTCGCTGAGCAACTGCGCGCGTGACTCGGAGTCGTCGCCGAACAACACGAGGAAGTCGTGGGCGTCCGCGGGGGCGTCGAGGATCAGACCGGGATAGAGGTGGGAGTAGGGGACCTCGATTACATGCTCAGTCACGCGTCACCGTCTACCCAGATCTCACGCTTTCAGCTGAAGCCGACCCCGGGATAGCGCTTTCCACCGGTATGAGGTGAAATGACAGCATCATTTCTACAGGCTGGAGTAGCACTGTGCCACTGTTCGACCTGCCGCTGGAGCAACTGCGCGCCTACCTGCCCGACCGCGACGAGCCGGCGGACTTCGACGCGTTCTGGTCCGCCACCCTGGCCGAGGCCCGCACGTTCGACCTTGCGGCCGAGTACGTCCCGTACGACCTGCCCCTCGCCGGCGTGGACGTGTACGACGTGTCGTTCGCCGGTTGGGGCGGGCACCGCATCAACGGCTGGTTCCTGCTGCCGCGCGGCGCGGACGGCCCGGTGCCCTGCGTGGTGCACTACATCGGCTACAGCGGCGGTCGCGGGTTCCCCAAGGACCACCTGCTGTGGCCGGCGGCGGGCTACGCCGTGTTCGTCATGGAGACGCGCGGCCACGGCGGCGCGAACGTGAACAGCCCCGGCGTCACCGGCGACCCGCACGGCAGCGCGGGGGCGCAGGCGCCCGGCATGATGACGCGCGGCATCCTCGACCCGGCCGACTACTACTACCGGCGCGTGTTCACCGACGCCGTCAGGGCGGTGGACGCGGCGGCCACGCACCCGGCGGTGGACGCGGGGCGCGTCGTGGTCTCGGGCGGCAGCCAGGGCGGCGCCATCGCGCAGGCCGCGGCGGCTCTGCACCAGGGGGTCAAGGCGGCGCTGATCGACGTGCCGTTCCTGTCGCACTTCCGGCGGGCCGTCGAGATCACCGGGCGGGATCCGTACCAGGAGCTGGTCCGTTTCCTCGCCACCCGGCGCGACGCCGCCGAGCAGGTGTTCCGCACGCTGTCCTACTTCGACGGGATGAACTTCGCGGCCCGTGCCACCGTGCCCGCGCTGTACTCGGTGGCGCTGATGGACGACGTCTGCCCGCCGTCCACGGTCTTCGCCGCCCACAACCACTGGCAGGGTCCCAAGGAGATCACCGTGTGGCCCTGGAACAACCACGAGGGCGGTGGCGGCTACCAGTCAGAAGAGCAGGTGCGCTACCTGCACAAACTTCTCTCGCAAGGGTGACCGGCCCGCCGTGCCGCCGCCACGGAAGGGCGGCGGTGGCACGGCGGGGCCGACTCAAGCGGTCTGCTCGGTCACCAGGAAGGACACGCTTCCCTGGTCATCGGCTCCGGCGTCCAGGGACTTGTCCTCCAGCACGGTCGCGGCCACAGGATCCAGGTAGACCCGGGCCCCTTCGGCCTCGACCACCGCGTCCGCCGGTTCGGGGGCGGTGGCCAAGGTCAGGGTCAGCGAGCTGGCGCCCTCTCCCTGGGACGAGATGCGAATCCCGCTCTGGGAAGGCTCGGGCGCGCCGGCGGTCAGGTCACGGATCGCCTGGGCAGCGTTGGCTGTCAGGGTGAGCACTACGGCTCCTCCTCACGGTCGACGTTCAGGAGTTGCCTGCCCTTCCCTCGACTGAGGGCCTCAACCCTTCTTGACTCTTTCTTTACCAACAATTCCCGAAGATCCCGTACGGGATCCGCGCCCGTGGACAATGGCCCCATGGACCTCGCGGCGCGGAGACAGACCATGGTGGCGCAGCTCAGAGCCGCCCAGCACGTCAGCGACCGGGTGGCTGAGGCGATGCTCGCGGTCCCCCGCCACCTCTTCGTGCCCGGCGTCAAACCGGAGGACGCCTATCGCGACGAGCCCATCGTCACCAAGCTCGACGCCGGCGGCCGGCCGATCAGCTCCTCCTCACAGCCGGCCATCATGGCGACCATGCTCGACCAGCTGGACGTGCGGCCGGGGCACCGGGTGCTGGAGATCGGCGCGGGAACCGGCTACAACGCGGCGCTGCTGGCGCATCTGACCGGCCCTGACGGCCGGGTGGTGAGCCTGGACATCGACGAGGACACGGTGGCGCAGGCCAGGGATCACCTGTCGGCGGCCGGGCGGCCGGAGGTCGTGGTGGCCTGCGCGGACGGCGCCGGCGGCTTTCCCGGCCTGGCCCCGTACGACCGGGTGATCGCCACGGTCGGCGTGTGGGACCTGGCGCCCGCCTGGCTGGCCCAGCTGCGGCGGGGCGGACGGCTGGTGGTGCCGCTCGATCTGCGCGGCGTACAGGTCTCCGTGGCCATGGAACGCGCCGAGGAGTCGTCTGAGGAGCTTCTGGAGCCCGGCGGGCGGCTCGGGGGCGGCGGACGCTGGGTCAGCCGGTCCGTGGCCCCGTGCGGCTTCATGCGGATGCGAGGACCGTTCGCGGGAACGGAGACCTCCGTCCTGGTACGGCGGGAGCCCGAGGTGCTGCTGGCGCTGCCCGAGCCGCGCGACATCGGCGACCTCGCCACGGCGCTGGACACGACGCCCGTCGAGATCACGGTCAGGGCGGCGGAGCAGGCGCCGCCGTTCGTGGTCGGCATGGGTGTGGCGTTGTGGCTGGCGCTGCACGAACCCCGCTGGTGCGCCGTGAGCGGCGGCGTCGGCGGCGGGTTCGCCGCCGGCCTGGTCGAGTACGGCGCCATCGCCCTGCTCGCGGTGGACGGCTCCGTGGTGGCGCGCGGCCACGGGGACGGCGGGGCGCGGCTGGCGGCGGAGCTGGCCGCGCACGTCAACGCGTGGTACGAGGCGGGCCGCCCGCAGACGGCCGACCTGCGCATCGAGGCGTCGGCCCCACCCCGCACCGGCCACGGCGGGCCGGTCGTCATCGAGAAGCGTCACACCACCCTCGCGCTGAGCTTCAGTCCACCGTCCACGCGCCGTCACGGATGAGGACCCGCCCGGCCAGCTCGTTCGACTCCCGCCACGCCTGCAGGCGATCCGGCGCGCACCGGAAGTAGTGGTAAGGCGCACTCTCCTCGCGAGGATCGAAGCCGGTCTTCCTGGCGAACGCGTCACCCACCTCGGCCGGAATCTCATCGGCGGGCGTGCCCCGCACGCTGCCCTCGATGAGCACCACGTCGCGCACCAGCCCGACCGCCACCCGCGCCCTGCCGTTGGCCAGCAGGTTGCGCGCCGTCGGGCTGGCGCTGGCCGTGCCGAAGAGCAGGGTGGCGCCGTCCCACAGGAACGACAGCGGCACCATGTAGGGCTCCCCACCGGCGCCGGCCGTGGCCACCCAGGCGTCCACGTCGTGCTCCAGCCGGTGCAGCGTGTCCCGCTTGCGCTGCCCGGGAGTGCGGGGGGTCGGTTGCGGCGTCATGTCTCAGCCCTCTCCGTCACACGTCGGCCCGTCACAAGTGACCGATCACTTTCGTCATTATCGTTGACGGCCCGAAGGCAAGGCGGCGCCTGAGGGCTGGGAGAGACGCCCGGGCGGCTCCACACGGTCAAGATTCGGCCGTGTGGAGAGGCGATCCGCCCGGGCGTGACCGGGGGCGTTCGGCCCGGACGGCTCCAGGTAGCCGTCCGGGCCCGTCCGCGTGGCGCGTTCAGCGGTCATCGGGGCGCGGCGAGCCGCCGTCGCCCGCGCAGGCTCCCGCCTCGGCGCTCGCCACCTTCCACTCCGCTCCCTGGAAGGGGCTCATGAAGTGGGTCAGCAGGTCCACCGCGTAGTCGGGCACCTGACCGCCCGGGTCGAGCAGGGACACCATCTGCGGCCCGTCGGCCCCGCGCAGCGTGATGGAGTTGCGCGCGCCACGGGCGGCGAAGCCGGGTTTGGCGTCCACGGTCACGCAGGCCAGGCTGATCCCGGCCGCCTTGACCTCCTGCTTGGCCCCGATCCGCCGCATCCGCTGGTCGTAGCGGCGCAGCGCGAGGGACGTGGTGGGGCCGATCTTGACCGCTTCGTGGAAGACGTCGTTGCCGATCTCCCGGCTCAGCCTGACGTCCAGCTTGACGTCGGGCCGCAGGTTGATGCCCTTGGCGCCGATCTTGACGGTGCCGTAGTTCCCCTCGAAGGCGGGGGCGACGTACCCGAGTCCCGGCGGCGCCTTCATCCCGAACGGGACCTTGCCCGGCCTGATCCGCAACCACGACATGCGCGCGATGCTCAGCGAGACGGTCTCGATCTCGCTCTTCTGCAACCCGAACTGGCCGCCGATGTTGTAGGTGAGGAATCCGGTGGTGTACGGGACCTCCTTGCTCACCGCGATCTTCTGCCCGGCCACCGCGTCCACCTTCAGCCCGGCGCTCAGCGAGATGCGGCCCGTGGGCACCGGTTTGGAGACCAGGTCGAGCGACTGGTCGCGGTTGAGGCGGACCGTGGTGTCGGAGGCCAGGTCCTTGACCGCGAACGACACGTCCCCGAGCCGTTTCAGCGGGTCCACCAGGCCGCCTTCGACGCCGAGGTAGCCGTCGAGCGTGTTGACACCGCCGTTCGCCTTGTAGGTGACGGCCGGCACGCTCAGCCCGGCGGCCGAGGCGTCGGCGTCCACCCCGAAGACGGCGGGCACGTCGGAGAAGCGCAGCTCGCCGGTGCCCTTCCCGGGCATGGTGACCTTGGCGGACAGCCGCTTGACGGCCGCGGAGTTGTTCACCCTGATGCGGGTCTTGGCGCCGTAGGTGCCCTGGACGGCCACCGCCGCGGGCACCGGGTCGATCGCCACCTGGCCGCGCAGCCCCTCCGCCTCCGCCCGCACGTCGAGCTTGCCCAGCGTGGCAGGAGGATCGATCTTGTACGCGGCCTGCACCACGTTGCCCTTGCCCACCCCGAACGGCCCCAGCGACATGCTGGTGATCTTGGCGGGCAGCCCGGTCAGCGTGGCCCTGGCCTTGATCGGCACCGGCGACAGGACGCTGCTGGACAGGTACACGCCGAGGCTGCGCCGCTTGGGCTGGAACCCGGAGAACGCGAACGTCTTCCCGGTCAGGTCCACCGTCACCTGGTCGGGCAGGCCGGTCACGTCGATGTAGCCCTGCAGCCCGAAGCAGCCGCGCTGCGGCGTGCAGAAGTCGCCCTGCGCGCAGCCCGCCGACCCGGCGGCGCAGGAGCCGTCCACCAGCGACACCCCGCCCGCCACCGCGGGCGCGGCCCGCATGCGGTCGAGCGCGGCGCTCTTGCCGAGCCAGGCGCGGGCGCGCACGTCCAGGCGGGAGCCCGCGTAGGTGACCTTGCCGCCGGCCGCGGAGACCGCCAGCTTGCCGGGCACGGGACCGACCGTGCCGATCAGGCCGAAACGCAGGTCGCCCTGCCTGACGTCGGTGTCCACCGCGAGGGTCTGGGTGGCCGAGCGGAAGTCGGCGTTGAAACCCTGCGCGGCCGGGACGAACTCGACGTGCGAGAGCTTGTTGACCAGCACGCTGGCGTCCAGGTCGCCGGTGGCCTGGTCGTAGTGGGCCGCCAGGTGCGGCCCCGTGGGCGACTTGGCGCCGTCGTGGTTGGTGAAGGCGAGCGCGGCCGTGCCCACCGGCCCCGACAGGCCGCGGAAGCGGTAGGAGGCGGCGTCCCACGAGGCGTCGAACTTGGCCGGTACGCCGGTGACCTCGGCCGCCGCCCTGGCGTACCGGTCGCCGAGCTTGACCCTGGCCAGCGCCGACACCTTGGCGACCGGCCCGTCCGAGGTCCAGGTCAGAGTCCTGGCCTTGGCGTCGGCGACGAGTTCCGCCCGCTTGCGCACGCCCTCGACGGTGGCGCGCACGTCCTCGCCGGTCGGCTTGGTGACGTGCGCTTTATTGGCATAAATCCGCACTTCCTGGAGCTTCGAGGTCGTCGCGACCTCGACCGTCGAGCGCTCGCCCAGCTCCCACGACGCCTTCACGTTCTTGTGCACGCCGCGCACGGTGCCGTCCACCGTGGGGCCCGACTTGAGGTTCGTGTACGCGGCCCGCACCTCGTCGATCACCGCGCTGGCCTGGTAGGCGGCCTCCCTGGCGGCGGGGTCGAGCGAGACGTCCACGCTGGCGGGGGTGTTGGACAGCTCCACCCGGGTCACGTGGGTGCGGTCGATGCTGGCCGCGGCCACGAACGACCGGCCGCTGGCGTCCACCTTGAGCTGGGCGTGCGGCTTGGCCCCGTACGTGACGTCGAATCCGGACAGTCCCGACAGCAGCCCCGACACCCCCACCGCGGCGCCGTCCTTGATCATGGTGACGTGACCACCGCGCGGGGTGGCGATGGCTCCCCCGTTGCGCTGCAGGATCACGGCGAACCTGCCGATGGGCGAGCTGGTCGTGTGCGTGACGCGGTGCGCGTCCGGGTCGTTGACCAGGCGCACCCGGGAGGGCAGCTCGCTGAGGTCGGCCCGGACCACGGTCTTGCCCGCGCCCGCGTCGTACAGGCGCAGGCTCGCGGCGCCGCCGCGCGTGCGGCCCGAGCCCGCGGCCACCGACAGGGTCTGCTTGCCCTTCGCCGAGCCGAACTTGGCGGTGAAGGTGGTGGGCACCCGCTCCAGCTCGGCCTCGATCACCCTGGACAGCCGGCCGCCACGGTAGGCCAGGTCGTGCAGGGTGGCGCGGGAGATGGTGGACGGGCTGGCGAAGTGGATCTGCCCGCCGGACAGCCGCACCTCGGCGCGGGCCGGCATGCGGTCGAGCACGGCCTGGGTGAAACGGTTGCCCGTCACGGCGACCGCCTCCAGCCTGGCGGGGGCCGACGCGGCGATGTCCATGCTGGGCGTGCCGAGCGTGGCGTTCACGGTGAGCTCTTCGGTGGCCGGCGTCTGGCGCAGGCTCACGGCGCTGCGCCCGGTCAGCCCCGCCACCACGGCCGCGCTCTGGCCCGGCTCCTTGCGGTTGACGACGGCCTTGACCCGCTTGCCCGCCAGGTCCACGGTGAACGTGCCCTTGTCGGAGGCCGACAACGACGTGCCGCGGCGCAGCCCGTCGAAGCCGACCGAGACCTTGCCGTCGTACTCGGCCCAGACCTGGGCCTTGAGGTTCTCACTGGACAGCCGCTTGACGGAGAACGTGACCCCGACCGCGCTCTGTCCCGGCTGGGCGGTGGGCATCAGGTGGGCCGCCAGGTCAGGCTTCTTGTCTCCGTCCACGTCGGCCGCCGCCGGCACGCCGACGGGCCGGCTCGTCGAGCAGGAGACCGGCGTCTCGGCGCTCTCCACGCACAGCCGGTACGTCAGCCCGGGCACGGCCTGGCCGAGCCCCTCGAACGTCTTGCCTATCGCGGCCAGCGGCTTGACCAGCGCCAGCGTCTCGGCCTGCGTGGTGTCCGGCAGCACGTCGCCCACCTTGGGCGCCTGCCTGCCGAAGCCCTGCTCGTCCTGCACGGCCGTGGCGCTCGCGGTGATCCCGTTGGCCAGCCCCGGGCCCGCCTGCGTGGTCACCTCCGGCGCGGCCGGGCCGACCCGCTCGTTCCCCGTCTCGTCCCCCGCGCGCTGGAGCGCGAGCGAGGCGCGTTGCGGGACGGTCACGGTGGCGGGCGGCGGCTCCTGGACGGCCGGGACGGGCCGCGCCTTCGCGGGCATCTGGGCAGGCACGGCCTGCGCCTGGGAGGGCCGGGCTTGTGCCGGCAGGGGCTGCGCTCCGGCAGCGGACGGCAGGGCCACGAGGACCATGACGGCGATGGACGTCGAAGCGAGCACGCGCAGAAGGGCGTGCGGCATGTAGCGTTCTCCCCCGGACCTGTCTATTTCATCCCATCAGAAACATAGGTCACGAGACGACCATATTTCCTCACTGGGAGTCAAACAGGATCCGACATGGGACTCCAATTTTCTGTCGGAAGCAGCTGTCATGGCCGGTACGGGCGAACGCGCGGCCACCAGCCGGGAACGTGCTCGCGGTAGGTCTCGTACTCGGCGCCGAACGTCGCCCGCAGATGCGGCTCCTCGTACAGGCGGACGAAGGCGACGACCGGGATCGCCATGACGGCCACGTAGACCAGCAGCCAGGGGTCGCCGAAGATCAGGGCTTGGCCGATGACCGCGGCGAAGACGGCGACGTACATGGGATTGCGGACGTATCGGTAGAACCCCCCGACCACCAGCCGGTCCGGGGGCGCGATCGGGACCGGCGTACCGAATCCCTCCACGACGAATCTGACAAACGCGTTGACGATCACCGCCAGCCCCGCCAGCGCGAGGAGCGCGCCGAGCAGCCTGAGCGGGAGCATGACCGGGGCCGGGAGCGGGTCGCGGACCCGCCAGCCGCTGATCCAGTACGGGACGAGCACCGCGACGACGCCGGGACCGGCGGCGAAGAAGGCGGTGCTGACGACGGCTGCGGGCGTTCTGCGCATGGCTTCGCTCCTAATTCATTATGTGATGAGTTTAGGAAGCGCGCCCAATAGGGTCAATACGGCCGGCGGTCCGGGCCGGGGTCGGTCACCCAGGAGGCGAGGATGCGCAGGCCGTCGTGGGACGGCGAGCCGGGCTCGGCGGTCAGGGTGACCAGTTGCTGATCGGGGTCGGTGGCGCAGGTGAGGGCGGACCAGTCGAGCGTGAGGTCGCCGGCGATCGGGTGGTGCAGCACCTTGGTGCCCACGTCCCGTACGGCGACGTGGTGGCCGCCCCACCACCGCCGGAAGTCCTCATCGCGTACCGACAACTCGCCCACCAGGTCGGCCAGCCGCGGGTCCGCCGGGTCCCGCGCGGCCTCCATGCGCAGTTGCGCCACGCACGACCGGGCCACGTACTCCCATTGCGGATACAGCGTCCTGAAGGCCGGGTCGCCGAATACCAGCCACACGAAATTGCGTTTCCTCTCCGGGGTCCGCGCGAAATCGGTGAACAGCGCGGCGGCCATGGGATTCCAGCCGAGAATGTCCGTGCGCCGGCCCAGGACCACGGCCGGGGTGGCGGTGAGGTCGTCCAGCAGCCGCCGCAGTTGTGGCTGCACCTTCTGCCTGACCCGGCGGCGCGGCCGGGCGGCCTCCTTTCCCGACAACTCGAATATGTAGGCGCGTTCGTCGTCGCTGAGCAGCAGGACGCGGGCGATGGTGTCCAGCACGGGTTCGGAGGCTTGGCGTCGTCCCTGCTCCAGGCGGATGTAGTGGTCGGTGCTGATCGACGCCAGCATGGCCACCTCCTCCCGCCGCAGTCCCTTGACCCGCCGCCGGCCGCCGGGCTCGGGCAGCCCGACCATGGCGGGGCTCAACTCCATTCGCCGGGCCTTGAGAAAGTCGCCCAGCTCGTTCGCATTGCCGCTCATACGACCCAGTCTCACATCGCGCGGAACTCCGTAAGAGGGCCGCGCCTGTCCTGGGACAGGGTTGTCCCAGGACACAAGCCGCCCCTTTTCCGGCGCGCCGGGGCGTGCGAGTGTCGGCCGCATATGAAGACGAACGTGACTTTCCCCAGTAACAACCTCGCCCTCGCCGGGATCCTGTTCACTCCCGACACTCATACCGGCGGCCCGCTGCCCGCCGTCGTCGTCTCGCATCCGGGGGGCGGTGTGAAGGAGCAGACCGCGAGCCTGTACGCCGGGCGCCTGGCCCGCGCCGGTTTCGCCGCGCTCGTCTTCGACGCCGCCCATCAGGGTGAGAGCGAGGGCGAGCCGCGCGGGCTGGAGAACCCCTTCCAGCGCGCGGAGGACATCAGGTCCGCCGTGACGTACCTGACCACCCGCGACGACATCCACCCCGCCCGCATCGGCGCCCTGGGCATCTGCGCCTCCGGCGGCTACGTCCCCTACGCCGCGCAGACCGACCACCGGATCAGGGCCGTGGCCACCGTCAGCGCCGCGGACCTGGGCGCGGTGTTCCGCGAGGGGCTCGGCCGCACGCAGGGCCCGGAGGTGCTCCAGGCCCTGCTCGACCGGGCCGGCGCGCTGCGCACCGCGGAGGCACGCGGCCGGGTCGCGCAGCTGGAGCCCTGGATTCCCGCCAACGCGGAAGAGCTGCTGGAGACCGCTTCCACCCAGTTCAGGGAGACGTGGGAGTACTACTGCACGCCGCGTGGCCGGCATCCCCGGGCGAACCAGGGGTGGGTGCTGCGCGGCATCGACCAGATCGCGCAGTACGACTCGTACGCGATGATCCGGCTCATCTCGCCCCGCCCGCTCCTGATGATTATCGGCTCCGAGGCGGAGACCGCCTACTTCAGCCGCGAGGCGATCTCACGGGCCGCGGAGCCGAAGGAGCTGTTCGTCATCGACGGCGCCACCCATGTGGACCTGTACGACAGGGACGCGTACGTCACCCCGGCCGTCGCCAGGCTCGCCGGCTTCTTCGGCACGCATCTGACCGGCTGACCCGGCTGACCCGGCTGACCCGGCGGGCCTTGCGAGGCCGTGCGGCCTACGGGTGGATGCGGCCGCCGGTCTGGTGCAAGGTGGGAGGGCACCTCAAAGTTGCCAGAGCCCAGCTGAGAGGAACCCCCATGCAGGCGAACGTCGGTGACACGCTGATCTTCCACTCCAACGTCGTCGGCCACGGCGACAGAAAAGCCGAGATCATCGAGGTGCGGGGCGAGGCCGGGTCGCCGCCCTTTGTCGTGCGCTTCGACGACGGTCACGTGCAACTCGTCTTCCCCGGGCCCGACGCCAATGTCATTCCGGCCGAGCTGGAGTAGTCACTCGCTCAGCGACCGCAGGGCGGCCTCAAGGCTGCCGCCGGATCCGGCCGCGATCTCGTTGCCGTCCCGGTCGCGGGCGATGGCGGTGATCCGGTCCACCGGGCCGCGTACCAGCGTGATCGTGTGCCCCCGGGACAGCAGGTCCTCGGCGGACGGGCGGCGGCGGGGGGCGGGCCGTTCGAGCAGGCGCCCGGCCGCGATCAGGGCGGCGACCGGGGTGCGGTGGCGGGTCAGCAGCACGGGACCCTCGTCGTACGGGCCGGCGGTCTGGCGTACGAGGTCGCCCAGCTTGGCGCGGGCCGTGGACAACGACACCACCGGCAGCCCGCTGAGCAGGCCGGGCACCTCCGAGCGCGGGATCAGCGCGGCCCATTCCCACCGCTCGCGGGTGATCAGCGTGGTGGTGCCGTTCCGCGCCGCCCGTACGAGGGAGCCCCACTGGGCGCGCGCCTCCTCCACACCGAGCGGCGCGCCGAAACGGTCCCGCAGCCCTTCAAAGACGGATGGATCCAAGTTGACCATGAACAAATCGTAAGCCGCCTTACAAAATCATGGCAACTCGTGCGGCGGCGCGAAGCCCGGCCGGGGCACGGCACCTGGTGCACTGGTCGGACCAGTGGTTAGGGTGCCTGGTA
This sequence comes from Nonomuraea sp. NPDC050404, assembly GCF_040655495.1. Lineage (NCBI taxonomy): Bacteria > Bacillati > Actinomycetota > Actinomycetes > Streptosporangiales > Streptosporangiaceae > Nonomuraea > Nonomuraea sp. NPDC050404. The sequence continues at coordinate 882,332 of NZ_JBFAKB010000001.1, forward strand.
TGGGATATGACGCGCTGTTCCGCCTGGACGGGCGGCGGGCCGTGGTGATCGGGGCGGGCAGCGGGATCGGCAGGGAGTCGGCGCTGGCGCTGGCCGCCCACGGGGCCTCGGTGGTGTGCGCCGACCGCGACCTGGACGCCGTGAAGGAGACCGCCGGCGAGTGCGGCGGCGACGCCCGGCTGCTCGACGTGCTGGACGCCGGAGCGGTGCGCGAACTGGCCGCGCGGGAACCCGCCGACGTGCTGGTCTTCACCCCGGCCACCAACGTGCGCAAGCGGCTGCTCGACTACTCGGGCGAGGAGTTCGACCGCGTGGTGGGGCTGAACCTGCGGGCCTCGTTCGACGTCGTACGCGCGTTCGGGGCGGGCATGATCGAGCGGGGCCGCGGCTCGATCATCGGGTTCGCCTCGATCAGGGCCCAGGTCACCGAGCCGGGGCAGAGCGTCTACTCCGCCACGAAGGCCGGTCTGGTGCAGTTGCTGCGCACGGCCGCCGCCGAGTTCGGGCCGCACGGGGTGCGGGTGAACGCCATCGCGCCTGGCGTGGTCGAGACGCCGCTGACCAGGCAGATCAAGGACGACCGCGCCTGGTACGACGCGTACGCCGCCAAGAGCGCGCTCGGCCGCTGGGCGTCGGCCGGGGAGATGGCCGGGGCGGTGGTCTACCTGGCCGGGGACGCGGCGAGCTTCGTGACGGGCTCGGTGTTGTACGTGGACGGCGGCTGGACCGCCGTGGACGGCCGCTTCGACCCACCGAACTAACCGGCGACCCGCCAATCTGACCCGCCGAACCGACCGGCCGAACCGATCAAGGACCCGCCGAACCGACCGGCCGAACCGATCAAGGACCGGCTGAGCTGACCGGCTGAGCTGACCGGCCGAAGCCCTGTCAGGGGCTGTTGAGCGCGCCGCGCACCCGTGCGAGCGCCGCCACGGCGTCGTGGCCGGGGGCCTCCTCCAAGATCTCCATGGCCCTGACGCGGTCGACCCTGGGCACGGTGTCGTCGCACGCGAGGCTCACGAGGGCCGCGACGAGCCTGGGGTGGGCCTCCCCGGCGTCCCCGAACACCGCTTCCACCGTGTCGAGGGCCCTATCGCGTACCAGGTCGTGTGTCGCGCTTTCCACGACTTCGGCCAGCAGCGAAGGCTCCTCCCGCGCCACGATGTCCAGCGCCGACAGGGCGGAGAGGTGGCTGGCGTCGGGCCCGTACTCGCGGCTGAGCTCCGGCGGTGACGGCGACTGCCGCAACACCTCCCGGATACGATCGAGGACGAGCGCCCTGGCGGGTTCCCGCGCCCGCTCGCCGCCCCGGGCCACCGCGCCGTCCGGGCTCCACCAGTGGTCCAGGGCGATGCCCACGGCGGCCTGGTCACCGCTTTCGAGCAGGGTGCGGAGCGCGTCGTGGTACGACTCGTCCACGGCGGGCTCCCTCAGCCTCCTGTGGGCGCGGTACAGGCCCGGGTCCGCCAGCCGGTGACCGTCCCAGTGCACGCTGTGCGGCTTGCCGAAGATCAGCTCGATGGGGTCCTGGCCCCAGGGGCGCTGCGGCGGCCTGTCGCCCCAGCTCTCGGCCACCTCCACCATGACGGGCCGGTGCCTTTCCAGGCCACCCGTCCTGACCAGGTAGTAGGCCGTGTGCGCCTGCACCTTCGGCTCGCCCTCGCGCAACGCGCGCAGGAGAACCTCATCCGCCTCCCGGCCGAGGCTGTCGGCCAGGACCCGGATCGCCGACTCTTTCGTGAGGTAGAAGCCGACGGCCGGGTCGAAGATCAGGTCGCTCAGCGCCTCGACGAGCCTGCCGTCTTTCACCTCGGCATCGTCGAGGATCCCGTACGCCATCCAGATCGCCTTCTGGCGTACCGTGTCGGAGTCCGTCCGCCGGAGAACCTCCAGCACCAGGTCGGCGTCATCGGGCTCGGCGTGCAGGTTCCCGATCAGGTTCAGCGCGCTCGGCTCGGCGGGGGACATCGGACGCCGGAGCACCTCCCGGGCGCGCGCCAGCACCTCGGGCAGGTACGCCTCGGCCGACTCCTCGTCCTGAAGGACGTACCGCAACCCCTTCCAGGATTCGTAGTGGTCGAGCGCGATGCCGACGGCGACCGGATCGTCGCTGCGAAGCAGCGTGACGAACCCCCGCAGGCACGCCTCGTCGCTGACCGGGAACCTCAGCTCGTCATGGGCGTCGCGGAGTGCCGGATCGTCCAGCCGGGCGTCCTCCCAGTACGTGCTGTGGAAGCCCGAGAGCGCGTCGCGTATCCAGGTCGTCGTCCCGTTCATGTCCTGCGGCCAGGACTCCACGAGCCGCCGGACCCGTTCGCGGTGCACCCGGAGCCGCAGCGGCGTCGCCAGGCACGACGCGGCGAACACCTGGAGCTCAAGGTCGCCCGACTCGCTGAGGCGGACGATGAGGGCCTCCACGTCGGGCGAATCGAGGTCGTCCAGGGCGTTCAGTGCGTCCTTGCGGTCCTCCGTCTCCAGGGTCTCGTCGAGGACCATGGCACTGATCAGCGCCAGCAGCCGCGGGTTCGGTTCCTCGCCGTCGGAGAGGGCGCAGCCGGCCGCGAGCAGCGCCGCCTCCCGTACCTCCGCGTCCGGGGCGCCTTCCAGCGCGTCGGCGATCAGGTCCGCGTCCACGTCCTCGGCGAGATGCATCATCACGAGGAGAGCGCTCGCGTGGGCGCCGCCCCCGGCCCCGGGCGTCTGGGGCCTGCCCAGCAGGTCGCGGGCCGCGAAGAGCACCTCGTTGGCGAGCGGCCAGTACGGATTGTCCCCGCCGAACCTGGTGTGCGCCTGCGCGTCCCGATAGTCGTCCAGGGCCGCGCGTACGACGTCGATGTCGTCACTCCGCAGCCGGGCGCTGAACGTGCCGAGTCGGGACCCGCCGTCGTCGTCCGTCACGAGACCTCCTTCATGATCGCCTCCGTAGACTGGCAGAACCGTCCATGCCGTGTCTCCGCGTTTTGCGACGAGGCCGTCAGGGTGATCAGCGACGACATAGGCTCGCCAGTGACAATCGGTACGACTGGTGTGAAGGATTTCCTAAGCCGTGACGACGTTGCAGGCATGGTAAAACGCAAGCGGTCCGCGCAGCGGATCGACGTGACCCGCCTCCCCGAGGACATCGTGACGCTCCTCGACGCTCTCGAACCCGGCGAGAACCTCGTCCTCACGCGTGACGGCGAGGCGATCGCGACGATCTCCAGCACCATCGAGGTGCTCCAGGGCTCCATCGTCGATCGCGCCGCACCGGAGGAGGCCGACGAGCCTGACGAGGCGGGGGACGAAGGGCCGATCGACTACGACGGGGTGACGGTCGTGGCGACGGCGATGGAGCTGTCGGCGGCGGCCCGGGTGGCGCTGTCCGACCAGCTCGGCGAGGACTACGTGGTGCTCGACCTGCACGCGGCCCCCACCACGGCCGACGTGCTGCTGGTGCCGCCGGGCAGCCCGCAGCTGATCGGCGGGCTCAAATCGATGTACCCGGAGGCCCGCGTCATCATCACCGAGATCGAGGACCCGGAGCTCGGCGTCAACTACCACGGCCCGGTCCGGCGCCTGCTCGAAGCCGGCGCCGACGCGTACCTGCCTCCGGCGACCCTCCCGCGCCTGGCCAGGCAGCTCGACTACACCCTCACGCACGCCGACCAGCTCACCGCGGGCAACACCGCACCACTACAGATCGCACCGGCAGACCCCGACGACGGCCGGCAGGTCAGCTAGGCGTGACCTCCTCGGCGAGGTGATCGTCGAGGGGCGTCTCTCTCCCCCCGGCCGATAGCCGTGTCCGGCGCTCGCGTACGCGGCCGGCGGTGCGTCGTGGTCATGGCCGGATGATGGCCATCCTCGGTACGGTCAGCTCCTCGATGGCGAAGCGTGGGCCCTCGCGGCCGGTGCCCGAGTCCTTGACGCCCCCGTACGGCATGTTGTCGGCCCTGAAGCCCGGCACGTCGTTGACCACCACGCCGCCGGCCTCGATGCGTTCGATCGCCGTGAAGGCCGTGGCCAGCGAGCGGGTGAACACCGCCGCGTGCAGGCCGTACCGTGAGTTGTTGACGGCGGTGAAGGCGGCGTCGAGGCCGGGCACCCGGCGCACGCACACGACGGGGCCGAAGATCTCCTCGTCCCAGGCGGCGGCCCCGTCCGGCACGCCGGCCAGGACCGTCGGAGCGACGGCGCGGCCGTCGCGGTGGCCGCCCGTGACCACCTCGGCCCCCGACGCGGCGATCCACGACAGGACGCGGTCCACGGCGGCCTGATCGATGAGCGGGGCCACCCGGGTGCCGGGCAGGCGGGGGTCACCGACGGCGACGCGCTTGACGCGGTCGGCCAGCAGGGACAGGAACTCCTCCGCCACCGGCTCCTCCACCAGCACCCGCTGCACGGAGATGCAGGCCTGGCCCGAGGCGTAGTAGCCGCCGCGCACGACCGCGTCGGCGGCGGCCGGCAGGTCGGCGTCGGCGGCGACCACGAGGGCCGCGTTCGAGCCGAGCTCCAGCAGCACCTTGGTGGGGGCGGCGGAGCGGGCGACGGCGTGTCCGGCCGCGGCCGAGCCGGTGAAGGAGACCGCGCCGATCCGGCGGTCCTCCACCAGCGTGCGGCCGACCTCGATGTCCCCGGTGACGAGTTGTACGGCGGCGGGCGGCAGAGCGTCGGCGGCGCGCAGGAGCCGTACCAGGGCGAGCGTGGCCAGCGGGGTCGCAGGGGCGGGCTTGACGATCACCGGGCAGCCGGCCGCCAGCGCGGGCGCGATCTTGTGGGCGGCGAGGAGGAGGGGGTAGTTGAAGCCGGTGATGCCGACGACCACGCCGATGGGGCGCCGCGTCCAGAACCCGATCAGGCCCTCGCCGGAGGGCAGCAGGTCGAGCGGCACGGTCTCGCCGTGCAGCCTGGCCACCTCCTCGGCCGCCGTGGTGAGGGTCAGGAGTGTCCTGTCCACCTCGACCCGGCAGTCCACCAGCGGCTTGCCGGTCTCCAGGACCAGGAGCCGCTCGAATTCTTCCCGTTCGTCCCTGAGTGCGTCGTGGGCCGAGGTGAGCGCGGCGCGGCGGGCGTGCGACGGCAGCGCGGCCATGGCGGGCGCCACGGCCAGGGCCTCTTCCACGGCTGTGGCGGCGTGCGCGGGCGTGCCCAGCGGGGCGGCGGCCACCCGGGACCCGTCGTAAGGGAAGATCACGTCGGTGGTGTCCGCCGTCCGCACCCACCCGCCGCCGATGGGCAGACCGAAATCGAGGTTCATGACCGCCTCCGCAAGGCGCTGTTCATGGCCGCCTCCGCAAGGCGCTGTTCACGGTCGCCTCCGCAAGGCGCTGTTCATGGTCGCCTCCGCAGGGCGCTGTTCATGGTCGTCCCCGCAGGGCGCTGGGGAACACGTCGAGGTACGCGGGCGCGCCCTCGCGGCCGGTGGCGGCCAGTACGGCGTGGGCGACGGCTCGGCTGAAGGCGTCGGCGGTGGCCGCCAGCACGTCCTGGAAGGTGTCGTGGGCGGGGACGGGGCGGGCACAGGTGGCCAGGCCGAAGATGGTGTCGCCGTCGGTCATGGTGTGGGCCGGTCTGATCGCCCTGGCCAGGCCGTCGTGGGCGACGGCGGCGAGCTTGCCGCACTGGGCCTTGGTGAGGGTGAGGTCGGTGGCCACGACGCCGATCGTGGTGTTGAAGGCGGGGGTCAGGTCGGGCCGCCAGGCGCGGGCCTGCTCGGGGTCCGGGGGCTGGAGGTGGCCGAACTCGCCGGGGAGGCCGTATCTGGCGCCCGACAGGGTGGCGTCGTGGGGGTCGAGCACCGAGCCGGCGGCGTTGACGATGGCGAGGGCGGCGACGGTGGTGCCGTCGGGCAGGACGGCGCTCGCGCTCCCGGCCCCTCCGGCGAGCCCACCGGCCACGGCCCCGGTCCCCGCCCCGACGGACCCGTTGATCGCTCTCCCGCCGTCCGGAGCTGAGGTCCCGTGGGTGGTGGCGGCGTCGTAGGCGGTGGCGGCGTCGTAGGCGGTGGCGGCGTCGTAGGCGGTGGCGGCGGTGGCGGCGTCGTAGGCGGCGGCACCCAGAGCGGCGTCGGGGGTTGCGCGGAAGGTGCCGCCGCGGCCCAGGTCGAAGATGACCGCCGCCGGCACGATCGGCACCACCCCGCCCGCCACCGGGTAGCCGAGCCCCGCGTCCGCGAGCCGTTCCAGCACCCCGCAGGCCGTCCCCAGCCCGTACGCGCTCCCGCCCGACAACACCACGGCGTTCACCCGCTCCACCAGGTTCCGTGGATCCAGTAACTCGGTCTCGCGCGTCCCGGGGGCGGCCCCGCGCACGTCCACGCCGGCCACGGCCCCTTCCTCCGGCGCGAGCACGACGGTCGTCCCGGTGCGGAACCCGCCCCCGACCCGCTGCGCGTGCCCCACCCGCAGCCCGGCCACGTCCATCAGGGAGTTCGTCGCCCCGGCCCGCATCAAAAACCTCCGCGCCCAGCAACCCGCATCAGAAGTCCCCGTTCAGGAACCGTCTGGCGGCCTCGGCGAACACGCGCGTGCACCGCACGATCTCCGCGACCTCCACGAACTCGTCCGCCTGGTGCGCGATCCACTTGCCGCCCGGCCCGTACACCACCGACGGAATCCCGCCCCAGTGCGTCAGCACGGTTCCGTCCGTAGTCCCCGGCACCCCGCCGTACACCGGCTCCTGCCCGGTCACCGAGCGGTGCGCGGCGGCCAGCGCCGCCACCACCGGGTCGCTGATGGGCACGTCCACCGGCGGCCGGTCCACCAGCGAGGACACCTCCACGGAGATCCCGTCGTGGCGGGCCAGCGCGGCCACCCGGTCGGCGAGTTCCTTGTGGTCGACGCCGGGGATCGTGCGCACGTCCACGAAAACGGAGGCGACCGCGGGGATGACGTTGACCTGCTCCTGCGAGCCGGCCCGCAACACGGTCGGCGTCACGTACACCTCGCCGAGGTGCTCGTGCGCCGGATGCCGCGCCTGCAGTTCCTCCTGCAGCGCGCGCAGGCCCACCAGCAGCGACGCCGCGGCCTGGATGGGGTTGCGGCCGTGTTGCGGCATCGCGCCGTGCGCCATCTTGCCGGTGAGATCGACGCGCAGCCGCAGCGCGCCCTTGGCCACCGCGCAGATCTCGCCCGCCTCGGGCTCGGCGACGATCGCGCCGTCCACGCCGGCGGTCAGGCCGGAGGAGACGAAGTGGTGCGCGCCGAGCATGAGGCCCTCCTCGTCGGCCAGCGCGCACACCTTGATCCGGCCGGGGAACGGGCCCGCGAGCTGCAGGGCGCGGGTGGCGTAGAGGGTGGCGGCCAGGCCGGACTTCATGTCGGCGCTGCCCCTGCCCCACAGCCGGCCGTCGCGGATCTCGCCGCCGAACGGGTCCACGGTCCAGGTGGACAAGTCGCCTTCGGTGACGACGTCCGTGTGGCCCTCGAACATGAGCGTCGGCCCGTCCCCGCCGCCGCCCTCGACGACGGCGACCACGTTCGGCCGGCCGGGCGCGGCCTCGTACACGACCGGTTCCCAGCCCCACTCCCGCATCCTGGCCTCGACGAGTTCGGCGGCGGGCCGCTCGGAGCGGCCCCGCGCCGGGTCGTTGGTGCTGGGGATGCGCACCAGCGCCCGCGTGAACTCCACCACTCCGTCGGCATCGACCTCGATCACAACAACCCCTCCAGAGTCGGTACGGCCCGCAGCAGCTCCCGCGTGTACGGATGCGCTGGCGCGGCCCAGACGTCGTCCACGGGCCCGGTCTCCACGATCCGGCCCCCGCTCATCACCGCCACCGTCTCGCACACGTGCCGTACCACGGACAGGTCGTGCGAGACGAACACGAGCGTGAGCCCGAGCTCGTCCACGAGGTCGGCCAGCAGATTGAGTATCTGCCCCCGTACGGAGACGTCCAGCGCGCTCACCGGCTCGTCGGCGACGAGCACCTTCGGCCGGGGCGCGAGCGCGCGGGCGATGGCGATGCGCTGCCGCTGCCCGCCGGAGAACTGGTGCGGGTAGCGGTCCGCGGCGCCGGCGGGCAGCCCGACCGCCTCCAGCAGCTCCGCCACCCGGTCACCGGCGGGCAGGCCGAGGGCGGTGAGCGGCTCGGCGACGAGGTCGCGCACGCGCATGCGCGGGTCGAGCGAGCTCATCGGGTCCTGGAAGACGATCTGCAGGTTCTCGCGCAGGAAGCGCAGCGCGCGTTCCGGCCTGCCGGTGATCTCCTGTCCGTCGAACCGGATGGAGCCGCTGGTGGGCTGGTCGAGGGCGCAGATCAGGCGCAGGAGGGTGGACTTGCCGGAGCCGGACTCGCCGACGATGCCGTGCCGTTCGCCGCGCCGTACGGTCAGGGAGACGTCGCGCAGGGCGTGGACGGGGGCGCCGGGCCTGGTGAGTGAGGCGCGGGGGCGGCGGTAGACCCGGTTGAGGCCCGCCACCTCAATCAGCGGGGTGCCAGCATGCGAAGGCATGTCCGTCTCCTGTCAGCGCCGGAGTCGTCTCGCAGGTGGGGGTGGCGTGCGGGCAGCGGTTCCTGAACACGCAGCCGCCGGGGAACTGCCCGGCGGCGGGGACGCCGCCCTCGATGACGGGCAGGCGGGTGCCGCGCGGGGTGAGCCGGGAGGCGGCCAGCAGGCCCTGCGTGTAGCGGTGGCGGGGCCGGGTGAAGACCTCGCGCAGAGGTCCCGACTCGACGACGCGGCCGCCGTACATGACCAGGACGCGTTCGCACACCGAGGCCACCACCGCCAGGTCGTGGGTGATGAACAGCAGGGCAGGCGCGACCTCGGCGATCAGCTCCAGCATCTGCTTCTGCACGGTGACGTCGAGCGCGGTGGTGGGTTCGTCGCAGATGAGCAGGTCGGGGCCGTTGGCCAGGGCGATGGCGAGCATGACGCGCTGGCGCTGGCCGCCGGAGAGCTGGTGCGGGTAGGCGCGGGCGATCTGTGCGGGGTCGGGCAGCCGCACCCGTTCCAGCAGTTCGAGGGAGCGGGTACGGGCCTCGTGACCGGGGCGGCCGTGCAGGGTCAGGACCTCGGCGACCTGGCCGCCGATCCGCATGAGCGGGTTGAGCGCGGTCATGGGCTCCTGGAAGACCATGGACATCCGGCCGCCCCGCAGGTCCTTCATGCGGCCCTCCGGCACCCCGACCAGGTCCCTGTCGCCGAGCACGGCCCGGCCGGACGCGGTCACGCCCTCGGGCAGCAGGCCCATGAGTGACAGCGCGGTCAGCGACTTGCCGGAGCCGGACTCGCCGATCAGCCCGACGCGTTCGCCGGGCGCGATGCCGAAGGAGACCTCGTGCACGAGGTCCACGGTGTCCGCGCGTACGGTCAGGTCCTCAACCTTCAGCACGGATCCTCCTGAGCTTGGGGTCAAGGTAGTCGCGCAGGCCGTCGCCGAGCAGGTTGAAGCCCAGCACGGCCAGGGCGATCGCCAGCCCCGGCCACAGGGCCAGGCGCGGGGTGGAGAAGAGCAGTTCCTGCGACTCCTGCAACATCCGGCCCCAGGACGGGATCGGCGGGCGGGTGCCGAAGCCGAGGAACGACAGCGCCGCCTCGGCCAGGATGGCGATGGCGAACGACACCGACGCCTGCACGATCAGCACGGAGGAGATGTTGGGCAGCACGTGCCGTACGGCAATGGCGGGGCGGCGCCGCCCGGCGGCCCTGGCGGCCAGGATGTAGTCGGTGACCATGACCTGGAGCGTGGCGGCGCGGGCCACGCGGGCGAAGGCGGGCACGGTGGCCACCCCGATCGCGATCATCGCGGTGAGCGTGCCGGGGCCGTAGACCGCGCCGAGCATGACGGCCAGCAGCAGCGCGGGGAAGGCGAACACCAGGTCGTTGACCCGCATGAGCAGCTCCGACAACCAGCCGCGCGGCGTCATCCCGGCGACCACGCCGAGCGGGGTGCCGATCACCGCGGCGATGCCGACGGCGACGATGCCGACGTAGAGGGTGGTGCGGGCGCCGACCATGAGCTGGCTGAAGGTGTCGCGGCCGAACTTGTCGGCGCCGAGCAGGTTGCCGCCGCCGGGCTCGCGCAGCCTGCGGGCGGCGTCCACGAGCGTGGGGTCGTGCGGGGTCCAGACGAACGAGGCCAGCGCGGCGAGCACGACGAGCCCGACGAGCGTGCCGCCGATGACGAGCTGGGCGTTCAGCCGGCCGTTCATCGCAACCTCGGGTCGAGCAGGTGGTAGGTCACGTCCACCACGAAGTTGATCAGCAGCACGGCCGCCACCAGCACCATCACCACGCCTTGGACGAGCAGCAGGTCACGCGCCGCGACACCGCCCAGCAGCAGGTCGCCGAGGCCGGGCAGGACGAAGACGCGCTCGATCACGACCGCGCCGATGAGCAGCGTGGCCAGTTGCAGGCCGAGCACGGTGACGACGGGGATGGAGGCGTTGCGCAGCCCGTGCCGCCACAGCGCGCCGGTGCGGCCGCGGCCCTTGGCGCGGGCGGTGCGCAGGTAGTCCTCGCGCATGACGTCGAGCACGGCGCTGCGCACGTAGCGGGTCAGCACCGCGCCCTGCACCAGGCCGAGCGACAACCACGGCAGCAGCAGGCTCCGCAGCCACTCCCCCGGGTCCTCGGCGATCGGCACGTACCCGCCGGACGGCAGCGCTTGGGCCCGCACGGCGAACACGAACACCAGCAGGATCCCGGCCAGGAACGCCGGCACCGCGATGCCGAGCTGGCTGAACGCGCTGATCGTCACGCCGAGCGGGTTGCGGTGGTGCACGGCGGCGAACGTGCCCAGCGGCACCGCCAGCGCCACCGCCACGACCATGCCGCCGCCCACCAGCACGGCCGTGACGCCGAGCCGGTCGCCGATCTGCGGGCCGATGGGCGAGCTGGTCACGTACGAGGTGCCGAAGTCGCCCTGGAGCAGGCCGCCGGACCAGTCGAGGAAGCGCGCCAGGGCCGGCCGGTCGGTGCCGAACTGGCGGCGCAGCTCGGCCACCGCCTCGGGGGTGGCGTTGACGCCCAGCGCGATCTCGGCCGGGTCGCCGGGCAGCAGCGCCATGAACGCGAAGACCGCCACGGCGGCCACGGCGGTGCTCGCGAGCAGCACGGCCAGGCGTTTGAGCAGGTACAGGATCACTGCTTGGTCAGCGCGGTGAAGTCGAAGGACTCCGCGATGGCGTTCTTCGGCAGCCCGGTGACGCCCTTCTTCGCCACGATCAGGTTGGGGAACAGGAACAGCCAGTCGGCCGCGGCGTCGTCGGACAGCAGCTTGGCGGCCTGCTTGAGGTCGTCGGCCTGCTGATCCTCGGTGCCCTGGTCGGCCGACTCGAGCAGCCTGCCGAACTCGGGATTGTCGTAACCGAAGTAGTAGGATTTATCGGCAAATATGCCCATATCCCGGGGTTCGACGTGGTTGATGATGGACAGGTGGTAGTCGCCCTTGGTGAACACCTGGTCCAGCCAGCGGGCGGGGAACTCCAGCGGCTCGATCTCGGCCGTGATGCCGATCTGGGCGAGCTGCGACTTGACGACCTGGGCGCTGTTGACCGCGTAGGGCAGGTTGGGGATGCGCATCTTGACGGAGTAGGTCTTGCCGCCGAGCAACTGCCTGGCCTTGGCCGCGTTGTAGGGGTAGTCGCCCGTGCGGTCCTCGTACCAGGGGTCAGTGGGCGGCACCATCGAGCCGATCAGCTCGCCGCGCCCGGCCCAGGCGGTGTCGAGCAGCACCTTGTGGTCGATGGCGTGCCGGACGGCCTGCCTGACCTGCTTGTCGTCGAAGGGCGGGCGCTTGTTGTTCATCGACAGCACCACCTCGCCGTTCGTGGTGCCCTCGACCGTCTGGAAGCGGCTGGTGTCGGCGAACTGCTGCAGCGACTCGGGCGCCTGCACGCTGGAGATGACGTCGATGCCGCCCGTGAGCAGCGCGTTGTTCATCGCCGTGGCGTCCTTGAAGTATTTCAGGGTGATCGCCGACAGCGGCGGCTTCGTACCCCAGTATGCGGGGTTCGCGCCGAGCTGGATGGAGTCGCCGCGCCGCCAGGAGCCCAGCGTGTACGGCCCGGTGCCGACGGGCTTGTTGGCCAGGTCGGCCACCCCGGTGCGGCTGAACATGGCGCCGAGCCTGGTGGCCATCGAGTACAGGAAGCCGTTGCTGGGCCGCTTGAGCGTGACGACGGCGGTGGCGTCGTCCTTCTTCTCGACCCGGTCGATGACGTCGAACTGGGACTTGATCTTGAGCTTCCAGTCCGTCTTCACCCGGTCGAGCGAGAACACCACGTCGTCGGCCGTGAACGGCGCGCCGCTGCTGAACTTCACGTTCTCGCGCAGCGTGAAGGTGTAGGTCAAGCGGTCGTCCGAGACGTCCCACTTCTCGGCCAGCAGCGGCACGATCTGGCCGTCCTGGTCGAGCTTGACCAGGCCCTCGTAGACGTTGACGAGCAGCGCCTGCGGGATCGCGGCGCCCTCGGTGGAGGTGAAGTCGAGGTTCGCCGGCTCGGCCACGAAGCCGACCGACAGCGCCTGGGCCTTGCCGGTGCCGTCGGAGCCCCTGTCGTCGCCACCGCTGCCGCCACACGCGGCGGTGGCGAGCAGGAGACCGCCCGCGGCGAGCCAGATCCCGATCCGCCCCATGTCTACAGCCTCCTGGCTAGTGTACTGGTCTGACCAGTAGGCTACGCACATTGCCAGGCGGCGACGGCTCGGGTCAAGGGGGCTTGCATGGGTGGTGGTCCACGCTTCGAGCCGGTGCGTGCCGTACGCGCTTACGAGCGGGTCGTGGAGCAGGTCGAGGAGGCCATCGAGGGCGGCGACCTGACCCCGGGCCAGCACCTGCCGAGCGAGCGCGAGCTGATGGTGCAGTTCTCCGTCAGCCGCTCGACCATCCGGGAGGCGCTGCGCGTGTTGCAGGCGCGCGGCCTGGTGCGCTCGCGGCCCGGCGACCCCAACGGCGCGGAGGTGCTGCCCTTCTCCCCCGCCACCCTGCACAAGTCGATGACCACGCTGGCCAGGGTGGCGGAGTTGTCGCTGGCGGAGCTGGTGCAGTTCAGGATGGTGCTGGACTCGGCGGCCATCCTGCTGGCCGCGCGGCTGCGTACCGAGGAGCAGTTGCGGGAGATCTGCGAGGCGGTCGAGGCCCTGCGGGCCGCGGCCGAGGAGGATCCGCGGGGGTTCGGGGCGGCCGACGTGGCCGTGCACGACGCGGTGGCGCGGGCCAGCGGCAACAAGCTCATCCAGATCTGCACCGACGTGGTGCGCTCGATCGTGGTCAAGCTGGTCGCGGAGCGGATCGCCGACGACCCCGACCGACGGGCGCTGATGCGGCGCAGCATCCGCCACCACGAGGAGGTCCTGGCCGCGCTGCGCGCCGGGGACGGCCCGCTGGCGGCCCGGCTGCTGCGCAAGGCGATGTATGACTATTACGCGGATTATGTCGATGAAAGCGAGAGAAGTGCCTTGCGGGCACTGCTGGAGTGATCTGGCCCACAGGGTGTTATGTTGCCGAGGTGGCGCGCTTGGACGGGGACGGGGACGGGCTGAGAGACGCCTTTCTGCGGGAGCCGCGCCGATACACCAGTCACCAGGTCGCCGAGATGGCGGGCGTGCCGGTCTATCGTGCGCGGCGGTTCTGGCGTGCCCTGGGCTTCCCCAACGTGCCGGACGACGCGGTGGAGTTCACCGACCTGGACGTCGAGGCGCTGCGGACCCTGCTCGGCATGGTCACCTCGGGCGTCTACGACGAGGAGCACGTGCTGCTCATCGCCCGCTCGCTGGGCCGGGCCACCACAAGCCTGGCCGAGTCGCAGGCCGAGCTGGGCGCCGAGGCGCTGGACCAGGCGGGCGTGCCGCTGGCCGAGCGGTCGCGGGCCTGGCGCAGGCGGGCCGAGCGGGTGGTGCCGGACCTGGCGCGGCTGCTGGTCTACGCCTGGCAGCGCCAGCTCGCCGCCGCGGCGGGGCGCCTGGCCGACCAGGACATGAGCGCGGTACGGCTGTCGGTCGGGTTCGCCGACCTGGTCGCCTTCACCCGGCTGAGCAGGCAGATCACCGGCAGTGAGCTGGCCAGGCTGATCGACAGGTTCGAGGGGCGCTCGGCCGACGTGGTGACCTCCTCCGGCGGCCGGGTGGTCAAGATGCTGGGCGACTCGGTGTTGTTCGTGAGCGACAAGGCGCACGTGGCGGCGGAGATCGCGCTGCGGCTGGTGGAGACGCACACGCGCGGCAAGGACATGCCGGAGCTGCGGGTGGGGCTGGCCTCCGGGCCGGTGGTCTGGCGCATGGGCGACGTGTTCGGCACGACCGTCAACCTGGCCAGCCGGTTGACCGCGCTGTCGCTGCCCGGCACTATCCTGGCCGATCCGCAGCTCGCCGAGGAGTTGGAGGGCGACCGGGCCTTCCTGCTGCGCGAGGTGAACCGGCTGTCGGTACGGGGGCTGGGCGAGCTGGCGCCGTTCACCGTCAAGCGCGCGGAAACTCCCTGACGTCTTCCGGGCAACCCGGGTCGCGGGCCGATGCGTCACTACCGTCAGCCGACATTCACAGGAGGCACGTCAAGTTGGCTGACAGAGCGATATTTCAAGATTTCGTGGTGTCGAGGTCGGATCGGCTGCTGCGGACCGCGTACCTGCTGACCAGGGACTGGGGCACGGCGGAGGACCTGCTGCAGGAGTCGCTGGCCAAGGCCTGGTTCGCGTGGCCGGGCATTGACTCGCCCGAGGCGTACGTGCGCCGGGTGCTGGTGACCACGTACACGTCGTGGTGGCGGCGGCGCTGGCGCAAGGAGGTGCCCAGCGACGACCTGCCGGAGGGTGTGGTGCACGACACCGTCGGCGATGAGGAGGAGTTGTGGCGGGCGGTGGGCCGGCTGCCGGCCAAGATGCGCGCGGTGATCGTGCTGCGCTTCTACGAGGACCTGCCGGTCGCGGAGGTGGCCCAGGTGATGGGCTGCCAGGAGGGCACGGTCAAGAGCCAGACCGCCAAGGCGCTGGCCAAGCTGCGAGTGGACGAGTCGATCGTGAAGGAGTTGCAGCGATGACCATGGGAGACCTGCGTGAGGTGCTGCGTGAGCGCGCCGACGGTCCTTCGCCCGCGAACCCGCGCCGCCATGACGAGGTCCGGTCCCGCATCCGCGGACGGCGGCGGCGCAGGCGGGCGGCGGCGGGGGCGCTGACCGGCGTCGCGGCGGCGGCGGCCGTCGTGGTCACCGTCTCCCTGCTGCCCGGCGCGTCCCCGGACGACACGACGGCGCTGACCCGGCCGGGGCCCTCGGCGACGAACCCGGCGGAGAAGGGTCTGCCGGAGCGGTTCACCGCGCCCGACGGCACCGAGTATCGGCGCGTGGCCACGGCCGCGATCACCGGCGAGAAGAAGGCGTCGGTCAAGGTCCCGGTCTCCGGGCTGCCCCTGGAGGTGGCCGCGTTGTGCGTCGGCGACCGCGACGCGAATTCGCCGCGGGTCTGGGTCGACGGCAGGTTCGGCCGCGTCGGCGACGGGTTCGGGCCGTGCCGGCCGGACAGGGAGTTGCAGCCGCTGACCGTGCCGGAGGGCGCGGAGCAGGTCACGGTCACGTTCGACACGACCACCTCAGGCAGGGGCTGCGTCAGGAAGGTCAAGGGCGGGCCGTGCCTGGAGGTGCAGAAGAAGGAGGGCGGCTGGCGCCTGGCCGTCTACGAGTGGACGCCGCCCTCGCGGCCGGTCACGCCGGAGCCGGTCAGGGCCTTCCCCGAGCGGCTGGCCGGCAAGAAGCTGGCCGCCACGGCGACGGGCGTCTACCCGCAGGACGACACGATCGAGCTGAAGGTCACGAGCACGACCGGCAGGATCGGTTTCGACCAGCTCTGCTCGGGCGACCTGGCCGACCGCATGCGCTTCACCCTCACCATCGACGGCGAGAAGTCGCCGGCGACGTCGGGGTGCGGCGTGTGGAAGCAGGGAGAGTTCCCGATGGCGATGAGCGAGCATCGGATCCCCAAGGGCAGGGAGGTCACCGTCACCGGGCGGATCGAGATCCAGGGCGAGCACACGAACCGGCCGATCGCGTGGGGCGTCGGGGCCTACCGGGACTGAGGTCGTAAGCTGTGGCGGGCGGAACGAGGAGAGGGGTGGCCGTGGTCGAGCGGGCCGCGATCGGGGACAGGCTGCTGGACGCCGACGCGCGTTCCCTGCTGGGATCCCGTTACGGGCACTTCACCGCCATGCAGGTCAGGGACCGCCGGGTACGCGGTCTCGGCCTGCACCTGGAGCGGCTGGAGACCGCGAGCCGCGAGTTGTTCGGCGCCGGCTTGGACCGGGCGGCGGTGCTCGCCTCGATCCGCACCGTGCTGGGCGGGGACGTGCGTGACGCGAGCGTACGGGTCTACGTCCTGGACGCCGATCCCCCGGCCGTCTTCGCCACGGCGGGCCCGCCGCACGACCCGCTGCCCGGCCCGCTGAGCGTCAGAACGGTCGTCTACCAGCGCTATCTCGCCCACATCAAGCAGGCGACGGGCTTCCAGCAGGCCCACATCCTGCGTACGGCGGGCCGCGACGGTTTCGGCGAGGCGCTGCTGACCACCGAGGACGGCCTGATCAGCGAGGGCTCGATCACGAACCTGGGCGGCTTCGCGGGCGACCGGCTGGTCTGGCCGGACGCGCCGATGTTGCACGGGGTCACGATGCGCCTGCTGGAGCGCATGGACGTGCCGCAGGAGCGCCGCCCGTTGACGGTGGCCGGCCTGGGCGGGCTCGACCTGGTCTTCCTGTGCAACTCCTGGGGGGTGACGGCGGTCGGCAGCGTGGACGGCGTGCCGCTGCGCCAGGACGGGGAACTGCTCAAGCGGCTGCTGGCTTACTACGAGGGCGTCCCGGGCGACCCGCTGGATTGATCTGGGGGCCGGGTGTGTTGCACCCGGATATGACCGCCTACTCGATTCTCGACCGCTCGCTCGTCCGGCGGGGCTCGGACCCCGGTGCCGCGCTGCGCGAGACCGTACGGTTCGCGCGGCAGGCCGAGGAGCTCGGATACCACCGCTTCTGGGTGTCGGAGCACCACAGCGTGCCCGGCGTGGCGGGTTCCGCCCCGACCGTGCTGGCGGCGGCCGTGGCCGCGGCGACCTCGCGGATCCGGGTGGGCACCGGCGGGGTGATGTTGCCCAACCATCGCCCGCTGGTGGTGGCCGAGCAGTTCGGCGTGCTGGAGTCGCTGCACCCGGGTCGCGTGGACATGGGGCTGGGGCGTTCCGTGGGTTTCACGGGCGGCATCCGCAGGGCGCTCGGGCACGGCAAGGACGCGGCGGACGGGTTCGGCGACCAGCTCGCCGAGCTGCTCGGCTATTTCTCCGGCGGGCAGCAGGTGCATCCGGGGGTGCACGCGCTGCCCGCCGAAGGGCTGCGGCCGCAGGTGTTCGTGCTGGCCATGGGGGCGGGGGCGGACATCGCGGCGGCGCACGGGCTGCCGATGGTGATCGGTGGCGGGGCGCGGATGGTGGACGCGGTGGCCCGGTATCGGGCCGGGTTCCGGCCCTCGGTGTGGGCGGCGCGGCCGTACGTCATGGTCGCGGTGGACGTCGCGGTCGGCGCGAGCGCGCGAGAGGCGGCGCTGCTGCAACTGCCCGAGGCGTGGGCCACGGTGCGCTCGCGCACCGGCGGGGACTTCCCGCCGCTCGTGCCCGCCGGGGAGGTGGCCGGGATGGAGATGGGCGCGCGGGAGCGGGCCTATCTGGATGAGTCGCTCAAGGGCAAGATCCACGGTACGGAGGACGAGGTCGCGGTGGCGCTCGGCGCGCTGGTCGAGGCCGGCGGGGCCGACGAGGTGCTGATCACGATGAACACCTACGACCTGGATCGACGACTCGACTCTTATCGGCGGCTTTCGACCGTATTCGCGGGTTAGGATCGCCCGAATATCGTACTGCGTCGATGAAGGGGCACCGTTCACTGGATTTCAGCGGTTCTCAGTGATGCGCCCATTGCTGGGTGAAGGTCCCCGTCTTGCCCGGTTGCCCGGTGCGGGGTTGACGTTTCACAGCCACCGGCCCCGCGTGGCGGGGTCTTCTGGTCGGCTCCGTGTCCGTTTACCGTCTCCGGGCCACTCCCGGCGACGTGTTGCACGAGGGATGCGAGGTTGCGTGCGGCGTTGCGGTCCCGGTCGATCGCGAGTCCGCAGGCCGGGCAGGTGAAGGTGCGCGCGGACAGGGGCAGTTTGGCTTTCACTGTCCCGCAGGCCGAGCACGTTTTGGAGGAGGGGTACCAGCGGTCGGCCACGATCAGCCGGCCGCCGTTCCAGACGGTCTTGTAGGTGAGCTGGCGGCGGATCTCGCCGAAGCCGGCATCGGAGATGGCCTTGGCCAGGCGGCGGTTGCGGATCATGCCGGCCACGTTCAGGTCTTCCACCACGATGGCGCCGTACTCGCGGGCCAGGCCGGTGGTGAGCTGGTGCAGGGCGTCGCGGCGCAGTGCGGCCACCCGGTGGTGTGCCCGGTTGCGTGCGGCGTTGGCGCGTTGCCAGCGGCGGGAGGGTTGCTGGCCGGTTTGCCGGTCCGGGCCTGCCTTCCGTGATACTGCTCGTGCCGCCCGGCGCAGCCTCTTGGACGCGCCGGCCAGGTGCTTGGGGTTGGCGGCGGGTGGCCGGTCGTCGGAGAACGCCGCGAGCGTCCGCACGCCCAGATCGACGCCGACGACCGCGTCCGGGCGGCGCGGCGTGCGGGCGGCGCGGCGTGCGGGCGGCGCGTTCGATGTGCACGCTGAACGCCACCTGCCAGCGGCCCGCCTCCCAGCGCACGGCAGCCGAGGAGATCCGCGCTGACCAAGGTTGGCCTTGATCAACGCCAGAGCCCAGTTGAACACGAAACGCGCCGCCCCGCAGTGCACGGCCAGGGCGCGGGCTTGAGCGGGGGTGGGATCGAGTGCGTACCGGTATGCCTGGACGACCTGCATAACCCTCCCTTTAGCTCACGCTCAGTACTGATGATGTTACCAAGTGATTGCCTGTTCGTGGTGAACCTTGACGGGTTCGTGAACGCCGACCCACGCCACGAGGTGGAGGAGGCCATCTATCAGCATCCGGCCGTCGCCGTGGCGGCGGTGTTCGGGGGGCCGGACGAGAAGTGGATCGAGGCGGTGACTGCGGCGGTCGTCCTGCGCGAAGGGGCGGAACTGACCGCCGAGGAACTGATCGGGTACCTGCGGGAGCGGCTGGCGGCGTTCAAGACGCCCAAACGGGTGGTGTTCGTGCCGGCTCTGCCGAAGAACGCCTCGGGAAAGGTGCTCAAGCGGGAGCTTCGCGAGGCAGTCTAGGGATCAGCCCCGGGGGCGGCGGGCACGATCGTGTATGGCCCGCACGCTGACCGGGCATCCCTTGACGACGACTTCACCTCACGTCCTGAGAGAGGCCGCCAGTGCAAAGCCTGCCCGAGCTCGCCCACCGTACGCTCTTCCGTACGTTGTCCCTGTTGTCTCCCAAGGGGCAAGGGATGGTTCTGCGCCGCTACTTCGACTGGTGGCACCGCACGCCCGACCCGTGGAAGCTCTCGACCGACGGCTACGAGCAGGACAAGTACCGCGCCACGCTGGAGCAGGTGCCCGAGCGGCCGTACCGGCGCATCGTGGAGGTCGGGTGCGCGGAGGGGGTGTTCACGCGGACGCTCGCGGCGACCTATCCCGAGGCCGAGATCATCGGGATGGACGTCTCGGACCGGGCGCTGGAGCGGGCGCGGGAACGGGTGCCGCAGGACGGCGGGCGGGTGCGCTTCGTCCAGGCCGACCTGCTCACCCACGAGCCGGAGCAGCACTACGACCTGGCGTTCATCTCCGAGACGCTCTACTACCTGGGGCGTCACGAGCGGCTGCAGCGGGCCTCGGCGCAACTCGGGGACCTGCTGGTGCCCGACGGGGTGCTGGTGGCGGTGCATCCCTGGCCGGAGGCGACCCGGCTGCACGGCTACCTTGATGAGAACGGGTCGCTGGTGCGGCTGGACGAGCGGGTGCACAAGGATTCGCCCCGCCCGTTCGCGGTCACGGTCTACCAGGCGAAACCCGCCTGAGACCGGTTCAGTTCTTGCCCAGGCGGTCGGCGGCCAGGCGGCGGATCACGCCGCGCTGGATCTTGCCGGTCGCCGTCTTGGGCAGCCCGTCGAGGACCAGCACCTCGCGCGGGCGCTTGAACGAGGCCAGCCCGTCGCGGCAGAAGCCGATCAGCTCCGTGGCGTCCACCTCGCGGCCCGGCGCCGGCACCACGCAGGCCACCGGCTTCTCCAGCCCCTCCCCGTCGATGTAGGCGACGACCGCGCACTCGCCGACCGACTCGTGCTGGAGCAGCCGGGCCTCGACCTCCATCGGCGACACCCAGATCCCGCCCGCCTTGATCATGTCGTTGGAGCGGCCGAGGCAGCGGTAGAAGCCGTCGGTCTCGCGTACGTAGGTGTCGCCCGTGCGCAGCCACTCGCCCTGGAACACCTGGCGGGTGGCGGCCGTGCGGCACCAGTAGCCGGTGGCGATGGAGTCGCCGCGGACGTACAGGTGGCCGGGCTCGCCGTC
The DNA here is from genome assembly GCF_040655495.1 of Nonomuraea sp. NPDC050404. Taxonomy (NCBI): domain Bacteria; kingdom Bacillati; phylum Actinomycetota; class Actinomycetes; order Streptosporangiales; family Streptosporangiaceae; genus Nonomuraea; species Nonomuraea sp. NPDC050404. The sequence continues at coordinate 902,770 of NZ_JBFAKB010000001.1, forward strand.
CGCGACGGGCTCGCCGCGGTCGTCGAGCAGCCTGGCCGCGTAGCCGGGCACGACCGTGCCCGAACTGCCCGGGCGTACCCTGCCGGGGCGGTTGGAGATGAAGATGTGCAGCGCCTCGGTGGAGCCGAGGCCGTCGATGATGTCCACGCCGAACCGGGCGACGAAGCGCCGGTAGATCTCGGCGGGCAGCGCCTCACCGGCCGAGACCGCCAGCCGTACGGAGGCGAAGGCGTCGCCCGGGACGTCCCCCGTGGCGTGCGCGGCCAGGAGCGCGGCGAAGAAGGTGGGGCCCGCGAAGAAGAGCGTGGGCCGTTCCTCCTGCACCCGGGCGATCACGCCCGCCGGGGTGGGCCTGGCCGGGTCGAGCACGGCGGTGGCGCCCGCGGCCAGGGGGAAGAACAGGGAGTTGCCGATGCCGTAGGCGAAGAACAGCCGGGCCACCGACAGGCAGCGGTCCTGCGAGCGGACGCCGAGCACGCGGCGGCCGTAGGTCTCGTAGACGTCCCTGATCGCGCCGTGCCGGTGCATGGCGGCCTTGGGCGCGCCGGTGGTGCCGGAGGTGTAGAGCCACAGGGCCGGTGAGTCGCGCAGCGTCGTGTACGGCGCCGCGGCCGGCCTGCCCGAGCCCAGCACCTCGGCCCAGGAACGCACCTCCTCACCCGGGCTCGTCGGGTCCGCCGGGTCCGCCGGGTCCGCCGGGTCCGCCGGGTCCGCCGGGTCCGCCGGGTCCGCCGGGTCCGCGGTCATGATGAGCAGTGTCGCGTCGGGGGCGGTGGTCATGGCCTCGCGGACCGCCGGGCCGAACTCCGGGGTGGCCACGACCACCCGCGCCCGGCAGTCCCGCAGGAGATCGCCCAGTTCTGCCCCGTTGTACATGGTGGAGACCGGCACGGCGACCGCGCCCATCCGCATGACCGCCAGGATGGTGATCGCGGTCTCCGGCCGGTCGGACATGACGAGCAGGACCCGCTCCTCCGGCCGCACGCCCAAGGTCCGCAAACCGGCGGCCAGCTCCGCGACGTGCGCGGCGAGCTGGGCGTACGTGAGCGTCCCTGCCGGGCCGGTGATCGCGATGTGCTCTCCCCTGCCCGCCTCCACCTGGCGGTCGGTGAGAAAGACGCTGGCGTTGAACGACTCGTCCGTCATGACCGTCCCCATCCGCAGGCGGGCAATGGTAGCCAAATCCTCCACACAGAACCGATGCCTCGTCAATGACTTGTAGTCAGAGGTGGACGTACTCGTAGTCGAAGGGACGGCCGTTGATCCCGCTGCGCGGCGGCGCCACCCAGGCGGCGATCCTGCCCGGCTCGTACACGGGCCGCATCAGCGACCGTACGTGCTCCTTGTCCTCGGGAGTCGGCAACCAGCGGTCGGCCTGCCAGGCGGACTCGGCGAGCACCCGCCCGTCCGGCGAGACGTGGTGGCCGGCGAACGCGCCGACCTTGCGGTTGAAGCCGACGTGCGGCAGGTAGAGCACGGGGTCGAGGCCGTGGCCTGTCAGAATGCGGTTCCAGCGGTTCACCCCGGTCTGGCAGTCGGCGACGTACTCGCCGCGCAGGTCGGCGTTGAGCGCCGTCAGCGCGGGCAGCCGGGACTCGACCACCCGCCCCCGCTCGATCCGCGGCACCACGGCGACCGCCTCGGTGAGCAGGTGGTCGTCCTGGCGGCGCTCCTCCTGCCAGCGTCCCTTGAGCCCGGCCGTGTAGTAGTTGGCCACGTTCGTGGAGGTCTCTCCGCCGAACAGGTCGAGGCTCACGCTGTAGTGGAAGTTGATGTACTTCTGGATGACGTCCAGGGGGATCCCGCCATATTTGCCGATGTCGTCGCTGTCGTGCTCGCGCATGAGCTGCGCCGCCCGCTCCACCACCCGGTCCACGCCCGTGGTGCCCACGAACATGTGGTGGGCCTCCTCCTTCAGCATGAACTCGCACGTACGGCTGAGCGGGTCGAACGCCGACTCCTTCAACGTGCCGAGCTGGTACTTGCCGTCACGGTCGGTGAAGTAGGTGAACATGAAGAACGACAACCAGTCCGGCGTCTCCTCGTTGAAGGCGCCCAGGATGCGCGGCGAGTCCTCGCTGCCCGAGTTGCGCAGCAGCAGCGCCTCGGCCTCGTCCCTGCCGGAGCGGCCGAAGTAGGCGTGCAGCAGGTAGACCATGGCCCACAGGTGGCGGCCCTCCTCCACGTTGACCTGGAAGAGGTTGCGCAGGTCGTACAGGGAAGGGGCGCTCAGCCCGAGCCGCCGCTGCTGCTCGACGCTGGCCGGTTCGGTGTCGCCCTGGATGACGATGAGGCGCTGCAACTCGGCGCGGTACTCGCCGGGGACCTGCTGCCACACCGGCCGCCCCTTGTTCTGGCCGAAGGCGATGCGCCGGTCGGTGTCGCGTTCGGCCAGGAAGATGCCCCACCGGTAGTCGGGCAGCGCCACGTGGTCGAAGTGCGCCCAGCCCTCGCGGCCGACCGCGACCGCCGTACGCAGGTAGACGTCCTGGGTGGGCAGCGCGGGGCCCATCTCCGACCACCACTGCAGGAAGCGCGGCTGCCAGGACTCCAGTGCCCGGCGCAGGCGGCGGTCCTCGGCCAGGTCGACGTTGTTCGGGATGCGCTCGGTGTAGTCGATGCCCATGTCTCAGGTTCGCCTCCTGTCATAGACGGGACGCCGGCCGGTGCCGTAGCTGCGCAGCGCGCCCTCGGGGCCGGAGGCCGACGGGCGGGTGAAGATCCAGTTCTGCCAGGCGGCCAGGCGGCCGAAGATCTTGGTCTCCATGGTCTCGGGGCCGGCGAAGCGGTGGCTGGCCTCCATGCCGGTGAGCGCGTCGGGGCTGAGGGCGGCGCGTTCCTCCAGCGCCAGGCGTACCTCGTCGTCCCAGTCGAGGTCGTCGGGGGCGAAGGTGACCAGCCCCAGCTCCAGCGCCTCGGCCGGGCCGAGCCGCCGCCCCGCCTCCTGCTCCAGTTTGGCCGCCCGGCCCGGCTCGGCGTGGAAGCGGGCGGCCAGCCGGGACAGGCCGTTGCCCATGGGGTAGTCGCCGAAGTTCGCGCCGGAGAGCATGATCGCGCAGGGGTCTTCCGGGTCGTCGAGCATGTACTGGCGGTCGCAGGCCAGGGCCAGCTCCAGCAGCGGGCCCGCGAAGCAGCTGCCAGGTTCGATGAGGGCGATGAGGCTGCGGGCGGTGACGTCCAGGCGTTTCAGCGTGCGCTTGTAGTAGTGCCTGATCTCCTGGCCCGGCCAGCCGGTGGCGTCCGGCTCGGCCGCCGGGACCGCGTCGAGGTCGCCGCGCGTCCTGATCACCCAGGTGCCGCGTTCCTGTTCGTTGGTACGCAGGCGCAGGATCAGGTCGTCAAGCTCCCTGGTCATCCGCAGGAACCAGTCCGCGTCGCCCGCCTCCGGCCCTTGCACGGTGATCGTGACCTGGTGCTCTTCCAGCTCGGCCCGGACCGTCTCGTAGACGTGGCCGTCCGGGCGCAGCGGCGGCAGCGGGACCGGCTCGGCGCCCCTCGGCCGGGGTGAGCGGGCGGCGGCCTCGCGGGCGCGGCGGCGTACCGTCTCCTCGAATTTGCTCGGCGGCACCGCCTCGTCCACCAGGCCCCAGGCCACGGCGGCCTGGCCCCGCACGCCCTCGCTGCGGGTGGCGAACACGTCGGCCAGGTCCCTGCGCACCCCGCGCTTGTCGGTCAGGCGGGTCAGGCCGCCCGTGCCGGGCAGCACGCCCAGCAGCGGCACCTCCGGCAGGGACACCGCCGTGGAGCCGTCGTCGACCAGGATGATCCGCTCGCAGGCCAGGGCCAGCTCGTAGCCGCCGCCGGCCGCCGTGCCGTTGACGGCGGCGAGGTAGGTCTGGCCCGAGCAGGCGGTGGCGTCCTCGATGGCGTTGCGGGTCTCGTTGGTGAACTTGCAGAAGTTCACCTTCCAGGGGTGGGAGGACTGGGCGAGCATGCGGATGTTGGCGCCCGCGCAGAACACCTTGTCCAGGCCGCCGGTGATGACCACCGCGCGGACCTCGGGATGCTCGAAACGCAGGCGCTGTACGGCGTCGTGCAGCTCGATGTCCACGCCGAGGTCGTAGGAGTTGAGCTTGAGGTCGTACCCGGGGGCCAGGCCGGCGCCCTCGTCCACCTTCAGCACGATCCAGGCGATCTCGCCGTCGGTCTCCAGTCTGAGGTGGCGGTATCTGCCTGGATCGGTGTCGAAGGACGCCTCTGGCTGTCCGGTCATGCATTAAGTTCAACAATTCAGAGGTGGCACGTCAAGCTTCTGTAGAGCTTTCTGTCGGACGGCGGTCCAGCGCCTGCGCCCACTTCACGGCCACGGCGGCCACCTGGACGAGCTCTTCGCGCAGGCGTCGCGGGTCCGACTCGGCGAACGCCTCCATCACCTCCTCCTCCAGGATGTGCCGCCAGGTCAGCGCCCCGGCCTCGGCCGCCTTCCCGGTCAGCCGCCTGGTCAGGTCCGACTCGAACGCCGCGGCGTCGCCGCCGGTGCCGTCGGGCAGCACCTGCATCCCGAACCGGCGATCCTGCGCCGCCCGCTCGGCCGCCACCTCGGCCAGCACCCGGGCCAGCGAGCCCGGCACCCCCGCATCCCCGTCATGTGTCATGACCCTCAGTCTCGCGCACCCCCGCCTGCTGGTGGGCGGGCTCACTGGTGGGGCGGGCTTATCGGTGGGACGGGCTTATCGGTGGAGCGGGCTTCGGTGGAGCGGGCTTATCGGTGGGACGGGCTTATCGGTGGAGCGGGCTTCGGTGGAGCGGGCTTATCGGTGGAGCGGGCTTATCGGTGAGGTGGGCGGAATACGGGGCCCAGGTTGGTGTGGCCGGAGCAGACGTGGTCGCGGAACGAGCGGGCGGCCGGGGTCAGGCGCTCCCCCACGGGCCAGCTCACCCCGATCGTCCTGAACAGCGGGGGCGACAGCGGGATCTCCACCACGCCCCCGCTGTTCGGCACGGCCGGGGCCTGGTCCTGGCGGGGCAGGATGGCGACGCCCAGCCCGGCCGCCACCAGCCCCCGCACGGTCTCCGACTCCTGGCCCTCGAACGCGATCCGCGGCTCGAACCCGGCCGCCGCGCACAGGTCGTCGGCGATCTGGCGCAGGCCGTACCCGTGTTCGAGGGTCACCAACTCCTCCCCCGCCAGCTCCCGCGCCCGTACCCGCTTCCTGGCCGCGAAGCGGTGCGACGGCGGGACGGACAGCACCAGCTCCTGGTCGGCGAGCGGGCGGCTGACCAGCTCCGGGTCGTCCAGCGGCATGGGGGCGACGAACACCAGGTCGATCTCGCCCTCGCGCAGGGCGTCCAGCATGCCCTGCCGCGAGCCCTGCGCGAGGCTGAAGCGGATGCCGGGGTTGCGCTCGCGGAAGCCGCCGATGAGGGACGGGACCAGGGTGCGGCCCAGCAGGTGCAGGAAGCCCAGGACGATCCGGCCGCTGCCGGGGTCGATCTCCTCGCGCACCTCGCGGGCGGCGGCGGTCACGGCGCCGAGCGCGCGGGCGGAGGCGGCGGCCAGGGTGCGGCCCGCCCTGGTCAGGCGGATGCCGCGGCCGGAGGGGAGCACCAGCGGCGCGCCGACCAGGTCGGCCAGGGCGGCGAGGCGGCGGCTGGCGGTGGGCTGGGGGATGCCGAGAAGTTCGGCCGCGCGGGTCACGTGGCCGGTCTCACCGACGGCGGCGAGCAGCGCGAGTGCCGGGGCCAGGCGGGCGGCCAGCCGGTCATCGGATTCATCCATCACAGTATGAATTATCGCCCATCGCCGTATTAGACGTATTTATTAGCCTTGCTTAGCGTCTGAGGGGTGGCGGTTCTCGAAGCTTCTTCTCCGCCCGTCGCCGACACGCGGCGGGTCAGTGCGGCCGTGGCGGCGGCCGGGTTGTCATCGTTCGCCCTGCTGTACGCGCCGCAGCCGGTGCTTCCCCAGCTCGCGGCGGCCTACCGGCTGGATCCCGGCAGCGCCTCGCTGGCCATCGGGGTGGCGACGGCCTCGCTGGCCGTGGCGGTGCTGCCGCTGGCCTGGCTGGCCGGGATCGTGGGGCGGCGGCGGGTGATCCTCTGGTCGGTGCTGGTGTCGGCGGTGATCGGGCTGCTGCTGCCGCTGGCGCCGTCCTTTCCCGCGCTGCTGGTGATGCGGGGCGTGCAGGGGGTGGCGATCGCCGGGTTCGCCGGGGTGGCGGCGGCCTACCTGGCCGACCAGGTCGGCACGGCGCGGCTGGCCGGGGCGGTGGGGGCGATGATCGCGGGCAACTCGGTCGGCGGGATGCTGGGCCGGCTCGGCGCCGGCTTCGCGGCCGAACCACTGGGCTGGCACGGGGCGCTGGTGGCGGTGGCCGGAGTATCCCTGGTGTGCGCGATCTTCACAGCCGTCACGCTCCCGGGAACACAGAAGGCGAGCTCGCCCGGTCCGGCCGCCGGGGACGGTTTGCCTGATGGGCGGGTGCGGTTGGGGTTTGGGCTGGTGGCGCCGGTGGCCGTGGGGGCGCTGGGGATGGGGGCGTTCGTCGCCCTGTACAACGCCGCCGGGTTCCGGCTGGCCGCGCCGCCGATCGAGCTCGCCCCGGCCGCCGCCTCCCTGGTCTTCCTGTCCTACGCCCTGGGCACCGTCACCTCCGCCGCCGCAGGACGGCTGGCGGACCGCCTGGGCAGGACGCCTGCGCTGGTCACGGCCCTGGTCGTGACCGTGGCGGGATCCGCGTTGACCGCCGCTCCCTCACTGCCCGTGATCGCGCTCGGCTTCGCCGTGCTGACCGGCGGGTTCTTCGCCGCGCACGCCATCGCCAACGCCTGGGCCACCGCGGACGCGCCGCCGCCCGCCCGGGGCAGGGCCGCCGGCATCTACACGCTCTGCTACTACCTGGGCAGCGGCGTGGGCGGCACGCTGGGCGGCATCGTGTACGGCCACGCGGGCTGGACCTGGCTGATCGTCATGACCTCGGCCTGGCTCCTGCTGGCCGCCCTCACCGTCCTGCTGGTCCGCCGCGTCCGCCGCCGTCCCGTCCCCGCCTGATCGCTCTTCTCAGGACCTCACGGAGCACTCCAGCGAGTCGGTCAGCCAGCCCACCGTCGCGCCGATCGTGGCCTTCTCACCGCTCACCTCTCCCACCAGCCGCCAGTAACGGCGTACGCGCGGATCGCGGTCGGACTCCACGAAGCTCAGCAGCTCGCTCCGGAAGGCGGGGGTGTCGCCGATGCGCCGTACCGCGGCGTGGGCGGCCACGAACCGGTCCAGCTCCGGCCCCTCCCGAGGCGGCTCGCCGGCGATCACGTACGGCTCGGCCAGCACGACCGCCTCGCCGACGCCGTTCATCAGCTCGCTCTCGTCCCCGATCAGCCGGGCGTTGGCCAGGGCCCTGGCGCGCAGGCCACGCGTCAGCGACCGGTCCCCGACCAGGGCGACGAGCTCCGCGTACGCGACCACCTGCGGCGGCGTCGGGTCGAAGGGCGGCTGGGGCACCGCCATGGACAGGAACGAGGCGAAGATCCCGTCGGTGACGGGCGAGACCATCTGCTGCCGCCAGAACTCCACCAGCACCTCACGGGCGGCGACGGCGTCCTCCACCACGGCCAGCAATTCCAGCCTGGCGGCCCGTTCGGCGGGCAGGGCCTCCTCGACGGCCCGCAACGACGCCCGCCGCCAGGCCAGCTCGGCCAGCCGCACATCGAGCTCGGCCCGCTCGGCGGCCACGGCGTCGGCCATGGAGCGTTCGCCGCCGATCACCTGGGCGATCGCGGCCAGGCCGAGCCCGAGCCCGCGCAACCGCCTGACCAGGCCGAGCCGCTCCACCGCGCCCTGGTCGAACCTGCGGTGACCCCCGGTGCTGCGTACGGAGGCGATGATGCCCTCGTCGCAGTAGAAGCGGATGGTGCGCACCGAGACGCCCGTGAGCCGGGACAACTCCCCGATCCCGAGCGTTTCGTCGCGTAAAAGCACTTGAACCCCCAGCGGAACTGGATGCCACCCTTGTTGGCCGGAGAGGCACCTCCATGTACATGCTCCCCGATCTCGGCCGTACCTGGCCGGCGGGGGCACCGGCCACCACCGACGGCGAGGCATCGTGAGCGGCAAGACGGCACTGGGTGATCGGATGAAGGCGTACGAGGCGGTCACCCGAACGCGACTGCCGCGTCGTACGTACACGGTGCTGAGGGTGGACGGCCGGGCATTCCGCAGCCCGCGTTCGACGCCCGCGTCTTCACCGTCCCCGATGTGGTGGAGGTGGTGAAGGGGCCAGGGGCGGCCGGGTGTGCGTGCGCGTCACCGAGGAACGTGCCGCCGCCTCAGTGCCGCCGGGTACGTAGCCGGTCCAGGAAGCGGCGGGCCTTCTGCTGGTTGCGGGGGTCGCGGGCCATGCGCTTGGCCTTCTCGAGGTTCTGTCTGCCTTTGGGGCTGCGGAAGTACGCGCGTATCCGGTCTATGAGTGTGGCCATGCGTCCCCCCTACCCCGGCCGCCATACGTGAAGCGTCGACATGTCATCGGGCTTGACCTCCAGTCGGACTGGAGTTTCTACGGTGTCGGCGTACCCGAGGAAGAGGAGTGAGGTCATGTCGGCATTGCACGCCGCGCGGCTCGTGGAAGCGCTGCGGGAGCAGACGGCGGGATTCAGCCGGGCGGTCGCCGGTGGTGATCCGGAGGCCAAGGTGCCCACCTGCCCGGAGTGGCGGCTGAGCGAGCTGGTCGGGCACATCGGGCAGGCGCACCGGTGGGCGGCCGGGCTGGTACGGCTCAAGGGGGCGCCGTTGCCCGTTCCCGACCCGCGCGAGGCCGTGCCCGGTGAGCCCGGCGCGTGGGAGGAGTGGTTGCGGGCCGGGGCCGAGGAGTTGATCGCGGCCGTCGGGGAGGCGGAGGAGGGGTCTCAGGTGTGGTCGGTGGTGGGGCCGATGCCGCCGGTCTTCTGGTTGCGCAGGATGTTCTGCGACACCGCCGTTCATCACTATGACGCGGCGGCGACGACCGGGGCCGCGTACGAGATCTCCGGCGATCTGGCGGCCGAGGTGCTCACCGAGGGCATGCAGATTGTCGCGACGCCGGAGGCGGCGGCGTTCCTGCCGCGGCTGGCCGAGTTGCGCGGCGGCGGGGAGCGGCTCGGGGTCCGGCCGGACGGGATGGCGGGCTGGCTGGTCACCAGGACGCCCGAGGGGCCCCGGTGGGAGCGCGGGCGCAGCGACGGCGACGTGGTGGTGTCGGGGCCGGTGGACGAGTGCATGCTGGTGTTCGCGCGGCGGATCCCGCCCCGTGACGTCAGCGGGGATCGGGCGCTGCTTGATCACTGGCTGGCCCACACCGCGTTCTGAGCGGCTCCCGTCAGCAGAAGGCGGGGACGGTGGCTCCCGTCAGCGGAAGGCGGGAACGGTGGCTTCCGTCAGCGGAAGGCGGGGACGGTGGGTGGCCGGCCCATGAGGACGGCGCCCGCCGCGTCGTACATCGCCGGGCTGAGGAAGGCGTGTTCCTGCGGCACCAGCGCGTCCCCCAGCAGAGCCTGCAGGGGGTGGTCGCGGAAGATCACGGCGGTGCCGGACAGGGAGACGACCTTGCCCACCACCTCCGCCGCTACCCGCGAGAGGTGGGCGGCCGACAGCCGCAGGTGGGCGTTCTGCTCGTCGCTGACCAGCCCGCCGCCGGCGAGCGCGCCCCACGCCTCCTCGGCGGCCTCGTAGAAGTAGGCGCGGGCGGAGCGGAGCGCGGCCTCGGCCTCGGCGATGCCGGCGCGGTAGTAGGCGCGGTCGGCGAGTTGGGGGGCGCCGGTGATGGAGGCCCGGCCGCTGCCGGTCTGCTCGGCGAAGTCGAGCGCGGCCCTGGCGACGCCGGCGGAGACGATGGACAGGGACTGCGCGGCGTAGGTGATCGCGGGATAGCGGTAGAGCGGCTCGTCGATCACCGCCGCCCCGCCGCGGATGAAGGACCACTCCCGGTCCACCTCGACGTCCGAGGCGATCAGGTCGAACGAGCCGGTGCCCTGCATGCCGACGACGTCCCAGTCGCGTACGATCTCCAGCTGGTCGGGACGCACCAGCACGCCGCGCGGCTTGCCCGAGGTGGAGTCGTCGCCCGGGATGCCCACGATCAGGACGTCGGCGGCCATGCAGCCGCTGGCGAACTTCCACCGGCCGTTGAGCAGGAAGCCGCGCTTGGTCGGGGCGGCCGGCTGGACCGGGAACAGGCCGCCGGCGAGAACGACGTCGGGGCCGTCGGCGTACAGTCTGGCCTGGCTCTCCAGCGGCAGTGAGCCCAGGTAGACGAGCTGGGAGCCGAAGCTCGCGACCCAGCCGGTGGAGCCGTCCACGGCGGAGATGCGCTCGATCAGCCGCAGGAAGTCGGCCGGCGGCATCGTCTCGCCGCCGAACCGCTCCGGCGTGGCGCAACGGTAGAGGCCGAGCCGTTTGAGGCGGTCGATGAAGTCCTTGGGGACGTAACGCAGCTCGCGGAACTCCTCGCGGCGGTGGGCCAGCTCGGCGAGCATCTCCTCGAAGGCGGACATCTCCTCGAACCCGGACATCTCCGTGACGGCGGGCGTCTCCTTGAAGGTGCCTTCATCGCCTGTCATCGCCGCCCCCTCGTCGCTCCGCCGCCGGGGAAGGGGCTTCCCTTCCCGCTCACGTCATCCGACAAGGCCCGATGGTCCGGGCCGCCGACTCCAGGTTACGCGCCCTCGATCCGCTCAGAGTTCCACATGGGTGTCGGGATCGCCGCCGATGCGTCCGCCCGTGTCGAGGGTTTCGAGGCGGGCCATGTCCTCCGGCGACAGGCTGAAGTCGAAGACCTCGAAGTTCTGCCGCATGCGCTCGGTGTTGGCCGACTTGGGGATGGGCACGGCGCCGAGCTGCAGGTGCCAGCGGAGCACCACCTGGGCGGCGGTACGGCCGTGCGTGGCGGCCAGATCGGTGACGGCGGGTTCGTCGAGCAGCTTGGACCCGGCGCCGAGCGGGCTCCACGACTCGGTCACGATGTCGTGCTCGGCGTGCCAGGCGCGCAGCTCACGCTGGGGAAAGCCGGGGTGCATCTCGACCTGGTTGACGGCCGGCCAGACGCCGGTCTCCCCGGCCACCCGCTCGATCTGCTCGGGCGTGAAGTTGGACACCCCGATCGACCGGGCCAGGCCCTGTTCGCGCAGGTGGACGAAGGCGCGCCAGGTGTCGGTGTAGAGCCCGCGCTCCGGCAGCGGCCAGTGGATGAGGAAGAGATCGACGTAGTCGAGCCCGAGCCGGGCCCGGCTCTCCTCGAAGCCGCGCATGGCCGCGTCGTAGCCGTGGTGGGAGCCGCGCAGCTTCGTGGTGACGAACAGGTCCTCGCGGGCCACGGACGCCTGCGCCACGGCGGCTCCGACACCGGCCTCGTTGCCGTACGCGGCGGCGGTGTCGATCAGCCGGTAGCCGAGCGAGACGGCGTGCGTCACGGCCTGGCGGGCCTCTTCGTCGTTCATGGGCCAGGTGCCCAGGCCAAGGCGTGGCATCGGGCGGCCGTCGGCGAGCATGACGGTCATAGCGTGATCCTTCCCCCATGGTGGAACTTGACTCTGCCCCTTACCCAAAGGACAGACCGACCAATCGGGGGCGTAGTGTCACACTCGCGCTCTTGTTACCGACTAGTTCGGTAGACAATTTTCTGGAGGTGCGATTGTGCTGACTGTCATCGGCGCGGGACTCCCGCGCACCGGAACCAGCTCGATGAAGGCCGCGCTGGAGCGGCTCGGACTCGGCCCGTGTCACCACATGTTCGACATCATGACCAACCCCGGCCGCGTCGAACGGTGGCTTCCGCTCGCCGAGGACACGACGCAGGCCGACTGGGAGCACGTGTTCGACGGGTACCGCTCCTGCGTGGACTGGCCCGCGTCCTTCTTCTGGCGGGAGCTGGCGCAGGCTTACCCTGAGGCGAAGATCGTCCTCACCGTGCGCGACCCGCGCGCCTGGCACGTGAGCTTCAAGGCGCTCATCGAGAACGGTCCCCGGCGCGGGGCGCCCCAGGACCTGCCCCCTCAGGCTGCGGCCTTCTTCGAGAGCATCGGCCGGATGCAGCCGCTGCTCGACCGCATGACCGGCGAGCTGTTCGGCTCCGGCCACACCTTCACCGACGGCCCGGTGGACGAGGACAGTGCCGTGGCGGCGTTCGAGCGGCATGTGGCGACGGTGAAGGAGAGCCTGCCGGCGGACCGTCTGCTGGTCTTCGACGTGCGGGAGGGCTGGGAGCCGCTGTGCCGGTTCCTGGAGGTGGAGGTGCCCGAGGGAGAGCCGTTCCCGCATCTGAACGACTCCAAGTTCCTGCAGCAGGCGATGGCGAGCATGGTCAGCGGAGGCTCCTTCACCTCACCCTTCGCCAAGCACGACTAGCTCTCCAGGTAACGCAGGATCGCCAGCACCCGCCGGCTGTAGCCGGGGTCGCGGGGCAGGTCGAGCTTGTCCATGATGGCGTTGACGTGCTTCTCGACGGTGCTGAGGCTGACGTGCAGGCGTTCGGCGATGGCCGCGTTGACGAACCCCTGGGCGAGGTGGCGCAACACCTCGCCCTCGCGGGGGCTGAGCCTGCTCAGCGGGTCGGCGCGGGTGGTGCGGGCCATGAGCCGGCGCACCACCTCGGGGTCGAACACCGTGCCGCCCGCGCGTACCCGCTCCAGTGAGTCGAGGAACTCGCCCACCTCGGAGACCCGGTCCTTGAGCAGGTAGCCGAGCCCTTCCGCGGGGCCGGACAGGAGGCGGGCGGCGTAGTCCGTCTCGACGTACTGCGACAGGACGAGCACGCCGACGCCGGGCAGGCGCCCGCGGATCTCCAGCGCCGCCCGCAGCCCGTCGTCCTTGTGGGCGGGCGGCATGCGCACGTCGACCACGGCCACGTCGGGACGGTGCCGTTCGACGGCGTCGAGCAGCGCGGGCGCGTCGCCGACGGCGGCGACGACCTCGTGACCGGCGTCGTCGAGCAGCCGGGTCAGGCCCTCGCGCAGCAGCACCGAGTCGTCGGCCAGGATCACTCGCACGGCGGCGCCTTCGGCAGCGTGGCGGCGATCCTGGTGGGGCCGCCGGGCGCGCTGTCCACGGTGAACGTGCCGTCCAGCGCCAGCACCCGCCGGGCCAGCCCGGACAGGCCGCCGCCCGCGGGGTCGGCCCCGCCCTTGCCGTCGTCCGAGATGGCCACGCTCACCGTCCGCTCGTCCTCGCTCAGGACCACCAGGATGTCATGCGCGCCCGCGTGCTTGACCGCGTTGGTGATGGCCTCGCGGGCCACGAAGTACAGGGCAGTCTCGATCTCGGAGGCGGGCCGGGCGGCCAGCCCGTAGTGCACGGTGACGGGCAAGCCGGCCCGCTCGGCGACGCCGGCGAGCGCGGCGCGCAGCCCCAGCTCGTCGAGCGCGGTCGGGTAGACGCGCCAGGCCACGCTGCGCAACTCGTCGAGGAGCCGCCGCGACTCGGTGTAGGCCTGCGCGACCAGTTCGGCGGCCTGGCCGGGGCTGTGCCTGGCGCGGCCGAGCAGCATGGCCAGGGCCACGCCGCGCTGTTGTACGCCGTCGTGCAGGTCGCGTTCGATCCTGCGCCGCTCGTCGTCCACGGCCCTGACGATGCCGGAACGGGTCGCGGTCAGCTCGGCGATGCGCCTGCGCATCAGCTCCTGGTGGTTCGGGCCGAGGAAGCGGGCGGCCAGGCGGCGTTCGAGCGCGGCGACGGCAAGGATCATGAGGGTGAGCACGACCAGCAACAGCGTGCCGCTGGTGAGACCGAGTATGCCGCCGTTGGTGACGACCCGGACGCCGGGCAGGTTCAGGGAGATCGGCTCCGGTACGTTCCACAGCAGCTCCCACGTGCCGCCGAGCAGCAGCAGGCAGGTCAGGAACAGCAGCGTCGCGCAGGTGTACCCGCCCGCGACGCCCAGCACGGCGCGGGCGGCGAGAAAGGCGTAACCGCCCGCGCCGGGTGTGGTGTCGGTGTCGAGCCAGCGCGCCAGGCGGGCCCGCTCCAGCGCCGTGAACCGGGCCAGCCCGCGCGCGGCGGCGGGCCGCAGCGCGGGGACCAGCCGCGCGGGCCCCGCCACGCACAGGAAGAGCAGCTCGGCGAGGCCGAGGGCCATCCCGAGCAGGACTCCTGCCAGCATGCGGGCGATGCGGGTGCCTGACACGAGCGTGAAGTCTAGGCGTCGCGACGCACGGCCGGACGCGTGCTCCCCCACGGCGGCCGGGCGTCGCGGCGAGTGTGCCCGCACGGCGGCTAGGCGTCGCGGCGGCGCAGGAGGGTGTGGCCCACCGCCACGGCCAGCGCCGTCCAGGCCAGCAGCCACACCAGCCCCTCCCCCGCCGAGTACGGCATGGGCCCGCCCGTGAGGTTCTGCGTGCTGTCCATGAACGCCAGCCCGGCGAACATCGGCATGCGCAGCGACAGGTCCACCAGCGTCTCGTTCCCGGTCGTGAGAGCCACCAGCGGCAAGCCCATGAGCAGCATGAACACCACGGTCAACGTGCCCGCCGCGCTGCGCAGCGCCGCGCCGACGCCGATGGTCATCACCGACACCAGCGCGTAGAACACCCCCATGCCCAGCAGGTCGAGCACGACCTCACCGGCCGGCAGCACGACGATCCCGCCGAACACGTCGATCGACAGCACCACGTACACGACCGCCGTCGCCACCGCCCCCGCGAGCACGCCGGCCGCGAACATCACCACCCCCGTCACCAGCGACTTGGCCGCCAGCACCACCCCGCGCGCGGGCGTGGCCTGCAACGTGACCCGGATGCCGCCGGCGAGGTACTCCGAGGTGATCACCATCATGGCCAGCGCCACCAGCGCGAACTGCGCGAACGACGTGGCCGAGATCACGGGCTCGCTGGCGACGACGCGCACGCCGGCCCTGCCCTCCCGCAGGGCGTCGGTGACGGTCGCGCCGCCCAGGGTGACGGAGGTCAGCACGGTGAGCACGACCGCGCAGGCCAGGCACCACCAGGTGGACCTGACCGACCAGAACTTCGCCCACTCCGACCCGAGCGCCTGCCTGAGGGTGATCATGCGTTCACCCCTGACTCCACGCCGCTCGAATACTCCACGCTGCCCGAGGTCAGCTCCTGGTAGGCCTGTTCCAGGGAAGCCTCCCTGGTGCGCAGCTCGTGCAGCCGGATGCCGGCCTCGTGCGCCAGGTCGCCGATGCGCTCGATGGGCGCGCCGGTGGTCTCCAGCTCGTGCTCGCCGAGCCGCTGCGCCCTGATCCCGGCGGCGCGCAGCCGTTCGACCAGCTCGCCCGCGTACGGGGTGCGGGCCAGCACGGCCGTCAGCGAGCTGCCCGCCAGGACCTCCGCGAGCGGCGCGTCCATGAGGAGCCGGCCCTTGCCGATCACCACGAGGTGGTCGGCGGTGAGCTGCATCTCGCTCATCAGGTGGCTGGAGACGAACACGGTGCGGCCCTCGGCGGCCAGCGAGCGCATGAGCCCGCGCACCCACCGCACGCCGTCCGGGTCGAGCCCGTTGACGGGCTCGTCGAACATCAGCACCTCGGGGTCGCCCAGCAGCGCCCCGGCGATCCCGAGGCGCTGGCTCATCCCCAGGGACAGGGTGCCGGCCCGCTTGCGCGCCGCCCCCGCCATGCCGACCGTCTCCAGCACCTCACCGACCCGCCGGCGCGCGATCCCGTTGCTGCGGGCCAGCGCCACCAGGTGGGCGTGGCCGCTGCGGCCCGGGTGCGCGGCCCGCGCGTCGAGCAGCGCGCCGACGGTGCGCAGCGGGTTCCTGATGCGGCGGTACGGCACGCCGCCGACCAGCGCGGTGCCGGAGGTGGCGTGGTCGAGGCCGAGTATGAGGCGCATCGTGGTCGATTTGCCCGCCCCGTTCGGCCCGAGGAAGCCGGTCACCGTACCCGGCCTCAGCTGCAGCGTGAGGTCGTCGACCGCGAGCCGGTCGCCGTACCTCTTGCTCAGGTTCTCAAGACTGATCACGACGCTTCACGCTAGAAGCCCGTGAGGCCCGCCGCCATGGAGGCAACCCGCCTGCCTCAATGGCGGAAAACCGTAACCGGGTCGCTCTGGATCCAGCCGGGCACCTCGCCGAGCAGGCCGCCGAGCTCGTCGAGCAGTTCCTCCGGCACGGTGTTCCCGGCCTTGGCCAGGTCCTCGGCTTGGCCGCACAGCTCGGCCTCGCGGGCCGCGCCGACCGTCGCGCAGGCCCCCTTGAGCCGGTGCGCGAGCGCCGCCGCCGCGTCCCGGTCGCCATCCCGTACGACCTGCCTGAGCTCCTCGAACGTGCGCGTCGCCGTCGCCAGGTAGGCCCGCGCGACGTCCGCCAGCGCCTCCTGCGACAACCCCGCCAGCTCGGGCGGCAACCCGGCGGAAGCCGTCCAGTCCGGGATCCTGGCCAGCACGCGCGGCCAGTCAACGGGCTTGGCCAGGTGATCGTCCATCCCCGCCGCCAGGCACCGGACGCGGTCGTCCGGCATGGCCGCGGCTGTCATCGCGATGATCGGGGTGTGCGCCTGTTCGCGTTCCCTGATCTCCTCGGTCGCGGCCAGGCCGTCGAGCACGGGCAGCTGGCAGTCCATGAACACCAGGTCGTACTCGCCGGCCAGGACGGCCCGCACCGCCTGCGCGCCGTCCTCGACCACCTCGACCTCGTGCCCGGCCTGGCTGAGCACCAGCATCGCGACCTGGCGGCTGACCTCGTCGTCCTCGGCCACCAGGATGCGCGCGCCCTGGGTGCCGCCCGCGGCCTGGGCCCCTTCGCGCGGCTCGCCGGGGCTCTCCTCCGCGACCAGGGCGTTCTGCGCGGCGGCGAGCAGGCGGCGGCGGCTGAGCGGCCTGGTGATCGACTGCACGGCGGCCCGCTCCCCTGCGGGGCCGGGCCAGGCGAACCCGGCGCGGCCGGGGGTGACGACGACGATGACGCTGGTGGCCCCCAGCAGCGGGTCGGTGAGGATGGCGTGGGCGAGCGAGCCGGGCATGCCGGGCCCGTCGTCCGGGCCCGCGCCCAGGTCGAGTGCGACGACCGCCAGCTCGTACGGCGTCCCGCCCGCGGCGGCCTCGCGCAGCAGCGTCAGGGCGGACTGCTCGTCCCTGCTCTCCTCCACCTCGGCGCCGGCCTGCTCCAGGCAGCGCGCGGCCAGCGTGCGGTCCTCGGGCCGCGGGTCGGCGACGAGCGCGCGCCGCCCCTCCAGCGCCCTGGCTCCCGGCTCGGCCCAGGCCAGCACGTTCACCGGCAGCGTGGCCCAGAACCGGCTGCCCACGCCCTCCACGCTGTCCAGCCCGATCCGCCCGCCCATGAGCTCGACGAGTTGCCTGCTGATGGCCAGGCCCAGGCCGCTGCCGCCGGTCCTGCGCGTGATCGGCGAGTCGACCTGGCGGAAGATGCCGAACACCTGGTCCCGGTCCTTGGGTCCGACCCCGATGCCGGTGTCGGCCACCGCGAAGCGCAGCACCACCCGCTCCTGCCCCGGTTCGCCCTCGTCGAGGGTGACGTGCAGGTCCACGCCGCCCTGGACGGTGAACTTCAGCGCGTTGCCGACCAGGTTCGTCAGCACCTGGCGCAGCCGCGCGGGATCGCCGGACACCTGGCTCGGCACGCTCTCGTCCAGCCGCAGCGTCAGCCACAGTCCCTGCTCGTAGGCGTGCGGCGCGAACGGCGCCACCACCTCGTCACACAGGCGCGGCAGGTCGAACGGCACGGCCTCGACCTGCAGGTGGCCGGCGTCGATCCTGGACAGGTCGAGGAAGTCGTCGAGCAGGCGCAACACGTTGTGCGCCGACTCCTGGGCGGTGCTGGCGTAGTAGCGCTGCTCCTCGTCCAGGCGGGTGCCCATGAGCAGGGAGTTCATGCCGAGCACGCCGTTGATCGGGGTGCGGATCTCATGGCTGATCTTGGCCACGAACACGGATCTCGCGGTGGAGGCGCTGACCGCCTCGTCCCTGGCGTCGGCCAGTTCGGCGGCGTACCTGGCCAGCGTCGCCTGCGCCCGGCGGCGCACCTTCGTGGAGTGGATCTGCAGGCCCAGGCCGATGAGGATGAGCACGGCGAGCAGGCCCGCGACGACCATCACGTTCTCGCGCAGCCGCGCGGCCGAGGCCAGCGCCTCGGCGGCGGAGACCTCGGCGGTGACCGTCCAGCCGATGCTCTCGATGGGTTTGGAGGCCGACAGCACGATGCCGTCGATGCCCTGAAACTCGCCCTCCCAGGCCCGCCCGGCCAGCGCGGCGTCCACCCGCAGGTCCTCGCGCAGGGAGGTCAGGGCGTACAACTTCCTGCCGGGGTCGGCGATGAGCACGCCGGCCTTGTCGGTGATGAGCAGGCTGATGTCCTGCGCGTCGGCGGCCTCCTCGGCGAACTCCTGGATGGCGTCGAGGCTGTAGACGACCGTGAGCATGCCGAGCATGCGGGTGTGGTCGGCGCTGGGGATGGGCGCGGCCACCGCGACCGCCCTGGACACGCCGACCATCGTGGGCGTGTACGCCTGCGAGATGTGGGTCTGGCGCTCGTCGCGCACGGCGCGGTACCAGTCGGTGCTGCTGACGTCCTGCGGCAGCACGCTCTGCGGCTCGGCGCCCAGCATGTCGCCCTCGGGGGTGATCATGATCAGGCCGCTGACGCCGTCGCGCATCCGCTTCAGCTCATCCAGCCAGTCGCGCATGGTGGCGGTGGTGACCTCATCGAGGGAGTCGCGCACCTGGGGCCGCTGCGCGAAGGCGGTGACCAGCTGGTTGAGCGAGCTCATCTGCTGGTCCACCACGACCCGGCTGACCGACGCGGTGGTCCTGACCCGGTCGGTGACCTCGTCCCTGACCGCGCCTTCCGACATCGTGATGCTGGACGAGGTCAGCAGCGCCAGAGGCAGCAGGCCGAGTAACGTCCACAGGGCCGTAACCGCGAGCACCCATCGCAAGAGCGTCCGTCCCTTCCCACCCGGATCGGGTACAGACTAGGAGGGAACAAGCACAAGCGCTGGTTCCCAGTGAGCAGAACGAGCAAAAGACGATCTTTTGTGATAAAACCCGCTTAAGCTGCGGAGACCGGCTACTTTGACGAGGAGCGTGGCGATGCCTGGATCCAAGGACATCACCGTTCTCATCGTGGACGACGACCCCGTCGTCACGGCGGCCCTGCACGCTCAGGTGAACCGGGTGCTCGGCTTCCGTGTCGTGGGGATAGCCCACACCGGCCAGGCGGCGCTGGCCGCCGCCGGCCGTTTCGCGCCCCGCCTGGTCCTGCTCGACCTCCACCTTCCGGATATGCCCGGTCTGGAGGTGGCGCACCGGCTGCGCCGCCCCGGGCAGCCGCCCGCCGACATCATCGTGGTCTCCAGCCACAAGGAGTCGGCCACGGTGCACGCGGCCATCCAGCGCGGCGCCCTGCACTACCTGGTCAAGCCGACCAGGGCGGGCAAGCTCGAACAGACGCTGCTGCACTTCGCGGAGACCGCCAAGCAGTTCGACTCGGACTCCCACTACACCGAGCAGCAGGAGATCGACTGGATCTTCCGCATGATCCGGATGGACTCCGCCATCCGTCCGAAGAGCATCTCCGCCGCCACCGAGCAGGCGGTGCTGGACGCGCTGGCCAGGGTGGAGGAGGACGCCTCGGCCCAGGAGCTGGCCAAGATGATCGGCGTCAGCCGGGCCACCGCCCGCCGCTACCTGGAGCATCTGGCAGAACGCGGGCTCATCGAGGGCAAGCCGAAATACGGTCCGACGGGCCGACCGCAGAACCGGTACCGCGTCCGGTGAGAGGCTTCCGGGCGTTACTCGTGGCGGTGGCGTTCTGCCTTCTGCCCGCGGGTTGCGGCCAGGAGCAGACGTTCCCCGAAGGCTCCACGATGGCCCGGATCAAGGAGCGCGGCGTCCTCACCGTGGGCATCAAGTTCGACCAGCCGATGTTCGGCTACAAGGACC
This sequence comes from Nonomuraea sp. NPDC050404, assembly GCF_040655495.1. NCBI lineage: Bacteria > Bacillati > Actinomycetota > Actinomycetes > Streptosporangiales > Streptosporangiaceae > Nonomuraea > Nonomuraea sp. NPDC050404. Next base: position 922,591 of record NZ_JBFAKB010000001.1, read on the forward strand.
CGTCCAGCGGGCGGATCACCGGGTTCGACGCGGAGATGGCCCGGCTGCTGGCCAAGGAGCTGACCGGCAGCGAGCGCAACATCCGCTTCGTGGAGACCGTCTCGCGCGAGCGGGAGAACTTCATCGAGCAGGGTGTGGTGGACCTCGTCATCGCCACGTACTCGATCACCGACACGCGCGCCCGGCGGGTCTCCTTCACCGACCCCTACTACATCGCCGGGCAGGACCTGCTGGTGCGGGTGGGCGACGCCACCATCAACGGGGTGTCCGACCTGGACCGCAAGACGGTCTGCACCGCCACGGGCTCCACCTCCATCGAGCGGCTGCGCCAGACGGTGCCCAGCGCCGACCTGGAGATCGTGGACGCCTACAGCAACTGCGTGCCCGCGCTGGTGGCCGGCCGGGTGGACGCGCTCACCACCGACGACACCATCCTGCTCGGGCTGCTGGCCGAGCATCGCGACACGCTGCGGCTGGTCGGCAAGCCGTTCGGGCGTGAGCCGTACGGGATGGGCGTCCCCAAGCAGGACACGGCCTTCCGCGACTACCTCAACGGGCTGATCGGGCGGTGGCTGCGCGGCGGGGAGTGGGACCGCGCCTACATGGCCACCATCGGCATCAGCGGCGCCACCTCAGAGTCCGCCAAGCCGGCCACCCGCGCCGGGACAGGCGGCGCCTGATCGCGGGGGTCCAGGGCACGATCCCGACGAGGGCCAGCAGGATCAGCAGGGGAACGCGCCACCACCACGGCACGCTCGCCGGGGGCGTGGCGGACGGGCCGGCGCCCACCCAGGGGCGGGCGGTCTTGGACCAGGCCAGGAACGCGTCGCCGATGGGCATCAGGCCGAAGGCGTACCGTTTGGTCCACGGGGTGCCCACCGGCAGCCCGGCCAGCTCGCCGTAGTTGGCCAGCGCGCCGGCGAGCGCGGCGTCGCCGTGGACCTGGGCGGCCCCCAGGGTGACCGCGGTGGCCGACAGGCTCACCCCCAGCGGGAGCGGCCCGGAGTCGACGTCGCCCGGACCGTTCATGCCGATCGGGTACTCCCGCACGGCCGGGCCAAGCCCGAGCGGGGCCACCACGTAGCGGTCGCGGAAGCGGGTGTACTGCTCGGCGGCGAAGGCCGGGTCGATCTCGACGAGGAAGCGCTGGATCATGCTCTGCGAGGTGCCCCTGGCCACCTCGTCCGGCTCGCCCGGCCCGCCGGCCTTGTGCGGGATCAGGCCGGTGCGCGGGTCGAGGCGGGCGCGCGTGCGCTGCACCCAGCGGGCGGCGGTGGCGGCGTGGCCGGGCGTGCCCGCCACCGCGTCGTGCAGCCGCAGCGAGGCCATCGCCACGGTCGAGTCGACCGGCCAGGACTGGCCGGGGTATGCCTCCAGGTACGGCGAGCGCGAGGCGTCGAACGCCCGCCCCAGCGCCGCCGAGTCCTCGGTGAAGCGGCGCAGCTCGGCGGGGTCGCGCCGGTCTGCCGGTTGCAGGCTCAGCACCCCGCCGCGCAGCCAGTTGCACCAGCCCCGGTAGAAGACGCCGTAGGCGGGTTCGAGGTCCGGGCTGAACGGCTCGCGGCCCTGCGGCGAGTCCAGCCGGGACAGGGCCCAGCGGGCCTCCCGGAGCGCGTCCTGGCCTGCCGCCTTGTCCCGGTGGCCGAGCTCGACCCAGCTCAGGCCGTACAGGACGTGCAGGAAGAAGTAGCCCTCGGGGAACAGCGCCTGCGCCTGCCCGCCCGCGCCGGCGTCCAGGGCCGAGCGCAGGAAGGCGAGCTGGCGGCGCACGCCGGGCGGCTCGCCGCCGGGGCCGGCGGCGGTGGCGGGCACGACCAGGCGTACGGCCCCGGCGAGCGCGCACAGGCTGATCACGACGGCGGCGAACCGGCGCGACCAGCGCAGGACGCGGCGGATGCGGGACTGCGGCATCCCGCCGATCGTAGTGCCAGGGCGCGGGTGCGGCTCATGTCCCAGGGTCGAGGGCGAGCGCGATCCCGGCCTCCAGCTCGGTGTCGTACCCGGTGCGGAAGGCCGCCCGGTAGGCCCGGTCACCGATTGCCGCCCGCGCCTCCAGCTCACACGTCCTGCGGGCGCTGACCCACTCATGGATGCCGAGCTGAGCCCGCCCGATCGTGTCCCACACCTGCTGGGCCAGGCCCAGCCGGCGGGCGGCCGGCTCGCCCTGTCCCGAGGCGGACGCGGCGCAGGCCAGCACGTCGAGTGCCATGGCGATGCCGATGTTGTCGTGCAGCCGGTGCTTCATCTCCAGCGCGGAGCGGGCGAAGGTCTGCGCCGCGTCGCACCGGCCGAGCGACAGCTCCGCCTGGGCGCGGAAGAGGTCGGCGTAGGCGCGCATCCAGCGTTCGCCGTGCTTGTCGCACTCGGCGCACATCTCCTCCAGCGCCTTGACGGCGTCCTCGACGCGCCCGTGGGCGGTGTGCACGTGGCTCTGGCAGAGCCGGGCCAGCAGCGTGGGCAGGGTCAGGCCGTGCTCGGGCCGGTGCACGGCCAGCAGGCTGTCGGCCAGCGCCAGCGCCAGCGCCAGGTCGCCCCTGATGGTGGCCGCGGCCATGACCATGGCCTGGGCGGCGAGCGCGGCGGCGGTGTCGCCGAGTTGCTCGGCCGTGCCCGCGCACTCGGCGGCGTAGACCATGCCGGCGGTGGGGTCGCCCTGCACCATGAGGGTCAGGCTGCACACCCACAGGGCGCGGTTGCGTACGATGCTGGGCCCGGTGTCACGGTCCAGGGCGCGTTCCAGGTAGTGCTGGCCCTCCCGCAGGAACCCGCACGGATACCAGAAGAACCACAGCGCCGCGGCCAGCTCCAGCGCGGTGTGGTCGGCCGGGTTGGTCAGGCAGTGGTCGAGCGCGGTACGCAGGTTGTCGTGCTCGACGTTGGTGCGGTCGTTCAGGGCGACCTGGCCGGGACCCAGCCAGGCTGCGTCGCCGCGGCGGGCCATGATCAGGAAGTGGTCGCGGTGCCGGCGGCGCAGTTCCTCCTGCTCACCCAGGGCGCCCAGCCAGATGGCGCCGTACTCGCGGATGGTGTCCAGCATCCGGTAACGCTCGCCGCCGCCGGTCGGTGACCAGATGAGGATGGACTTGTCCACCAGCCCGGCCAGCAGGGCGGGGAGGATCTCGGCGGGCAGCAGCGCGTCGGCGCAGACCTCGATGGCGGCCACGTCGTCGAAACTGCCCGCGAACACCGAGGCCCGCGCCCACAGCAGCCGCTCCTCGGGCGTGCAGAGCTGGTGGCTCCACCCGATCGCGGTGCGCAGCGCCTGGTGCCAGGGCGGGTCGGCGTCGGCCACCTCGGCCTCGCTGTCGCCCAGCATCGCGAAGCGGTCGTCGAGCCGCTCGCACAACTCGGCGGCGGGCAGCTCGCGCAGCCGGGCCGCGGCCAGCTCGATCGCCAGCGGCAGCCCTTCCAGCCGGCGGCACAGGCGGGCCAGGTCGGCCCGGTTGCCGTCGGTGACGGCGAAGCCGGGCACGGAGCGGGCGGTGCGCTCGGCGAGCAGCACCACCGCCTCCTGCGGGCCCTTGCCGCGGGAGTCGGGCACCGGCAGCGGGTCGATGATCAGCACCTGCTCGTCCGGCACGCCGAGCGGGCGGCGGCTGGTGGCCAGGATCGACAGCCCGGGGGCGGCGACCAGCAGGTCGCGGGCCGTGCCCGAGAGGTCGTCGATCAGGTGCTCGCAGGTGTCGAGCACCAGCAGGACGTGCCGGTCCACGAGGTACTCGGTGAGCACGTCCATCATGGGCCGGGTCGTGCGGTCGGCCAGCGGCAGCGTCTCGGCGATGGTGTGCGGCACCAGCGCCCCCTGGTCCAGCGCCGACAGCGCCACGAGCCAGGCGCCGTCGCCGTAGCCCTTCTGCATGACGGCCGCGGCCCGCAGGGCGAGCCGGGATTTGCCGACGCCGCCCACTCCGGTCAGCGTCACCATCCGGAATTCCCCGCACAACCGGCGGATCCGGGCCAGCTCTCCACGGCGGCCTACGAGGCTGGTCATTTCCGGCGGCAGATTCCCGGTTTGCCGCCCACTCATATTCATGATTCTCACCCTGTCCGGCTCGACGGGCCGCCCTTGGTCAGCAGCTTGCCGGACGCGGCCTGTATCCGCCACGAAAAGTGAGAAAGTGACTACACAACAGACCGGGTTGCGGTCATTTCATAATGTCTCTCCGCAATCACCGGCTAATTCCGTTTTATTTCCGAGCCCGGCTCCGACCACGGAAAACGCGGCGAAAAAGGGCCCTGTACACCAAACCAAGCGCTTGCTACGCTCCGCCCATGGTGTCCACGATCGTCTGGGGTACCGGCAACATCGGCCGCGCCGCCATCCGCGCCGTCGCGGCCCATCCCGCGCTCAAGCTGACCGCCGTGCTCGTCAACGATCCGGCCAAGGCGGGCCGCGACGCGGGCGAGCTCGCGGGGCTCGGCCGCCGCCTCGGCGTCGCGGCGAGCACCGACGTCGAGGCGGCGCTGGCCGCCGCTCCCCGGGCCGTCGTCTACGCCGCCTCCGGCGACCTGCGCCCCGCCGAGGCCCTGGCCGACGTGGTACGCGCCATCCGCGCGGGCGCCGTGGTCGTCACCCCGTCCCTGTACGCGCTCTACGACCGGCGCGGCGCCCCGCCCGAGGCCAGCGAGCCGGTGCTGGCCGCCATCGAGGCCGGCGGCGGCTCCCTGTTCGCCTCCGGCGTCGATCCCGGCTGGGCCAACGACGTCCTGCCGCTGCTGGTCAGCGGGCTGGCGACGACCATGGACGCCGTACGCTGCCAGGAGATCTTCGACTACACCACCTACGACCAGCCCGACGTGGTGCGCTACCTGGTCGGCATGGGGCAGCCGATGGACTACCGGCCGCCGATGCTCGCCCCGACGGTGCCCTCCATGGTGTGGGGCGGCCAGATCCGGCTGATGGCCAGGGCGCTCGGGGTGGAGCTGGACGAACTGCGCGAGAGCGTGGCGCGCCGCCCGCTCGACGACACGGTCACCACCGCGGCGATGGGCGTGTTCGAGTCGGGCACCCAGGGCGCGGTCCGCTTCGAGGTGCTGGGCATCGTGGGCGGGCTGCCCCGCATCGTGATCGAGCACGTCACCCGCATCCACCCGTCCTGCGCCCCCGACTGGCCGCAACCGCACTCCGGCGCGGGGTCACACCGGGTGATCGTCGAGGGGCGGCCCCGCATCGAGGTCACGGTCGAGGCCACCGACGAGGACGGCAACCGGGCCGCGGGCGGCAACGCCACGGCCGTGGGCCGCCTGGTGGGGGCCATCGACTGGCTCGTGGAGGCCCGGCCGGGACTCTACGACGCGCTGGACGTGCCATTGCGCCCGGCCATCGGCAGGTTAGGAAGGAGAGGCGTATGAGGGTCGACGTCCCGGAGGGCAAGGACGCCATCGAGTATGTCTGGGGCGAGATGATCCCCGGCATCGGCGTCGCCGCCTCGCGCTTCTCGCTGGCGGTCTACTCGCACACGACGCTCGGGCTGCGCGAGTTCGAGGCGGCCAGGCTGCGGATCGCGCAGATCAACGGCTGCGCGTTCTGCCTGGACTGGCGGACGGAGCGGGACGGGGTCAAGGTCGAGGACGACTTCGCCGAGTCCGTCACGCGGTGGCGCACGAGCGACGCCCTCGACGAGCGCACCCGGCTGGCCGCCGAGTACGCCGAACGTTATGCCCTGGACCACCACGGCCTCGACGAGGAGTTCTGGACCCGGATGAGCGCTCACTACCAGCAGCGGGAGATCGTGGAGCTGAGCATGTGCCTCGGCTCGTGGCTGTCGTTCGGCCGACTCAACCGCGTTCTGGGCCTGGACACCGCCTGCCATCTGCCCAGCTCGGGCGGCAGGTCGCCCGCCGGCCGCCCCGACGGCCCGTCCGCCGACCCCGGCCGCCCCGACGGCCCGTCCGCCGACTCCGCCCGCCCTGACGGCCTGACCGCCGACCCCGGCCGCCCTGACGGCCTGACCGCCGACCCCGGCCGTCCCGTGGGCACTTCGCCGCGGTCGGAACCGGAATCGAGGCCGCTGAGATGAGCGATGACGTCACCCGCCGCGGCTTCCTGACCGCGACCGGCACCCTGCTCGGCACCGCCGCCCTCGGCGGCACCGCCACCGCCACCGCCCGCGCCGGCGGCCCGATCGTATCGGGCGCGCGGGTGCCCGCCCTGGTGATCGGCACCGGGTACGGCGGCGCGGTGGCCGCCCTGCGCCTGGCCCAGGCGGGCGTGCAGACCCACCTGATCGAGATGGGCATGGCCTGGGACACCCCGGGCACCGACGGCAAGATCTTCTGCAACACGCGAGAGCCGGACTACCGCTCCTACTGGCTGCGCACGCGCACCAAGGCGCCGCTCAACTACTTCCTCGGCTTCCCCATCGACCGCGACATCCCCCGCCACACCGGCATCCTGGACGCCGAGGAGTTCGGCGGCATCACGGTCTACCAGGGCCGCGGCGTCGGCGGCGGCTCGCTGGTCAACGGCGGCATGGCGGTCACGCCCAGACGCGAGAACTTCGCCACCGTCCTGCCCACGGTCAACGCCGACGAGATGTACGGCACCTACTACCCGCGCGCCAACGCCACCCTCGGGGTCGGCACGGTGGACCCGGCCTGGTTCGACACCACCGACTGCTACCAGTACGCCCGTGTGGGCCGCAAGCACGCCCAGCGCTCGGGGTTCCCGTTCGTGTTCGTGCCCGACGTCTACGACTGGAACTACATGAAGCAGGAGGCGGCCGGCACCGTTCCCAGGTCGGCGCTGGCCGGCGAGATCCTCTACGGCAACAACCACGGCAAGAAGTCGCTGCAGCGCACCTACCTCGCCCGGGCCGCGGCCACCGGCCGGGTCACGGTCTCGCCGCTGCACCGGGTCACCTCGGTCGCCCCGGCCGCGTCGGGCGGCGGCTACACGGTCGTCATCGACCAGCTCGGCACCGACGGCGCCACGCTCACCACCAAGACGGTGACCGCCGACCGGGTGTTCTTCGCCGCGGGCAGCGTCGGCACCAGCAAGCTCCTGGTCAAACTGAAGGCCACCGGCGTGCTGCCCCGCCTCAACGGCGAGATCGGCAAGGGCTGGGGCGACAACGGCAACGTCATGTGCGGCCGGGCCAACCACCTGTGGGACCCGACCGGCAAACTCCAGTCCGCCATCCCCTGCTGCGGCATCGACAACTGGGCGGCGGGCGGCGCGTTCGCCGAGGTCGCCCCGCTGCCCACCGGCATCGAGACCTTCGCCTCCTTCTACCTGTCCATCACCGCCAACCCGCACCGCGCGCAGTTCACCTGGAACGCGGCGGCGGGCAGGGTGGAGCTGAACTGGCAGACGGCCTGGAAACAGCCGTCGATCGACATGGCCAAGACGATCTTCGACCGGATCAACGCCAGGGAGGGGACGATCTACCGGACCGACCTGTTCGGCATCTACAAGATCTGGGGCGACCACCTGACCTACCACCCGCTGGGCGGCGCCGTCCTGGGCAGGGCCACCGACGGCTACGGCCGCCTGACGGCCTATCCGGGCCTGTACGTCATCGACGGCGCGCTGATCCCCGGCAACACGACGGTCAATCCGTTCGTCACCATCACGGCGCTCGCCGAGCGCAACATCGAGCACATCATCGCCACCGACCTTTGACCGGGATTTAATCCCCATATAGGCACCGGACCGTATTACGCGAATATTTTCAAATCCCGGTAATGACAAATTGCAAACCCCGCCGCTAATCTTGCCTGGGCCGGCAATCATGGACGACGGAGGAGCCGCGAGGGGCACGACAGGCGTGCCCTTACCGCCACCCTCACATCGGCCCTGGTCCCTGCGGCGGGGCTCCGGTGATAACACCCGCCGACCCCAAGAGCAAGACCATAAGGCGTAACGCGATCGGCATTATCGGCGGCTGCACACTCGTGCCCGCCGTGCCAATCCATGGCCTGTCGTGAAGGGAGTTCCCATGTCGCATCCGAACGGGCCGGATCCCACTGGACCGGTCTGGGAGCTCATCAGGGGCGTGTGGCGGTTCGCCGCGCTGTACGCCCTCGTCCGCCTGGAGGTCCCCCAGGCGCTCAAGGAAGGCCCCCGCTCGGCGGAGGAACTGGCGCGGCACTGCGGGGCGGAGCCCGCCATGCTGGCCAGGGTGCTGCGCTCGGCGGCCGGGCTCGGGCTGCTGCGGTCGGCCTCGCCCGGGGCGTACGAGCTGACCGAGACCGGCGCCGTCCTGCTGCCCGACCATCCGCGCTCGCTGCATCCCGGCGTGCTGACCACGGCGGACCCCGCCATGATGTACGCGCTGATGACGCTGACCGAGACCGTGCGCACGGGCGAGCAGGCGTTCGTCGGCAAGTACGGCCCGCTCTACCGGCACCTGGCGCAGGACAGGGAGCTGGCGGCGCAGTTCGACGCGTTCATGGACGCGCGCTCCAGGCCGTTCGCGCGGGCGCTGGCCGAGCGCTACGACTTCTCCGGGGCCAGGACGATCGCGGACGTGGGCGGCGGCAAGGGCCACATCCTGGCCACGATCCTGCGCGCCCATCCGCACCTGCGGGGCGTGGTGGTGGAGCTGGAGCACACGGCGCCGGCGGCGCGGGCGTACCTGGCCGGGCGCGGGGTGGGCGACCGGGCCGGGGTGATCACGGGTGACTTCTTCGCGAGCGTGCCGATCGAGGCCGACCTGTACCTGCTGTCGAACGTCATCCACAACTGGGACGACCCGGAAGCCATCAAGATCATCGAGAATCTGCTGGCGGTGATGCCGGACAGCGCGCGGATCCTGTTCGTGGACATGGTGCTGCCCGACGACGACAGCCCGCACATGGGCAAGGAACTGGACATGCGCATGCTGGGGGTGTTCGGGAGCGGGCGGGAGCGCTCGTTGTCGGAGTACACGGCGCTGCTGCGGCAGGCCGGGCTGGAGGTCACGGACGTCGCCGAGCTGGCCCTTTCCACCAGCGTGATCGAGACGGTCCGCGCCTGATCGTCCGTAGCCGCCCACCTCTGTGTGCTCGTTCGTAACTCGCGGTCCATCCAGGAGGTCTACGGTGCGCCCCATGACGATGCGCAGGTTACTCGCGAGTGTGTTATCCGCGGTGCTCGCCGGCGGTACGGTCGCCGTCGTGCTGACCCAGACCCCTCCCGCCACGGCCGAGCGCCGCGGCGAGGACCCCATCGTGATCGCCCACCGGGGCGCCAGCGCCCACCGGCCCGAGCACACGCTCCTGTCGTACGAGGCCGCCATCGCGATGGGCGCCGACTACATCGAGCCTGACCTGGTCGCCACCAAGGACCACGTGCTGGTGGCCAGGCACGAGAACGAGATCTCCGGCACCACCGACGTGGCCGCGCGCACCGAGTTCGCCGACCGGCGCACCACCAAGACCGTGGACGGCCGGCCGATCACCGGCTGGTTCACCGAGGACTTCACGCTGGCCGAGCTCAAGACGCTGCGCGCCAAGGAACGCGTGCCCGACCTGCGCCCCGACAACACCGCCTTCGACGGGCTCGCCGAGATCCCGACGTTCGAGGAGGTCGTACGGCTGGCACTGCAACACGGCGTGGGCGTCTACCCCGAGACCAAGCACCCCACGTACTTCGACTCCATCGGCCTGTCGCTGGAGGAGCCGCTGCTCGACGTGCTGAACAGGAACCGGGTGCGCAAGGCCTACATCCAGTCGTTCGAGACGGCGAACCTGCGCGACCTGCGCGGCCGGACGCGGCTGCCGCTGATCCAGCTCATCACCTTCGGCGGCGCGCCCTACGACTGGGTGGCCTCCGGCAGCACCCGCACCTACGACGACATGGTCAAGCCGGAGGGCCTGCGCGAGGTCGCGCGTTACGCGAACGGGATCGGCGTGGACACCCGGCGCGTAGTGCCGGTGGACGCCTCCGGCGCGACCACGCGGCCCACCACGCTCGTCGCCGACGCCCACCGCAGGCGGCTGGACGTGCACGTCTGGACGGTACGCAACGAGAACTCCCAGCTTCCCGCCGACTACCGGCAGGGCAACCCGGCGAGTCCCGTCTACCCGAGGGCGACCGGGAACGTGATGGGCTGGTTGTCGCGGCTGCTGGAGCTGGGCATCGACGGCGCCTTCTGCGACGACCCCGCCATGGGCAGGGCCGTGGTGTCGGGCCGCTCCTGAGGCGCGCGGGCGGGACCGTCCACCGACGATCCCGCCACCATCAGGGGGTGGGAAGGCGGGACCGTCCATCAAGAGACGCGGAGGCGGGACCGTCCCGCCTCCCTCACCACGATCAGGTACGGCGCCAGCGGGCCTCCCCGAAGCAGTACCCCGCGAACAGCAGCACCCCCAGCGCCACCACCGCGAGCAGCCAGGGACCGGCCGGGGTGTCGGCGAACTGCCTGAGCGTCGCGTCGATGCCGCCCGCCTTGTCCGGGTCGTAGGTGATCGCCGCCTGCCCGATGAAGACCCCGGCCAGCGCGGCGATCGCACCCCTGGCCACGTACCCGCCGAGCCCGAGCCGTTCCATGGCGGTACGCGCCTTCGGGGACATGCGCCCGAGGTCGAGCTCCTCCTTGAAGCCCTTCGTCAGGCCCCTGTGCACCCAGTACACGCCGAGCACGACGAGGCCGAGCCCGAGCGCGCCCACGATGACGGGGCCGGCGGGCAGGTCCAGCAGCTTGGCCGTGATGTCCTGCGACTTCTGGTCGTCGGACGGCGCCTTGTGCGTGGTCAGCATGCTGATCAGGGTCGTGACGACCAGTCCGTACACCACCACCCGCGCCACCGACTCGGCACGTTCGAGGGCTTTGCCGTGGCCGAACAGCGCCTCCGACGCCTGCCAGAGCGCCAGCGCGACGAATCCGGCCACCATGATCCACAACAGCACGGCCCCGAAGGGCAGCCCGGCGAGCGTGGAGATGGCTCCGGCCTTGTCGGCCTCCTGGGAGCCGTCGCCCATGGCGATCTGCAGCGCCACCACGCCGATCAGCGCGTACAGCACTCCACGGCAGGCCAGGCCCACCCGGGTCAGCATGGCCATCGGCCGGCTCGCGGCCGCCTGCCGCGTCGCCTGCCTGGCCTGTCGTCCAGCCTGTTCCGCAGTGTTCACCGTTCCTCCCAAGGTTTTCGGGAAGGTTTTCGAGTGCCCCGGAAAAGCGCTTCTACGCGTGTGAGCCGCCGACCGGCCGGTTACATTCATGCGGTGAGGCAGGATCAGCACGGCCTGGAGGTGTCGGGCGCGAGTGCCGCAGGGGTGCGGCACTACGACCGGGCGATCGAGGAGTTGCTGCACTTCCGCGCCGAGGTGGAGGCCGAGTCGGGCGCCGCGCTGGCCGAGTCGCCGGACTTCGCGATGGGTCACGTCCTGGCGGCCTATCTGGGGCTGCTGACCACGGAGGCCGAGGACGCGTGGGCGGCTCGGGAGCGGTTCGGCGCGTACGTGCGCGGGATCGACCAGGGCGCGCTGCTGCCCCGCGAGCGGGCGCACGTGGCGGCCGTACGGGCGCTGCTCGGCGGCGACTTCCTGACCTGCGGGGCGCTGCTCGCCGAGATCACGGCCGGGCATCCGCGCGACGCCCTGGCGCTGGCCGCCGGGCACCAGGTCGACTTCTTCACCGGCGACGCGCGGATGTTGCGCGACAGGATCGGCGGCGCGCTGAGCGCCTGGCGGGAGGAGGACCCGCACTTCGGTCACGTGCTCGGCATGTACGCCTTCGGCCTGGAGGAGGCCGGGCACTACGACCGCTCGGAGGAGGTCGGGCTGCGCGCGGTCGAGCTGAACCCGCGCGACGTGTGGGGCGTGCACGCGGTGGCGCACACCTACGAGATGCAGGGCCGCTTCGGCGACGGCCTGCGCTACCTCGACGCCCGGGTGGCCGACTGGTCCACGGGCACGTTCTTCAACGTGCACACCTGGTGGCACTACTGCCTGTACGCGCTGGAGACCGGCGACCTGCCGCGGGTGCTGGCGATCTACGACTCGGTGCTGGCGGGCGGGCGGTCCAGCATGGAGCTGCTGGACGCCGCGGCGCTGTTGTGGCGGCTCCACCTGGAGGGCTCCGACCAGCACGAACGCTGGCAGGCGCTGGCCGAGGCGTGGCCGGCCCGGGTGGCGGAGCCGTTCTACGCCTTCAACGACATGCACGCGGTGATGTCGTACGTGGGCGCCGGGCGGATCGCGGAGGCGGAGAGGCTGATCGCGGGACGGGAGGCGTACGTGGCGCGGCCGCATCCGGGGGTCACCAACCACGACATGACGCTGCGGGTGGGGCTGCCGGTGTGCCGGGCGCTGGTGGCCTACGGCCGCGAGGACTACGGGACGGTGGTGGACCTGCTGCATCCGATCAGGCACCGGGTGGCCGAGTTCGGCGGCAGCCACGCGCAGCGCGACGCCGTGCAGCGCACGCTGCTGGAGTCGGCCCTGCGGGCGGGGCGGCGGGAGGTGGCCAGGGTGCTGGTGAGCGAGCGGATCTGGGTGCGGCCGTGCAGCCCGTACAACTGGCTCAAGAAGGCGGCCCTGGCCGACGTCGTCGGTGACGGCGCGGCGGCGGCACTCGACCGCGATCGCGCCGGCGAACTGGCCCGGTCCGGAATTGTCGGCGCGGCCCGGTAGTTTCTCCACACATGAACCGGCAACTCACCCTGATGGTCGTGCACGCCCATCCCGACGACGAATGTCTCAGCACGGGCGGCATTCTGGCCCGCTACACCGAAGAGGGCATCCGCACGGTCCTGGTCACCTGCACCAACGGCGAGCAGGGCGACGACCAGGGCGGCCTCAAGCCGGGCGAGCCCGGTCACGACGACGAGGCGGTGGCCCGGCGTCGGCTCGGCGAACTGCAGGAGTCGATCGCCCATCTGGGCATCGACCACCTGGAGCTGCTCGGCTACCGCGACTCGGGCATGGTCGGCTGGGAGACCAACAACCATCCCGAGGCGTTCGCCAACATCCCGGTCGAGACGGCCGCCGCCAAGCTGGCCGCGCTGATGGAGCACTACCGGCCGCAGGTCGTCATCACCTACGACGAGACGGGCGGCAGCGGTTACGGCCACCCCGACCACGTGCAGGCCCACCGCATCACGGCGGCCGCCGTCGAGCGGACGGGCATCCCCGACAAGTTCTACTACACGGCCATCCCCCGGTCGGCGATCAAGCGCATGTTCGAGATGATGCGCGACAGCGGCGCCGATCTCGGCGGCTTCGAGCCCTCCGACGACTTCGGCACCCCCGACGAGCGCGTGACCAGCGTCATCGACGTCTCCCCCTACGTCGAGCGCAAGCTCAAGGCGCTGCAGGCGCACGAGAGCCAGGGGGAGAACATCTTCCTGCTGCGCATGCCGGAGGAGGCGCAGCAGCAGGTGTTCTCGCACGAGGCGTTCGAGCGGGTGCTGAACAAGGTGGACGCGCCGAAGCACGAGGAGGACCTCTTCGCGGGGCTGCGCGACACCTGACGCGCGAAACACACGAAACGCAGATATTTGCCGAATAAATCGGAAATGGCCATCCGATTTATTCGGCATGCTTTCATGAATACCCTGATAGCATCGCCGGAGCAGCCTTTGAGAAAATCGTCGGCAAGCCGTATCCGGACCAGAATGCGAAATACTTTCAGAGCGCGCTGAGATCCGCGCCGGACTGGGCAGCGACGCCGACAGTCCCCGTACGGAGCGCTCAGTGACCGAGGCAACCGAGTTCCCCCGCACAGACGGCGGCGAAACACGTCATCATTACGCGGCCGAGGGAATCCAGAGCTTCATCCGCACGTTTGAAAACATGCGCACCCGGCCGAGCGCCAGAAAAGGCGACGTGCCGCTCCCGATTCTCTCCCTTTTCGGCCCGTACGACGTCACCGCCAAATTCGCGCAGATCCTGCACGGCCGGTGCAAGGGCACGCCCAGCGCCTGGGCCGAGTCGCGCAACGGCGGGAAGGCGGACGGCGGCCCACCGGAGAGTGAGCCCTGCTCCGCGCTGAGCGAGACCTTGCTCAAGGCGGCCATGGACTTCGCCTCCGCGGGCCCCAGCAAGGAGCCGCAGCTTCGATTTCCCCTGTTCACCCAGGTGCACTGGATCCTGGACATGGAGTTGCCCGGCGATCCGCACCAGGGCATGCGCAAACACATCGCGCAGGAGATCCGGCGCCGGCAACTGCAACTGCGGCCCAGCTCCAAGATGGAGCATCGGGGCCTGCTGAAGAATCTGCGCGCCTACTTCGAAGGGCCGCTGAGCGCGTACGCGGCGGCGGCTGCTCTCATCAGCAAGCCCCTCGCGGACAGGCTCGGGCCGACCTTCGGTCTGGGTGCCATCGCCTCGGCCTTCGTCCTGGGCGTCATTCACGTCCTGCTGCTCTCACGGAGCTGGGCGGGATGGCGGCGCTATCGGTGGTTCATCCGGCAGCCCTACTTCATGTCACACAACACCAAGCACCGCCCGCAGAACTTCCGCGAGTTCGTGGAGCGCGTCATGCAGGCGCGCCTCAAGGTCGAGGCGGAATCCGGCCGCGCGGAGATCAGCGACCGGTTGCGCGCGGAGATCCGGCAGGAGTCGGAAGAGATCCAGCTCCTCCTCGTCAACGCCTTCCTCGAGGATCTGCGCCAGGGGTTCGAGCGGCGCCGGCTCCGGTTCCCGCGGCGGGCCGCATGGGTCAGGACGGTGTACCCGGTCCTCTTCGTCGATTCGGCCGCGGATCCGCAGGCCAGTGTGCGGCTGTTGCGGCGGATCGAGCAGGTGCGCGCCAGGATCCCGAAGTCCGACCCGCTCTTCGTGATCCACCTCGCCCCGTCGCAGGACATGGACGCGATCGCGTGGGAGACGGGTCCGGCGACGCCGACGTCCGCCAGGGTCGCCGAAGCCGAGCGGCTGTGGAGCCAGTGGCAGCGGAGCCTGCGGACCAACCGCGCTCTGGGCAAGGTCCGGCACCTCGGCCTGCACTTCCGGGACGAGGACGCCCGGGCGGCGGACGCGGTGGCCAGGCCCGTCTCCGTCGAACGGCCGCGCCGTCCACCGGTGCTCGCCAACCGCTGGCTGCCGAGAGCGGCCATCGTCGGCCTCTTCCTGCTGCCCGCGTCCGTCCTGGGGTCACAGTTGCCGGCCTATTGCAGCCAGGGAGTCTGGCGCTCCAGCAACGGTGACTGCATCGGCATCACCGACGGCGCCCACATCTTCCATGATCGGCTCCAAGACGTGACGAAGGAGATCCAGCAGGCCAATCACGAGATCGACGGTCTGCGACAACCGCATGTCACGATCGTCTATGTCGGCGCGATGACCACCGCCAAGAAATCCGCCGTCGAAGACCTGACGGACGAGCACGGCGAACTCGTGGGCCTGGCGATCCGGCAGCGGAAGCTCATCAACGAGGGCGGCGACGACAGCACCGTCCAGATGCGGATCCTGATCGCCAACGCGGGGAGCGGGTTCGAGTCCGGCGGGATCATCGCGGACGCGATCCTGGAGCGGATGCGCACCGACAGGACCATCGTGGGCGCGATCGGCTTCGGCGAGAGCAGGAGCGGGACCAACGACGCCATCAACCGCCTCACCTCGGTCTTCCTCCCGATGCTGGGCACCGCGGCGACCTACGACGATCTCGGCAGGAAAAAGGGCCGCCCTTCGCCCTCCTACCTGCCGACGATCCCGCTCAGCAGCGAAATCGCCGACATCTCCGTTCTGTGGGCGCGCTCGGGAAAGCTCGGGCGTCCCGCCAAGTCCGCGAAAGTCTTCGTGGACAGGTCCATCACCGACCTTTACAGCCGCGACATCGGGGAGCGCTTCGCCGCCAGGTTCAGAGAACTTGGCGGCACTGCGGACACGGAATATTACGGCGACGCCAACGAAGTGCGCGCGTGGCTGAACAATTATTGCCGGGAGGGCGTCCAGTACCCCGATCTGTTCTACTACGCGGGGCGCGCGACCCAATTCATCAGCTTTTTCGAGGCACTGTCCGGTTCGGTGTGCGATGACGTCATGATTCTGGCCGGGGATGCCGTCGCCGAGTATGTGGACGACAACAGGGCCAAAATCGCTGCGACGAAAGACGTCAAGCTCTATTACACGCCGCTGGCCTCGAAGGAGGCTTGGGAGCAGGAGCGTCCCCTGACTCCGGCCCCCTTCTACGGCCTGTTCGAAAGCTACGTCGCAGCCCTGCCGAAGAGCCAGGGCGCCGCCAAGCTGCACCCGTCGCCGACCTTCGCCGTGCTGGCCTACGATGCCGCGGAGGCGATGATGCGGGCCGCCCAGAACGCCTATCTCTTCCAGGACGACGACACCGATGACCCGCGTGAGCACATCATCGACCGCGGCGGCCTGCTCACCGCTTTCGGGCAACTCGGGGACCTCGATGGTGCCAGCGGTCTGCTCACCTTCGGGCAGGAACCCACGTCCAAGCAGGACACCACGTCAGGCAGGCGGGCCATCGATCGACCGGTGTTCCTCGCGACCGTCACCCCCACGGGGGCCATCTCGGTGATCGGACGGTGCGGGCGCCTCAATGCGAAGGTGCCGACCTGCGACATCTCCGACGAGATCGACAAGTATCGGAACCAGATGGCGAGCCAGGCCAATATCGACCCACAGGCCAACTCACAGGCGAACTCACAGGCGAACTCGCAGGCGAAGGAGACGGAGAAGGAGGCGAAGACGCGAGACAAGCCCACCGGATAGCCGACCGGCGCCTCCCCGTTATCACCCACGTCTCGGCCTGGTCACCCGCCTCCCGCCCCTGCCGCCGCCTCCCGGCCCTGCCCAGCCGTCCTTCGGCCCTATCCAGCCGCTCCTTGACCGCATCGCTGCCGTACTGCCGCAGCCCTTCGAGCGTGGACCACCGGGCGCAGTGGTGGGTCCGCCGGTGCTCGGCGAACAGGGCGGGCAGGAATGCCGTAGTCTCTGGCCTCCTCCAGCACCGCCATCGGCCCGTCCACCCCGCCCGCCAGAACGGCCAGGCGGGCCTGCTCGACCTTCGCGTCCCACTCGCGCTGGGTCTGGCACTGGGGCCGTTCCAGAGCGTGAAAGCCGGCGTACAGGTGACGGATCAGCTCGTGGAAGGAGCCCTGCCGTTCCAGGCCCGCTGCCGTCCAGGAGTATGTCTCGTAGGCGGCCCATTCCCCCGCCTCATCGACGTCGCCGGGGTCGAGGAACAGCACGCCCGCGTCGGCCCCGTGCGAGAGCATCAGCCCGCGCCGCAGGATGGCCGCCTCGTCAGCGAATTCGTCGAATTCGTCGTAGGCCTCCGCATACATCCGGTCCAGGTCGCGCAGCCAGCCGAGCTCGCCGGTGCCGCGCAATTCGCCGCCGAAGCAGCCAAACATCTGCCAGCCATCGCTGACCAGGAGAAACTCCCGCAACGACGGCGGCAGCACGCACCCCAGCCGCTCCTCCAGGGCCGCCACCTGCTCCTGCGAGGCGGGCGGGTGGCCGAGCCAGCCGTCGGTGAGCGGCTTGCCCAGCTCCGTGTGCGGCTGCGCCCCGGCGATGAACAGCTCCTCGTTCCAGCGCTCCAGGAACGCCTTCCAGCCGGTACGGTCCACGCTGCTCCGCCCTTCCTCTCATTGATCGCGGCGAGGACATCTCAGCAGAGGCGACCGACATTCCGCGTTCCCACCGGGTCGTTGAAAGTTTCACCGGCGGGGCGGTCGTCACCGCAGATCGTCGCGAAACCTCACCCGACACGGTTGAGATCCCACTACGGCGATGCTTACGGTGCTGACATCCGTCCGGTCAAGGAGCCCGCCATGCGCGCCCGTGTCATCCAGGCCCTGATTCTGACCCTGCTCGCCCTGGGTCTCGGCGTTCCGCAGGCCCACGCCCAGGTGGTGGGCGGGTTCGACTTCGCCAGGGCGGAGGTGTCGGTCACCGGGCTGCAGGTGCCGTGGGCGATGGCGTTCCTGCCGGACGGCAGCGCGCTGGTCTCCGAGCGGAACACCGGCCGCGTCATGCGGGTGCGCCCGGGGCAGACGCCGGCCGCGGTCGCCACGATCAGCGGGGTCAGCGCCTCGGGTGAGAGCGGGCTGCTCGGCATCGCCGTCTCGCCGTCGTACGCGCAGGACGGCTGGGTGTACGCCTACTTCACCAGCACCAGCGGCGACAACCGCCTGGTCAGGTTCCAGCTCACCGCCCCGCAGACACAGCCGGTGATCTTCTCCGGGGTGCCGAGCGCGACGATCCACGACGGCGGCCGCATCGCGTTCGGCCCCGACGGCATGTTGTACGTGGCCACCGGCGACGCGGCCAACACCGCCAACGCGCAGAACCTGAACACCCCGGCGGGCAAGATCCTGCGCATGACGCCCACCGGCGGCGTCCCGTCGGGCAACCCGTTCGCGAACTCCCGCGTCTGGAGCTACGGCCACCGCAACGTGCAGGGCCTGGCCTGGGACGGGCAGGGCAGAATGTACGCCACCGAGTTCGGCCAGAACACCACCGACGAGATCAACCAGATCGTCGCGGGCGGCAACTACGGCTGGCCCACCTGCGAGGGCACCTGCTCCAACCCCTCCTTCCGCAACCCGATCGTCACCTGGACGACGGCGCAGGCTTCGCCGAGCGGCCTGGCGTACGCCAACAACACGTTGTTCGCGGCGGCGCTGCGCGGCCAGCGGCTCTGGGCGGTCCCCCTGACGAGCAGCGGCGGGGCCGGCACGCCGGTGGCCGAGTTCCAGTCCGCCTACGGGCGGCTGCGCGCGGTGGCGGTCGGGCCGGACGGCTGGCTCTGGGTGGCGACCAGCAACCGCGACGGCCGTGGCACCCCCGTGGCGCAGGACGACCGGATCGTCCGCGTCCCACCGGCGACGACCGGCACCGACACGTCCCCGCCGACCGCGCCTGGAAGCCTGACCTCCCCGGGCACGACCGCCACCACGGCCTCGCTATCCTGGACCGCCTCGACCGACAACGTGGGCGTGACCGGTTACGACGTCCTGCGCGCCCCCGGCACGTCGGGCGGCACGTTCACGCAGGTGAGCACGTCGGCGACCACCTCGTACACCGACACGGGCCTGACCGCGAACACCTCCTACCGCTACCAGGTCCGCGCCCGCGACGCCGCCGGCAACCTGTCCCCGGTCTCGAACACGGCCACGGTCACCACCTCCGGCTCCCAGAGCGGCGGCTGCACGGTCGCGCCGACGACCCAGACCGACTGGGGCAGCGGCTACGTGATCCAGCCGGTCACGGTCACCAACACGGGCACGACCACGCTGAACGGCTGGACGGTGAGGTTCACGCTGCCCGCCGGCCACACCCTCACCGGCTCCTGGAACACCACGCTGACCACCGCCGGCCAGACCATCACGGCAAGAAGCACCGGCAACAACGGCACCCTCGCCCCCGGCCAGAGCACCTCCTTCGGCTTCCAGGTACGCCGCCCCACCCCCGACAACCAGGTCCCCTCCGGCTACACCTGTACCAGTCCCTGACGCGCGGCCTCCGAGAGGTGACCACGGAGCCGGGCAACTTGGGCTCGCGTAGCGGCGGGCCACCGGTGACGGGTTCAGCGGCCGTTTCCTGGAGGGCCATCAGCCGAAGTGCGGCGAGTGGCGGACCACGGCACCGCGTAAAGGATGAGGGATCATTGAGGGAGGAGCTCGCCGGAGCCGCGGATGATCAGGCGCGTCGGGACGGTCATCCTGCGGGCCTTGGAACGATCGCCGTCCAGGCGGGAGAGCACGAGAGCCGCCGCCGCCGCCCCCACCGCCGCCGCGTCCTGGGCGACCGCCGTCAGCGGCGGGTCGAGCGCCTCAGCCAGCGGAAGGTCGTCGAACCCGACCAGCGCCACGTCCTTGCGCCCCGCCCGCGACAGCGCCACCACCGCCCCCGTGGAGGCCAGGTTGTTGCCCGCGAACAGCGCCGTAGGCGGCTCGGCCAGCGCCAGCAGCCGCGCCGTGGCCCGCGCCGCCGCCTCCTGGTCGTGCCCGTTCTCCACCAGCGAACGGTCGAACGGCAGCCCGGCGGCGTCGAGCGCGTCGCGGTAACCCTGGAAACGTTCGCGGCGGGTGTAGAGGGTGGCCGGCAGGTCGCCGACGAAGCCGATCCTGCGGTGCCCGTGCGCGATCAGGTGCGCCACGCCGGCCCGCGAGCCCTCCCGGTTGGCGCTGACCACGCAGTCCGCGGTCAGGCCCACGGCCGGCCGGTCGAGGAAGACGATCGGCAGCCCCGCCATCCGCTCGGCCCGCAGGTGGCGGTGCTCGCCGGCGGCGGCGGGCACGATGATGAGGGCGCTGACCCGGCGGGCCAGGAAGGTGGCGATGAGCGACTGCTCCAGCGCGGCCGACTCCTCGGACGAGCCGACGATGAGCGTGAGCCCGCGGGCGCGTACGACGCTCTCGACGCCGCCGGCGACCGTACCGAAGAACGGGTTGCCCAGTTCGGGGATGACCAGGCCGAGCGTGGCGTCCCGGGCGCCCACCCGCATGTTGCGGGCCATGAGGTTGGGCTGGTAGCCCAGCTTCCTGACCGCGGCCATGACCCGCTCGCGTGTCTCCATGGCGACCGGGCCCTCGTCGTTGAGCACCCGGGAGACGGTCTTGGCGGTCACTCCGACCTCACGGGCCACATCTGTCATCGTCGGACGCCGCATTCGGCCCATGCTAGCCACCTCTGATCAGGACGGCTCAGGACAGGCCGATCGCCTTCGCCGCGTCCGCGTCCGCCACCA
The DNA here is from genome assembly GCF_040655495.1 of Nonomuraea sp. NPDC050404. Classification (NCBI taxonomy): domain Bacteria; kingdom Bacillati; phylum Actinomycetota; class Actinomycetes; order Streptosporangiales; family Streptosporangiaceae; genus Nonomuraea; species Nonomuraea sp. NPDC050404. Next base: position 943,185 of record NZ_JBFAKB010000001.1, read on the forward strand.
CGGCCTTGCCCTCCGACACCCGCAGCGCGCCGGTCATGATGGCCACCACCTCGGCCATGCTGTGCTCGCGTGGGCTGAGCTCGGCGACCCTGCGGCCCAGGCGCTGGACGTGTACGCGGTCGGCGATCTCGAACACGTGCGGCATGTTGTGGCTGATCAGCACGACCGGCGTGCCCCGGTCGCGGACCTGCCTGATGAGGTCGAGCACCTGGCCGGACTCCTTGACGCCGAGCGCGGCCGTGGGCTCGTCCATGACCACGACGTGCGTGGCCCACGCCACCGCCCTGGCCACGGCGACCCCCTGCCGCTGCCCGCCGGACAACGTCTCGACCGGCTGGGTGAGCGAGCGCAGCCCTATCTTGAGCTCGGCCATGTGCCTGGCCGACTCCGCGCGCATCCGTTTCTTGTCCAGCATCCGGAAGATCTTGCCGAGCGGGCCGGGTTTGCGCAGTTCGCGGCCGAGGAACATGTTCGTGGCGATGTCGAGCGAGGCCGCGATCGCCAGGTCCTGGTAGACGGTCTCGATGCCGAGGCGGCGGGCGTCGAGGGGGTCGCGGAAGCGCACGGGCCGCCCGTCGAGCCGGATCTCGCCCGCGTCGGGCTGCACCGCGCCGGTCAGCGCCTTGATCAGGCTCGTCTTGCCCGCGCCGTTGTCGCCGATCACCGCGAGCACCTCGCCGGGCATGAGGTCGAAGTCGGCGCCGTCGAGCGCGGTCACGTGCCCGTACCGCTTGACCAGGCCGCGCGCCTGAAGCACCGGGGTGGTCTTCGCGTCCTCCTGCGTCATCGCATCCTCCTGCGGGAGAGCTGGTCGACGGCGACGGCGAGGATCACCAGGACGCCGGTGATGAGCGTCTGATAGATCGACGGTACGCCCATGAGCTGCAGGCCGTTGCGGAACACCCCCACGATGAGCGCGCCGACGAGCGTGCCCAGGACCAGGCCCCGGCCGCCGAACAGGCTGGTGCCGCCGAGCACGACCGCGGTGATGCTGTCCAGGTTGTCGGTCTGGCCGGCCTGCGGGTCGCCCACTCCGGTACGGGAGACCAGGAGCAGGGCGGCGATGCCGTACACCAGGCCGGCGAGGGTGTAGACGCCGACGGTCAGGCGGTTGGTCCTGATACCGGTCAGGCGGGCCACCTCGGGGCTGTTGCCTAGCGCGTACACGTGACGGCCCCACGCGGTGGAGCCCAGCAGGTACGCGAACAGCAGGAACAGCAGGATCGTCAGCAACGAGCCGTAGGTGACGTTCGTCTGACCGAGCTGGAAGGTCTGGCCGAGGAAGGTCAGCAGCGCGGGCAACTCGGTCACCGTCTGCTCATTGGAGTAGATGTGGGTCAGGGCGAAGACCACGTTCAGCATGCCGAGCGTCACGATGAACGGCGGCAACGAGATCCGCGTCACCAGCAGCCCGTTGACCAGCCCGAACCCGGCGCAGACGGCGAGCCCGGCGGTCAGGGCGAGCAGCGGCGGCAGGCCGGAGTCGACGGCCAGCTTGGTCATCACGATCCCGCCGAACGCCATGATCGCGCCGCAGGCCAGGTCGATGCCCGCGGTCAGGATGATCAGGGTCTGCCCGATGGCCAGCGTGCCGACCACCATGACCTGCTGGATGATGAGGGAGAAGTTGGACCCGGTGAAGAACTGGGCGCTGTTGAGGCCGAAGAACACGCAGGCCAGCAGGAGCGCGGCGAGCGGCCCGGCGACGGGGGTGCTGATCAGACGGCGCGGCAGCGGCGCCTCCATCACGGCCATCCTCAGCCCCAGCAGTTGGCCAGGCCGAAGGCGGTGTCCTTGGCCTCGACCCCGGTGACGGACTTGTCGGTGATGAGCGTGACGCCGGTGTCGGTGTAGCCGGTGGCCTTCTGGCCGCCCTTGGCGAACGTGGCCACCGCCTTGACGCCGTCCTCGGCCATCTTCAGCGGGTACTGCTGGCTGGTGGCGGCGATCTGGCCGGACTCCACGGCCTTGGTGCCGGTGCAGCCGCCGTCCACGGAGACGACCAGCACGTCCTTGTCGCGGCCCTTGGCCTTGAGCGCGGTGTGCGCGCCCAGCGCGGCGGGTTCGTTGATGGTGTAGACGAGGTTGATGTCGGGGGCCTTCTGCAGGCAGTTCTCCATCGCGGTCTGGCCCCTGGCCTGGTCGCCGCGGGTGTCCTGGGAGCAGACGATGGACGGGTCGCCCTCCTGGACGCCGAATCCCTTGAGGAACCCGTCGTGCCTGAGCTGACCGACCGTGATGCCGGGGGCCAGGTCCAGCGTGGCGATCTTGGCGGGCTTGCCGGCCATGGCGGCCTTGGCGTACTGGCCGATCAGCTCGCCGGCCTTGAAGTTGTCGGTGGCGAACAGGGCGTCGGTGGCGTCCTGCGGCTCGGTGGGGGTGTCGAGGGCGATGACGAGCACGCCGGCGTCCCTGGCCTTCTTGATCGCGGGGACGATGGCCTTGGTGTCGCTCGGGGTGATGAGGATGCCTTTCACGCCCGCGGCGACCATGTTCTCGATGGCGGTGATCTGGGCGGCGTTGTCGCCGTCGAACTTGCCCGCGGCGCTCATCAGCTCCAGCCCGTTGGCCTGGGCGGACTTCTGCGCGCCCTCCTTCATCTTGACGAAGAAGGGGTTCGTCTCGGTCTTGGTGATCAGGCCGACCTTGGCGGTGGCGGAGGCGCTCTGGCCGCCGCCGCTTGCGCCGCAGCCGGTGATCAGGAGTGCGGTGACGAGGAGTCCGGCCGGAAACTTCGCATTCATGGCGGTTCCTATCAGGGGGGATTCAATGTCAACGATGACATATGTCAACGTTGACATCGGCTGTGCTGCGATGATGAACTCCGATTCGGGAAACGTCAATGCCCCTGAGCCGTAACAAGTCGGCAACGCGTCCTCACGAAAGGCAGGCCCGATGATCGCTGTGCTGGGCGAGTGCGTCGCCGACGCCATCACCGACGAGCAGCACGCCGGTGATGGAGGGCTGGCGTTGCGGGTGTGGGCCGGGGGCGGGCCCGCCAACACGGCGGTGGCGCTGTCGCGGCTCGGCACGCCTGCCCGCTTCCTCGGGCGCGTCTCGCACGACGTGTTCGGCACGCTGTTCCGCGACCGCCTGACCGCCTCCGGCGTGGACCTGTCGGCCTGCGTGACGGCCGAGGAGCCCAGCACGCTCGCCGTCGCCGCGCTCGACGAGCGCGGGCGGGCCGACTACACCTTCTACGCCACCGGCACGGCGGACTGGCAGTGGACGCCGCAGGAACTGGACCTGGCCAGGCTCGGCGGCTCCTCCTGCCTGCACACCGGCTCGATCGCGCTGGTCAAGGGGCCGGGCGGGGAGGCGGTCGAGGAGTTCGCCAGGGCGGCCGCCGCGCGGGCCACGGTCTCGATCGACCCCAACGTCCGGCCCAGCCTGGCCGCGAAGGACGACTACCGGGTCGAGCGCTGGTGCTCCTTCGCCGACATCCTCCGGCTCAGCGACGACGACCTGGACTTCCTGCTGCCCGGCGTGCCGCCGGAGCACGCCTGCGACACCTGGCACGCCGCCGGCGCCCGGCTCGTCGTCGTCACCAGAGGAGCGGCCGGGGCGCTGGTGTCGGTGGACGGCGAGCGCGCCACGGTCGCCGCGCCCTCCGTGCGGGTCGTGGACACGGTCGGCGCGGGCGACTCGTTCACGGCCGGGCTGCTGCACACCTTGGACGCCAAGGGACTGCTCGGCGGCCGGCTGGACGGGCTCGACCTGGAGACCGCGGTGGCGGCGGCGGAGTTCGCGGCGCGGGTGTCGGCGCTGACGTGCGCGGTGGCGGGCGCGAACCCGCCCTGGGCCGACCAGCTCTGAGCGGCCCGGGGCGGGATTCACGCGGTCTTGCGCGCCTTTACGGAGCGGCGGGTGTACGGAGCGGCGGGCGTTTCAGAAGTCGAACTCGTCGACGTTGTCCTTGGTGAACACGAACGGGTCGCCGAGCAGCACGGTGCCGTCCTTGCCGACGGTGTAGTCGCCCAGCTTGCCCGCCTTGAACTTGTCGCCCTCCTTGCCGGAGATCATCCCGGAGGCCAGCGCGCCACCGGTGTAGGCGGCCAGGTAGCCCAGGTCGGACGGGTTCCACAGGGCGAAGGACTTGACCGTGCCGTCCTTGACGTACGCGCGCATCTGGTTCGGCGTGCCCAGGCCGGTGAGCTGGACCTTGCCCTTGTACTCCGAGCCCGACAGGTAACGGGCCGCCGCCGCGACGCCGACCGTCGTGGGCGAGATGATGCCCTTCAGGTTCGGGTACTTGGCCAGCAGGCCCTGCGCCTCCTGGAAGGACTTCTGGTCGTCGTCGTCGCCGTAGACCGTGGAGACCAGCTTGAGCTTGCTGTTCTCCGGCTTGGCCAGTTCGGTCTTCATCATCTCGATCCAGGCGTTCTGGTTGGTCGCGTTCGCGGTGGCCGACAGGATCGCGATCTCGCCGCCGTCCGCGCCGACCGCCTCGGAGATCAGTTTGACCTGGGAGGCGGCGATGCCCTCCGCGCTGGCCTGGTTGATGAACACGTCGCGGCAGGACGGGTTGGTGTCGGAGTCGTAGGTGACGACCTTGGCGCCGGCGGCGCGGGCCTCCTGCAGGGCTCCGCAGATGGCGTCCTTGTCGTTGGCCGAGACCACGATCACGTCGGTGCCCTGCTGCGACAGCGTGTTGATGTAGCTGACCTGCGCCGACGGGCTGGCCTCCGAGGGGCCCGTCTGACTGTAGACGCCCTTGAACTCCGCCACCGCGACCTTGCCGCCCTTGTTGTCGGAGGCGTCGAAGTAGGGGTTGTTCACCTGTTTCGGCAGGAAGGCGATCTTCAGGCCCTCCTTCATCACGGCCGCCCCGCCGCTCGCGGCCGGCTGGCTCGCGGTGGTGGCGGGTTCGTCGGCGGCGCAACCGGTGACGGCCAGGCTGAGCGCGGTGAGCATCGCCAGGGCGACGGCCCGGCCTCCTCGAATTCTTGACATGGTCTGTCCTCACTCCTGGGGCAGGGGGGCGGCGGGTCGTCGCCGGCGCAGCCGTTCGCGCAGCATGGCGGCGACGTTGGGTCCCACGACGGAGACGATGAGCAGGGATCCGGTGATGATGGTGAGGGTGTTGGCGGGCACGTAGGCCAGTTGCAGGGCGTTGCGCAGGGTGCCGAGCAGGATGACCGCGGCGATCACGCCGATCAGGCCGCCCCGCCCGCCGAAGATGGACACGCCGCCGAGCAGCACGGCGGCCACGACGGCCAGTTCGAGTCCCATGCCGTTGTCGGCGCGGGCGCTGGCGTAACGCAGCGTCCAGAACACCCCGGCCAGCGCCGACATGGCGCCGGTCGCGACGAACAACCAGAATTTGGTACGGGCCACCGAGATGCCGGTGAAGCGGGCGGCCTCGGCGTTGTTGCCCATCGCGTACAGGCCGCGGCCGATCGGGGTGGCGTGCAGGACGAGGCCGAAGAGGAGCGCCAGCACGGCCACCACGATGATCATCCAGGGGATGGTCAGGCCGGGGATCGCGGTGATCGCGCCCATCGTCCACTCGGGCGGGTAGTCGGCCACGGCGCGGTCGCCGAGCACGACGTAGGCCAGGCCGCGGTAGAGGGCGAGCGTGCCGATCGTCACGGCCAGCGACGGCAGCCCGAACGCGGTCACGAACACCCCGTTCACCGCGCCGAGCAGCGCGCCCACCAGCAGGCTCACGATGATCAGGACGGGTAGCGAGGAGATGCCCCACAACCACATCTGGCCCATGATGGTGCAGGTCAGGCCGAGGATGCTGGCCACGGACAGGTCGATCTCGCCGGTGATGATCACCAGGGTCATGGGCAGCGCGATCAACGCGATCGGGATGACCTCCAGCGTGACGAACCGCCAGAACCGCGGGCTCGCCACTCCTTCGATCATGACCGCGCCCAGCACGGCGACCAGGACCAGGGCCACGATCAGGGCGGCGTCCCACGACCCGGCGACCGCCCGCACCCGCGCCACCCACCCGGCCCCGCCCTCCACCGCCCGCTCAGCCACGACCGCACCTGCCTTCCTTCCGGTACGGCTCCGCCACGGCCGTCCTCTCCACGCGGCAGGGCCCGGCCACGGCCGTCCTCTCCAAGCGGCAGGGCTCAGCCATGGCCGTCCTCTCCAACGGGCGGGGCTCAGCCATGGCCGTTCCTTCCTCTCAGCGATTGGGCGAGCCGGACGGCCAGCGCGCGGTCCAGGCCGATGGCGGCCAGGATCAGCGCGCCCACCGCGGCCCGCTGCCAGAACGGGCTCACCCCGAGCACCGGCAGCGCGCTGCTGATCGTGGTGAGCAGGACCGCGCCGAGCGCGGCGCCGTACACCGAGCCGCTGCCGCCGAAGATGGCCACGCCGCCGACCACGACGGCCGCGACCACGTTCAACTCAAAACCGTTGCCGGCGTTGGCGTCGAGGGTGCCGAAGCGGGCCGCGTACAGGACTCCGGCCAGGCCCGCCAGCGCGCCGCTGGCGACGAACGCCGCGAAGACCCGCCTGCCGACGGGGATGCCGGCCAGGCGGGCGGCGGCCGGGCTGGAGCCGATCGCGTACAACTCCCGGCCGCTGCGGTACGTACGCAGGTAGCAGCCCGCGGCCACCAGCACGACCACGGCGAACAACGCGAGCACCGGCACACCCAGGATCGTGTTGCTGCCCATCCGCAGGAAGCCCGGCGGCATGTCGGCGGCGTTGATCTGGCGGCCGGTGGCCCAGGTGTAGTCGATGCCGCGGAAGACGTACAGGGTGCCCAGGGTGACCACGAGCGCCGGGACGCGGGCCGCGGCGATGAGCCCGCCGTTCACGACCCCGCAGGCCGCGCCGAGCAGCACGCCGAGGACGAGCGCCACCGGGATGGGCAGGCCCGGGTCGGCCACGAACAGGCTGCCCGTCGCGAACGCCGACAGGCCCAGCACCGAACCCACCGACAGGTCCACGTTGCGGGTGATGACCACGATGCTCTGGCCGACCGCCAGGATGGCCAGGATGGTCGAGCCGAGCAGCAGGTCCTTGATGCCCTGCGCGGTCAGGAAACGCGGGTTGACCAGCACGGTCACCCCGACGAGCAGGATCAGGGCGAGGACGATGCCCATCTCCCTGATCACGAAGACGCGCTGGACGAGACGGGCCCGCCCCTTGGCCCCGTCGATCACCCCAACCGCCGTCACTCCGCACCTCCCGATCCGGCCGGGTGGCTCCTGATCACCCTCATGCGGCACCGCCCTGGCCGGTGGCGGCCAGCATCACCGGTTCCTCGCCCGCCTCGGCGCGCGGGATGTCGGCGACGAGGCGGCCCTCGTGCATCACCAGCACGCGGTCGGCCATGCCCAGCACCTCCGGCAACTCACTGGAGATCATCAGCACCGCCACGCCCTGCCCGGCCAGCTCCGACAGCAGCCGGTGCACCTCGGCCTTGGTGCCGACGTCGATGCCGCGCGTGGGCTCGTCCACGATGAGCACGCGCGGCTCGGTCGAGAGCCACTTGGCCAGCACCACCTTCTGCTGGTTACCGCCCGACAGGGTGGAGACGGGGTCGGTCAGCCGGGCGGTCTTGACCTGCAGACGTTCGCTCCACTCGCGGGCCGCCGCGCGCTCGCCGCCGCCGAACAGCAGGCCCAGCCTGCTCAGTGACCAGCGCCGGGTGAGGGTGGCGTTGCGTTCCACCGACAGCTCCATCACCAGGCCCTGCTGGCGCCGGTCCTCCGGCACCAGGGCCAGCCCGGCGGCGATGGCCCTGCCGGTGTCGCCGGGTGGCAGCCGTACGCCGTCAAGGAGCACCTCGCCCGCGTCGTAGCGGTCGATGCCGAACACCGCGCGGGCGACCTCGCTGCGCCCCGCGCCGACCAGGCCCGCCAGGGCGACGATCTCGCCGCCGCGCACCGTGAACCCCACGTCGGCGAAGACGCCGTGCCTGGTCAGGCCCCTGACCTCCAGCCGGGTCTCTCCCGTGGCCGCCTCCTTCTTGGGGTACATCGAGGACACCTCGCGGCCGACCATCCTGCGTACGAGCTCGTCCACGGTGAGCTCGTCGGCCGGGCCGGTGGAGACCCAGCGGCCGTCCCGCATGACGGTGACGCGCCGGCACAGCGCGAAGATCTCGTCGAAGCGGTGGGAGATGAACAACACCGCCGCGCCCGACTCACGCAGCGAGGCCACCACCGAGAACAACCGGTCGACCTCCACGCCCGACAGCGCGGCGGTGGGCTCGTCCATGATCAGGATGCGGGCGTCGAACGCCAGGGCCTTGGCGATCTCCACGAGCTGCTGGTCCGCGATCGACAGCCCGCGTGCGGGACGGTCGGGGTCGAGGTGGATGCCAAGTCTTGCGAATAGTTCGGACGTGGCCAGCCGCATGGCCTTGGCGTCTATGCGGCGCAACGATCGCAGGGGCTGGCGGCTCATGAAGATGTTCTCGGCCACGGACAAGTCGGGGAACAGCGTCGGCTCCTGGTAGATCACCGCGATGCCGGCGGCCTGGGCGTCGGCGGGACCGGCCGGGGCCAGTTCTTTCCCGTCCACCGTCAGAGTGCCCGCGTCCGCCGGATGGGCGCCGGCCAGGATCTTCACCAAGGTCGATTTGCCTGCGCCGTTCTCGCCCACCAAACCGTGCGCCTCGCCGACCCACAGGTCCAGCTGCACGTCGCGGAGCGCTTGAACGGCGCCAAAAGACTTGCTCACGTTGCGTAGCGAAAGGATGGGAGGTGATTCACTCATGTGCCCTCCGGCAACGTTTTCGGCAAAACGTTTTAAGTGTCCAGACGGTAGAACGGCGGGCCGTGACGTGTCAATAGGTCGTTAAGCTGGCCTTACACAGGCGTAACAGAATTGAGAAATGGCCGGGGGCCGGGGCGTCTTGACGCTGCTGAGAAGCAGCGCATAAGTTAGCGAGATTAGAGGATCGTTTAAAACGATTCAGCATTCTGGGGCCGGATATCGTCCAGCAGCCGTCCCGCGACCAGCTCCTCCGGCACCGCCACCCCGCGCTCGCGCATGACCCCGGCCAGCTCCGCGTCCCACGGCGCGTCGGTCACCTTCCCGGGGGCCAGGCCGGTGGGCGGGCAGTCCGCCAGGGCGCGCAGGTAGTCGGCGGTGGACATGCGCCACGGCACGGCGCCGGTCTTGGCCATGGTGTAGGCGGCGATCCGCAGGCCCGCCCCGTCGAAGTCGCCGTGGTAGTGCAGGCGTGTGCCGGTTAACGCGCGCAGCAGGCGGATGGCCGCGCTGTTGGGCCAGCCCGAGGTGCAGATCATCGGCGGGCAGGCGGCGCCGTACCGCTGAGCGGCCAGCGCCAGCACGGTCGGGTTCTCCACCACGTACGCGTCCCGCTCCTCCAGCGGCAGCTCCCGTACGTCGTGCAACTGCGCGAGCGTGATCACGCTGGGCTGCCCGTCCCACAGGCGCAGCACCCGGGCCAGTACGGTGTCGCCACGCGGGCGTAACCCGGCGACCAGCACCGTGGTGGACAGCGCGTCGCAGGCCACACCCGCCCGCTCCCACAGTGCCCGCCGCGCCTGCGCTCCTTCGGGGGCGTCCACGTCGTACAGGATGGCCAGCCCCTTCAGCACCAGCGCCGCCAGCCGGGTGCCCTCATCCAGGGCATGCGGATCGCCGGTCACCTCAGCGGCCACCGCCGCCAGCGGCCGCCCTGAGGCGGGCAACGCGGCCAGCACATCGAGCGCCTGCCCAACCAGCCCCCGCCCAGCCCGCACAACGAGCCCACCAGCGCCACCCCTGGCGCCGGCCTCAGAGGAACCAGCAGCCCCATCGGCTCCAGAAGGCCCAGCAGCTTCAGCGGTCCCGGCAGCCCCAGGCGCCCCGCCGCCCGCCCCGGTCGGGCCGCCGGACAGGGCCAGCAGGGCGGGCTGGGCGACGACCACCGGGTGAGTGGCGAACCAGTCCAGCAGGGCCTGGCGTTCCTGGCGTCGTTCGGCCTGCCTGCGGCGACGGTCGTCGATGGGGCCGATCACCGCCTCCGCCACGGTACGCGCGTCGAGGCCCAGCAGCCCTTCGAGCCTGGCCACGTCGATGGTGACGGCCGGGCCCGGATAGCGGTCGAGCCCGAGCAGGTCGGCCACGGCGGCCTGCTGCCCGTCGTCCAGCCCCGTCACCCTGAACCGGCTGACCCGCTGCCCGGAGCACAACCGCGCGTGCAGGGCCGCCCACACCGGCCGCAACCCAGCCACCCGCAACCGCTCCGGCACCGCCACGTCCTCAGCCAGCACTCGCTCCGGCACCGCGTCCTCGGCTCCCGACCGCTCCCGCGCTCCCAGGTCCCGAGCCCGCAGCTGCTCGTCCGCGTCCTGGCCCCGCAGCCGTTCCTGCGCCTTCGCGTCCTGGTTGGTCATTCGGCGGGTACCGTCCGGTAGCCGTTCCACACGAAGCGCGCCGTCGTCACCGCGTCGTCCCCGTCACCCGTGATGAGCTGGTGGATCGCGATCCCGTCCAGCTCGCGGTACTCGCACCACTCATGGTCGGAGGTGAGCACCAGGTCCAGCCCCAGGTCCACCAGCAGGTCGAACACCTGCCCCCGGTTCGTCTTGTCCACCCCCACGAACACCTCATCCAGCAGGATGAAACGCGGGCACCCGGAATCGGTCTGGTAGTGGGCGGCCACGGCGGCGAACAGCGGCAGGTGCAGCGCGATAGCCTTCTCCCCGCCCGACAGCGCCCCGTGCAGCTTCCTGGTCAGGTCCTGCCAGCCCTGCCCGTCGCCCCGGTCGAGCTTGACCACGAACCGGTGCCAGGCCGTGTAGTCCAGCACCTTCATGAGCTGGTCCTCCCAGCTCGCCGAGGAATTGTCGGCCCGCGCCTCCTCCACCCGATCCCTGAAAAAGACGTACAGGGCCTCCTTGTCGGCCTCGCTCAGCCCGGCCGGGTCGCGCAGCAGCAGGTCGCGGGCGGCGCGCGTACCGGCCGACTGGGCGGGATCGACCTGCCACACCAGCCGCACCGCCACCCGGGAGGCGGTGCGCACGCGTTCGAGGCGCTGGTTCATGCCCTCAACCAGCGCCGTCGCCTGCCTGATGCGGTCGGCCAGGTGGCGCCGCGTGTCGCCGGCCAGCGTCCGGTCGAACAGATCCCGCTCGGCCTCGGTGATGTCGGAGCGCCGTTCGTCGCGCTCCTTGCGCAGCGCCTCGCTGAGCGCCGCGGCCCCCGCCCGGACGCCGCCCACGGTGGCGGTGAGCACCTGTACGTCCTCATCCGGCGCAAGCTCCAGGTCCGCCCGGTCGGCCAGGACCTCCCTGGCGTGGTGGAAGGCGTCCTGCAGCCGCGCCTCCGCCTCCCTGACGTTCTTGTGCTCGTACGGCACCGACCCGAACTGCTCGGCCACGGCCCTGGCCGACTCCAGCACGGCCCGTACCCCGGCCTCCGGCGCCAGCTCGACCTTCGCCCGCGCGTCCGCCGGCAGGTGCCCGGCCGCCAGGCGGCGGAAACGGTCGGACACCTCGTCGCGCGCCCGCCCCGCCTCGGCGTGCCTGTCCTCGGCGGTGCCGAGCTCGCCGCGGAGGCGGCCGAGCCTGGCGTTCAGCTGTGCCAGGCCGTCGTGGACGGACTTGATGAGGCGGCGGCAGGTCTGGTACGCGTTCTGGACCTGGTGGAGCTGTTCGAGGACGCGTACGTGCTCGACGCCGACCGTGGACTCGATCGCGCCCAGCCGCTCCGCCAGCACGACGGCGCCGGCCGCCGCCTCCTCCGCGCGTTCGACCGCCTCGACGGCGAGTTGCTCGTACTCCCCCGCCGTCTCCGCGGCCAGCTCGGCGCGTTCCCCGGCGGCGCGGGCGTCGGCGCGCCGGTCGTGCCAGACGGTGCCGGTCGTCTCGGCGGTGCGCAGCGCCTCTTCCAGCTTGTCGAGCGCGGGCAGCGCGGTGGGCAGGGCATGGCGGTCGGCCAGCTCGGTGAGGTGCCGCAACGACCTGCCGACCTCCTTCTCCCGCTCGTGCAGCCGCCCCTCCTGCGCCCGTAGCTGGTCCTCCAGCAGCGCGACCTTCGCCACCGCCCCGTCGTGGGCCTGCACCGCGTCGGCGTACGGCTTCCTGTCGGGCCTGCGCCGCAGCTCGGCGGCCAGCGTGCCGCGGTCGCCGTCCACCACGGCGAGCAGGTGGTCGCACTCGGCGATCCGCCCGGCCAGCTCGCCCAGCCGGTCGTCCAGCTCGGCGATGCGGCGTCGCCTGGCGCGCTCGCGGGCGGTGGCGCCGATGTAGGAGGGCTCCGGCTTGACCCAGCGGCCCGCCGCCGGGCCGAGCCGCCAGGTGCCGTCCGCGCCGATGACGGCCGGGTGGTCGACGCCGATCGCGGTGGGCGCGAACGCGATGCCGCTCAGCACGCTGTCGGCGGGCACCGGCGAGTCGGCCTCGGTGAACAGCACGTGGCCCAGGCTGTAGCCGGGCGCGTGCTTGGACAGGGCGGCCACGGCGAACGCGTCGTGCTCGCCGGGGTCGAACCCGCCGTCGGGCCGCAGCCACAGGTCCAGCAGGCCCGAAGCCTCCAGCGCGGCCTCCACCCCGGCCTGGGCGACGGGGTCGAGGCCCGACCTGAACGCGACCGCCCGCCACAGCGGGGTCCCCGGGCGGTTCGCCCTGGCTGCGGCGGCGCGGGTGTGCGGGGCGGGGGGTTCGAGCACGGCCGCCTCGCCCAGGCGTTCGCGCTCCTGGGCCAGTTCGGTCCGCTCGGCCACCAGGCTCTTGCGCGAGCCGGTCACGTGCTGTTCGCGGGCGGCCAGTTCGACGGCGGCCATCGTACGGGCCGTGCCCACCAGGTCGTCGGCCCGCTCGAAGTCGTCGGCCAGCCCGGCCAGGGTGCCCGGGTCGAGCTGGAGCTGGGCGCAGCCGCCCGCCCAGTCGGCCAGGGCGGCGGACAGGTCGCGGACGCGCTCGTCACGCAGCCGCTCGGCTTTCCCCGCGGCCTCCTGCGCGGCCGCCAGGTCGTCCCTGGCCTGGTCGCGGTCGTGCTCGGCGGTGGTGCGGCGCTTGATCGCCTCGTCGTGCCGGATCGCGCCCGCCCGTACCTCCCTGATCTGGGCGGCCCTGCTGGTGACGGCGGCCCGCAACAACTCCCGTGCCCTCCGCACCGCGGCATCACTGTCCCGTACGGCCTCCGCCTGCGCTGCCTCCGCCTGCGTGGCCTCGTCCTGGGTGGCGGAGGATGCTCGTTCGGTTTCCTCGTGGACGGTCAGGAGGCCGGCGCGTTCGGCGGCGTGGCGGGCCTCCGTACGGGCGCGGCCGGCCAGGGCCGTGGCGTTGCGGGCCGTGGCCGCGGCGTGCAGCGACAGCTCCTGCTTGGCGGTCACCGCGCGGGCCGCCTCCCCGGCCTGGTCGCGCAGGCGGGCCGCCACCTCGTGCGCCGCCTGGGCCTCGGTGCGCAGGCGGTGCAGGTCGCCGCCGGCCTTGTACGCCTCGCTCTCCTTGAGCCCTTCGATCTGCGCCGCCAGGGCCAGCTCCTGCGCCTCCTCCTCCCCCAGCCGCACGGTCGTCACGTCGAGCTCCCGCTCGGCCTCCCGGAGCGCCTCCCGCTTGGCCTTGACCTCGGCGGCCAGCGACTCCAGGGAGTAGCCGGCGGAGGTGACGGCCGCGGCGGCGGCCCGCAGCACGCGCTGGGCGTAACCCCGCTGCCGCCCGGCGAGCCGGTCGGCCTCCTCCACGTCGCGATCGAGCAGGCGCAGCTCCTCGCGCTGCCGGTCGAGCCGCTCGAAGCCCTCCGCGATCTCGTGGATCTCCCCTTCGCCGAGCGGCGGCAGGGCGCTGGACAGCAGCTCCGACAGCAGCCCGGGGTCCAGCCGCTCGGACAGCTTGGGCGTGCGGAGCTGGCGCAGCGCGGTCAGCAGCGAGTCGTAGCGCTGCTCGTTGAGCGCCCGGTAGAGCGTCTGGCGTACGACGGTTCGGTAGGACTCGGCCGTCTCGTGCACCTTGCCGGACGCGCCGAGCTCGTCGATGAGCTGCGCCTTGGTCAGCGGCTGCCCCGCCTCGCCGGTGAGCCGGATGCCGTCGGGGGCATCGACGCGGGCGTCGCTGGTGAAGTAGGCGGCGGTGACGTTCTTGGTGTGGATGGTGGCCTGCAGCCGGGCCCCGCAGGTGAACCAGCGGCCGTCGGCGTGCCGGAACTCCAGCCACACGTAGCCGACCCGGGTGGTGCCGGAGACGCCGTCGCCCATGAGGTTCCAGTGCATGGTGCGCTCGGTGCCGCCGAACGTGGACAGCCTGCTCGGCTTGAGGCTGGCGTCCAGCACGTACGGCAGCAGCAGCTCCAGCACCTTGGACTTGCCGCTGCCGTTGGGCCCCCGCAGCAGCAGCCGCCCCCGGTGGAACTCGAACACCTCGTCGTAGTAGCGCCACACGTTGAGGATCCCGGCGCGTACCGGAGTCCAGCGGGCGTCCACGCCGTGCGCGGCGCGCGGCGGCGCGAGCTCGGTGACGGTCAAGAGTCCTCCTGTACGGCGCGTTCGACCCGGTAGCGGGCCGCGGCTGGCAGGGCGGCGACCTGGTCACCGCCACGGCGGGCCAGCCCGAACAGCGTGAGCACCTCCAACGCGTCGGCGGCCAGCCTGGGCCCGCCGCCGTCGGACTGGTAGGCCTTGGCCCACTGCGGGAAGCGGCGCAGCAGGCCGGTGGCCTCGTCGTCGAGCCTGGCGGCGGTGACGGGGCCCGAGTTGACGAGCAGGTCGAGCATGAGCAGGGCGGCGACCTTGGCGTGGCTGCCGTCGTCGGGGAACTTGGTGTCGGTGGCGACGGCGTCGGTGTCGATGAGCAGGAAGCCCTCGGCGCGTTCTTCGAGCACGAACCCGGCCTCTTCGGCGGCGCGGCGCAGGATCTGGCGGCCGGTGAGCGAGGCGGCGTAGGCGGACTGGGCCGGGGTCAGCTCGTCGCGGTAGACCACGGGCTCGTCGAGCAGGCGGCGGATGAGCGAGTGACGGGCCCACAGGTTGCGCTGGGTCTCGGTGGGCTCCTCGCCCCCGTAACGGGCCTCTTCGGTGAGCGCACCCAGAACGCCCTCCGCGGCGGGGTGAGGCCGGTCAGCGGCAGCGGCGGGGTGGGGCCGGGCAGGGCCGGTGGCGGGATAAGGCCGGTCAGTGCCCGTGGCGGGGTAAGGCATGTCAGGGCCGGCGGTGGCGCGGGCCCCGTCCAGGGTGGCGGCTGCTCTCGAAGGCGGTACCGGGGCGGCCAGCAGCCGGATCACGCGGGTGGTGTCCACGCGGTAGAGCACCTTGGCGTCCTCGTCGTCGAGGTAGGAGTCGGTCGCCCCGTCCATCGCGGTGACGGCGCCGTAGTGTTCCAGCAGCTTGAGCGCGTCCACGAAGGCGGCCCGCTCGTCATTCCTGACCGGGTCGAACGCGGGCACGTCCGGCTCCACCGCGGCGGCCTGCACCACCCGCTGGGCCAGCATGCCGATCGTGGTGACCGGCGAGGTGAGCAGCTCGGCCGCGCACAGGCACAGCAGCGTGTAGCGGCGGCGGTCGAACGGCGCCCTGGTCGTACGGCGGCGGCGCGCGGGCCGGGTGGCGCCGGGCTCCGACCTGACCTTGGCCAGGCGGGCGTACCCCTGACGCGGCTCCACGACCAGCCGCCAGCCGCAGAAGTAGTCGAACCACTGGATCAGCGGCTGGCGCCGTTTCCTGATCAGGTCGAAGGCGGCCGGGTCGTCGTGCTGCGACACCAGCGGGCGGCCGAGCAGTGTCCTGATGGCGCGGGCGATCTCTTCCTTCTCGGCCCTGACGAGCTGATTGGCCAGGCTGCTCATGCGCCCGCCGCCCGCCCACGCGACTCCACCCCGTCACGCCCCACGTACCCGTCACGCCCCACGTACCCGTCACGCCCCACGTTTCCGTCGCGCGACCCCGGCCCGCCGCGTTGCTCTTCCCCGGGATCCCCCAGGGACCGCACGTCGATGAGGAAGTCGGGGCCCCTGAACCACCCCTCGGACGTACGCAGCACCGCCACCGACCCATCGTCAGGCGCCCGCAGCACGATCTCCACCCTCCCGTCCGAGGTGACGGCCCGCCGGAACCCGGTCGAGTCGCGCCGCTCGGCCAGCGCCCGCCCGAGCAGGTCGAGCAGCCTGCCGAACGTGTCGTGGTCGAGCTCGCCGAGTTGTGACAGCCGCATCGCGCCCGTCGTGGCCAGCGCCGACCAGGCGGCCTCCAGCTCGGCCCGTTCCTTCTCCGCCCGCGCCCTGCGCTCGGACCGCAGCACCGCCACGTCGCGCACCCTCCCGGTACGGCCCATCCGCTCCGTACGCCCGCGCGAACGCAGCAGCGCCGACACATGGACCGGCTCGGCCTCCGCCCACGGCACCCCGGACGGGATCAGCTCGGCGTCGGCGTGCCCGAGGTGGGCGTGCCGTGCCGGGCCGAGCCCGAACGCCGCGTCCCACAACCGGTGCGCGTCGTCCTCACCGGGCGCGGTGGCGAACCAGCGGGCCAGCGTACGGAAGTCGGCGGCGGCGCTGGAGGAACGTCGGCGCGAGTCGGTGATCCGGTCGAGCACCTGCAGCAACGACACGATCGCCCGCCGCGCCACATCATGAAGCTGCCGCACCCGCGGCACACCCGAATGACCGGGCCTGTCGGCCGAATCGTTGCCCCCCGCGTCGCCAGCTCGCTCACCCGCCACCTGATCCGGCGCGAACCACAGGCACAGCCCTTCCCACCGGGCCGCGCGGGCCGTCAGCCACGGGGTGGCGTGGTCGGTGCCGGGCACCTTCGGCAGGTCGGCGCCGGCCAGCGCGCGGGCGTGCAGCACACTGACGCCGTGCCCGGCCACGGCCCGCAGCGCGGCGGCGATCGTGTCGCCCCGCTGCTCCAGGTTGGTCACGAACTCCTGCAAATAGGCCACGGTCGCGGACTTGACCTCGTGGAAGGTGGCCAGGTCGGTGCCCTCGACGCGCAGCAGCCGCTGCAACTCGCCGTTGAACTGCTTGGTGTTGTTGCGCAGCCCGTCGAGGTGCCCTTCCAGCTCCTGAAGGCTGGTGAAGATGCGCCGGTCACGCCCGGGATCGGGGTCGCGCAGCAGGCTCTCCAGCTCGCCGAGCCGGTCGGCGATGGCGTCGAGCACGGCGGTCTGCAACGCGCCCGCCGAGGCCAGCATGGCCATGGCGTGCTGCACCCCGGCGAAGGCGGCCTCGCCCCGCTTGGTGAGCGAATACTGCAGGTTCTTGCGCTCGTACTCCTCGGCGGTGGCGAAGCTGCCCGCGTGGTTGAAGATCACGTCGAGCAGGCCCCAGCCGGCGAGCTGCTTGAGGGTGCCGGCCAGGTCCTGCTCGCCGACCGGCGCGTACCACCCCACCGCGCGCAGCCGCTCGCGCACCTCCTCGACCGTCAGGGCCGTCTCAAGGCGCTCGTTGGCCTCACCGAAGGCGTAGAGGACCGCGGTGTGCAGGTCCGCCCGCTCGGTGGTGGTGAACCGGAACATCTCCGGCGGCACCCGTGGCGGCTCCGCCATCGTCCCGCTCCCCTCGCCCGAGATTCCCACTCACCGCAACCGTAGCGGCAGACACCGACAGGACGACCGCTGTTTGCGTGCAGATCACAGGGGTACTGCGCTGGCATTGGAACGCCGGCCGGTCTGGGGGTCGATATGGCGGAGTTCGAGGCGAGTCGCGGGATGCCCGCGGAGAGCATGGTGGTCTTCGGGGTCGCCTCCGACGTGGAGGTCATGGACCGCTGGCTGCCGCGCGGGCTGTCCGTGCACGGCACCGGACCCGGCCGGGTCGAGGCGGACGGAGAGCTGGTGCCGGGCAGCGGCAAGCATGAGGGCCTGTTCCGCGCCTCGGAGGAGCAGCTCAGGGTGGAGTGGGGCGGCCGGGACCATCCGGACTATTCAGGATGGTTGCAGGTGGCCGATGGGGCCGCCGGGGAAAGTGAGGTCACCGTGCACATCAGCCTCCTGGACGAGCCGGAGTCGGGCGCGCGGGCGGACGAGGTGCGTGAGCTGCTGGACCGCTCGCTGGACGCACTGGCCGACGAGGTACGGCAGCGCGCGAACTGACAGACCGGCACAGGCGAAAGGCAGCCGTACAGGCGAAAGGCAGCCGTACGGGCGAACAGGCGGTCGGCGCAGGCGACCTGCGCGGGTCGAGGGGCGCGGGTCGAGGGGCGCCGGGGGTCGGGGTCGGGGGCCGAGGACGGGAAACGCCCAGGCCGGACCCGAACGGGCCGACCTGGGCGTTCCCTACCGGATGGGGATCAGGCGTCGAACCGGTCGAGGTTCATGACCTTGTCCCAAGCGGCGACGAAGTCCTTGACGAACTTCTCCTTGGCGTCGTCGCTGGCGTAGACCTCGGCGAGCGCGCGCAGCTCGGAGTTCGCACCGAACACCAGGTCGACGCGGGTGCCGGTCCACTTGACCTCGCCCTTGGCGTCGCGGCCCTCGAACGTGTTCTCGTCCTGCGCGGTCGCCTTCCACGTCGTGCCCAGGTCGAGCAGGTTGACGAAGAAGTCGTTGGTCAGCGTGCCGGGCGTCTCGGTGAACACGCCGAGCTGCGTCTGCTGGGTGTTGGCGCCCAGCACGCGCAGGCCACCGACCAGGACGGTCATCTCGGGGGCGCTCAGGTTGAGCAGGTTGGCCTTGTCGACGAGCAGGAACTCGCCCGGCAGGCGGTTGCCCTTGCCGAGGTGGTTGCGGAAGCCGTCGGCGGTCGGCTCCAGCGCGGCGAACGACTCCACGTCCGTCTGCTCCTGCAGCGCGTCCACGCGGCCCGCCTTGAAGGGGACCTCGACGACGAAGCCGGCGTCCTTGGCCGCCTTCTCCACGCCCGCGTTGCCGGCCAGCACGATCAGGTCGGCGAGCGAGACCTGCTTGCCGCCGGCCTGGGCGCCGTTGAACGCCTTCTGGATGCCCTCCAGGGTGCCCAGCACGGTGGCGAGGCGGTCGGGGTCGTTGACCTCCCAGTGGGACTGCGGCTCCAGGCGGACGCGGGCGCCGTTGGCGCCGCCCCGCTTGTCGCTGCCGCGGAAGGAGGAGGCCGAGGCCCACGCGGTGGACACGAGCTGCGACACCGTCAGGCCGGAGGCCAGGATCTGGCCCTTGAGCGCGGCGGCGTCGGCGGCGTCGATGAGCTCGCCGGTCCGCTCGGGCAGCGGGTCCTGCCACAGCAGCACCTCACTGGGCACCTCGGGGCCGAGGTAGCGCACGATCGGGCCCATGTCGCGGTGGGTGAGCTTGTACCAGGCGCGGGCGAAGGCGTCGGCGAACTCGTCGGGGTTGTCGCGGAAGCGGCGGGAGATCTGGTCGTAGACCGGGTCCACGCGCAGCGACAGGTCGGTCGTGAGCATCGTCGGGGCGTGGCTCTTGGCGGCGTCGTGGGCGTCGGGCACGGTGCCGGCCCCGCCGCCGTCCTTCGGCCGCCACTGGTTGGCGCCAGCGGGGCTCTTGAACAGCTCCCACTCGTAGCCGTACAGGATCTCGAAGAAGCTGTTGTCCCAGGTGATCGGCGTGTTGGTCCAGATGCCCTCAAGGCCGCTGGTGATGGCGTCGCCGCCCTTGCCGGTGCCGTGGGTGCTCTTCCAGCCCAGGCCCTGCTCCTCGATCGAGGCGGCCTCGGGGTCGTTGCCGACCGCGTCGGACGGGCCGGCGCCGTGGGTCTTGCCGAAGGTGTGACCGCCCGCGATCAGGGCGACCGTCTCCTCGTCGTTCATGGCCATGCGGCGGAACGTCTCACGGATGTCGCGGGCGGCGGCCAGCGGGTCCGGGTTGCCGTTGGGGCCCTCGGGGTTGACGTAGATGAGGCCCATCTGGACCGCGCCGAGCGGGTTCTCCAGCTCGCGGTCGCCGGTGTAGCGCTCGTCGCCGAGCCAGGTGGTCTCGGGGCCCCAGTAGACGTCCTCCTCGGCCTCCCAGACGTCCGCGCGGCCGCCGGCGAAGCCGAAGGTCTTGAAGCCCATCGACTCCAGGGCGACGTTGCCGGACAGGACGAGCAGGTCGGCCCAGGACAGGTTCTTGCCGTACTTCTTCTTGACCGGCCACAGCAGGCGGCGGGCCTTGTCGAGGTTGGCGTTGTCGGGCCAGCTGTTGAGCGGGGCGAAGCGCTGCTGACCGGCGCCCGCGCCGCCGCGGCCGTCGCTGATGCGGTAGGTGCCGGCGCTGTGCCAGGCCATCCGGATGATGAGCGGGCCGTAGTGGCCGAAGTCGGCGGGCCACCAGTCCTGCGAGGTGGTCAGCGCCTCGGCGATGTCGCGCTTGACGGCCGGCAGGTCGAGGGAGTTGAACGCCTCGGCATAGTCGAACTCGCCGCCGAAGGGGTCGGTGACGACGGGGTTCTTGGCGAGGATTCTCAGGTTGAGCCGCTCCGGCCACCACTGGCGGTTGCCGCCACCCTGGGTCGGGTGCGCGGCCCGCGTGTGCGCCACCGGGCATTCGCTCGCGCCGTCGGTCTTCGCGTCTGTGACGATCGCGTCCGGGTTCTCAGACATGGGGATCCTTATGGACTAGATGATCTTGGTGCTAGCTGCTGGCGGAACAGGCGGGACACAGGCCCCAGTAGACGACCTCGGCCTCGTCGATCGTGAAGCCGTGGTCGTCCGAGGCGGTCAGGCATGGCGCGTGCCCGACCGCGCAGTCCACGTCGGCGACGGCGCCGCACGACCGGCACACGACGTGGTGGTGGTTGTCGCCGACGCGTCCCTCGAACCGGGCGGGGTGTCCCGCGGGCTCGATGCGGCGGACGAGCCCGGCCGCGGTGAGCACGTGCAGGGCCTCGTAAACGGCTTGGAGTGAGACGTGTCCCACACGCTCGCGCACCCCGCCGGCGATGGATTCGACGTCGAGGTGGTCACCGTCCCTGACGGTTTCGAGCATGGCGACGCGGGCGGCCGTCACCCGCAGGCCGGCGCCGCGCAGTTCGTCGGCGGCGGTCGGGGTCTGGGGTGTGGTCATGGCGCCCACTATAGCCACAAACACGAACAGTTCAAGTCAACGAATGATGCAAGTTTGTGGAGGATCGCCCGGGGCGCGCACCGCCCGCGCGGGGGCCCGCGAACCCGCAGCTCAGCCCCATCTTGACCTTTTTGCATCGGATCTAGGTCAGCGCATATAAAGGGCGGTGCAAGCTCTCTCCAGAACCCTCTCAACATGCGACGTCTGAGCAAACTCATCACGCCAGTCCTGGCGTTCCTGATGGCCGTGCCGGTCTTTACCGGTACGGCCGAGGCCGCTGCCCCAGATCGGCTCGCCGGTTTTTACGGCCAGCGTCTTACCTGGTCAAGCTGCGGCAGCGGATACGAGTGCGCGAAATTGTCGGTGCCACTGAACTATTCGAAGCCGGACGGCAAGCGGATTAAGATCAGTTTGGTCCGGCTGCCCGCCACCGGAAAGAAGATCGGCTCGCTGGTGCTCAATTTCGGCGGGCCGGGAGGTTCCGGCGTGAATTCGCTCAGGGCCTCCAAGGAAACCGTCTCCGCGGCCGTCCGCGAGCGTTTCGACGTCGTCAGCTTCGACCCGCGCGGCGTCGGCGGCTCCTCGCCGATCCGCTGCATGGGCACGCTCGACCTGGACGCCTACTTCGCGCTCGACCCGACCCCGGACACCCGCGCCGAGGTCAAGAAGGCGCAAACCTGGGACAAACTGTTCGCCAAGTTCTGCGCCAAGAACTCCGGCAAGCAGCTCCTGGCCCACGTGGGCACGGTGGACGCGGCGCGGGACATGGACGTGATGAGGGCCGCGCTGGGTGACGCGCGCCTGTCGTACCTGGGCTTCTCCTACGGCACCTACCTGGGCTCCATCTACGCCGACCTGTTCCCCAAGCGGATCCGCACGATGGTGCTGGACGGCGCCGAGGACCCCTCGCAGCACGCCGAGGACTTCATCGTGGACCAGGACCGCGGGTTCCAGGTGGCCACGGCCTCGTTCATGAAGGACTGTTTCAAGGCCAAGGGCTGCCCGTTCCCCAAGCACACGGTCAAGGCCGCGCTGAAGCGGCTGGACGCGCTCTACGACCGGGTGGACGAGTCGCCGCTGCGCAACGAGTACGACGGCCGGCAGGTCACCGAGGCCGTGGCGCGCGCCGCCGTGGAGTACTCCATGTACGAGACCGCCAACTGGCCGCGGCTGCGCCAGGCGCTGACGGACGCCTACAAGGGCGACGGCACCAGGCTGCTGATGCTGGCCGACGAGAGCAACGGGCGGCGGACCGACGGCAGGTACGACAACAGCTTCGAGGCCCTCATGGCCATCAACTGCGTCGACCACCCGGAGAACGCCTGCCCGAACTGGCCGGTCAAGGGCACCCGTTACCCGAAGAAGGTGCACGCCAAGGGCTCGCCGCCGATCGTGGTCGTGGGCACGACGCGTGACCCGGCGACGCCGTACCGGCTGGCCGAGGCGCTGGCGGCGCAGCTCTCCCAGGGCGTGCTGCTGACCAACGACGCCGACGGCCACACCGGCTACGGCAGGGGCTCGGCCTGCCTGGACCACAAGGTCGACCGGTACCTGATCACGGCGAAGGCACCACGGCCCGGCAGGTGCGACGACACCCGCCACAAGGCGTAGAACAGGCAGTCCCACACGCGGGTGTGGGACTGTGCAGGTTCGGGTCAACCCCGGCCGCGCCTGCGCGGCGGTGGTGGCGCGGCGGGAGAGATTGGGCGGACGTAGCCGGAAATTCCCGCCCGAGGAGCCCATGGAGTCGCTGCTGGTCCTGCACGCGCTCGCGGCCGTCTGCGCTCCCTGGCTGACCGCCCGCATCGGGCGTGCGTCCCTCTTCGTGCTGGCGCTCGCCCCGGCCGCCGCGTTCGGCTACACCGTGTGGCTGGCGCTGCGGGGCCTGCCGGCCCGCGAGAGCACCCCGTGGGCGCCGGTGATGGGCCTGGAGTTGTCCTTCCGCGCCGACCCGCTCGCCATCCTGATGATGGCGCTGGTCACCGGCGTCGGCGTGCTCGTGCTGTGCTACAGCGCCCGCTACTTCCCCGCAGGCGACGACGGGCTCGGCCGCTACGGCGGCGTCATGGTGGCCTTCGCCGGGTCGATGCTGGGCCTGGTCACCGCCGACGACCTGCTGCTCCTGTACGTGTTCTGGGAGCTGACCACGGTCTTCTCCTACCTGCTCATCGGCTACGACCCGCAGAGCCGCATGAGCAGGCAGGCCGCGATGAAGGCGCTGACGGTCACCACGTCCGGCGGCCTGGCCATGCTCGCCGGGTTCGTCCTGCTCGGCCAGGCGGCCGGCACCTACCAGATCTCCGAGATCATCGCCCGGCCGCCCGAGCTCGCCCCGGTCGCGGTCGTGCTGGTGCTGGCGGGCGCGCTGTCGAAGTCGGCGATCTTCCCGTTCAGCATGTGGCTGCCCGCCGCGATGGCCGCGCCCACGCCCGTGTCGGCGTACCTGCACGCGGCGGCCATGGTCAAGGCCGGGGTCTACCTGCTGGCCAGGCTGGGCCCGGCGTTCGGCGACCTGACGTTGTGGCGGGCGGTGGCGGTGCCGCTCGGCCTGGTGACGATGGTGCTGGGCGGGTGGCGGGCGCTGCGGGAGACCGATCTGAAGCGGCTGCTGGCCTACGGCACGGTCAGCCAGCTCGGTTTCCTCGTGGTGCTGTTCGGCACGGGCACCGAGGGCGCTGCGCTGGCGGGCATCGGCATGTTGCTGGCGCACGCGCTGTTCAAGGCGGCGTTGTTCCTGGTGGTGGGCATCGTCGACCACGCGGCGGGCACGCGGGACCTGCGTGAGCTGAGCGGGGTGGGCCGGGCGATGCCGTGGGTGTGCGCGGCGGCGGTGCTGGCGGGCGCGTCGATGGCGGGGCTGCCGCCGCTGGCGGGGTTCGCGGGCAAGGAGGCGGCGCTGGAGGCGCTGCTGGACTCGCCGCTCGTGCTGGCGGTCGTGGTGGCCGGGTCGGCGCTGACGGCGGCGTACACGCTGCGTTTCCTGTGGGGCGCCTTCGTCTCCAAGCCGGGGCTGCGGGCGCGGGAGGTGCACCGGGTGCCGGCGGCCATGTTCGGGCCGGCCGCGCTGCTGGCCGCGCTGGGACTGGCCGCGGCGCCCCTGTCCTCCTGGTACGAGGGCGCGGTGTCCGGCTACACCGGCACGTTCCATGACCCGGGACACCATTCCCATCTGGCGGCCTGGCCGTCGAGTCTGTCGCCGCCCCTGCTGCTGTCGGCGGTGGCGCTGGCGGGCGGCGTGGCGCTGTTCCTGGTCAGGGAGCCGGTGGCGAAGGCGGGCATCGCCCTGCACGTGGTGGACTCCGGCCAGGTGTTCTGGATGATCATCCGGCGGCTGGACCGTTTCGCGATTCAGCTCACCGGTTTCATCCAGCGGGGCTCCGTGCCCGATTACTTGATGCTGACACTCCTGGCGACGGTCGGAGTGGGGCTGTTCTCCGTCGCGTACGGCGGGCCGCCCCGCCTGGACGTGCCGATCGTCGCCTGGCAGCGGCCCGAGCAGCCGTTTCTGACCGTGCTGCTCGCGGCCGCGGCAATCCTGGCGCTGTTCGCGCGCGCGTACGTGCTCGTCGCCCTGGTCATCGGCCTGACCGGGTACGGCACCGCGCTGATGTTCCTCGTGCACGGCTCCCCCGACCTGGCGCTGACCCAGTTCCTGGCCGAGACGCTGAGCCTGGTGCTGTTCGCGCTGGTGCTGCGGCGGTTGCCGATCGCGCCCGTGAAGGGGCGGCTGGTGTTCCCGTTCCGGCTGGCGATCGGGCTGGCGGTGGGCGTGGTGGCCGCGGGGGCGGGCATGCTGGCGATGGCGGCGCGCGGCACCGAGCCGATCGGCGCGCTGATGAGCGCGGCGGCGCGGGAGGCGCACGCCCGCAACATCGTCAGCGCCATCATCCTGGACATCCGCGCCTGGGACACGCTGGGCGAGAGCGCCGTGCTCATCGTCCTGACGCTGGGCGTGACGAGCCTGGTGTTCCTGCGGCGCAGGTCGTACAGCATCGAGCGGAGTGACAGCGGGCACCGGCCGGCGGAGCGCACGCACTGGCTGGCGGCCACGCTGCCGCGCGGGCAGCGGGCGCTGGCGCTGGAGGTGGCGGCGCGGCTGACGTTCCACACGGTGCTCACGTTGTCGGTGTTCCTGCTGTTCATCGGGCACAGCGGGGTCGGCGGCGGGTTCGCGGGCGGCATCGTGGCCGGACTGGCGATCACCGTGCGTTACCTGGCGGGCGGCAGGAACGAGCTCGCCGCGGCCGTGCCGGTGCACGCCGGGGTGCTGATGGGGATCGGGCTGACGCTGTCGTCCTGCACGGCGCTGATCGGGCTGCTGTTCGGGCGGGCGGCGCTGAACATGTTGTCGGCGGACGTGAGCCTGCCGCTGGTGGGACACGTGCACCTGTCCACGGGGCTGCTGTTCGACCTGGGCGTGTACGTGTCCGTGATCGGCATGGTGCAGGACGTGCTGCGTTCCCTGGGCGCCGAGCTGGACCGGCAGATCGACGGCGAGGAGGCCACGTGAGCAGCGTCTCCCTGGTCACGTTCGCGGCCTGCGGCCTGATGATCGCCTGCGGGGTGACGCTGCTGCTGGAGCGCAGCCTGGTACGGGTGATGGCCGGGGTCATCCTGCTCGGCAACGGGGTGAACCTGCTGATCGTCACCACCGGCGGCGACACCGGCGGGCCGCCCTTCACCGACAGCCCCGGGATGGCCGACCCGCTGCCGCAGGCGCTGGTGCTCACGGCCATCGTGATCACGCTGGGCGTGACGGCGTTCCTGCTGGGCCTGGTGCACCGCTCGTGGCAGCTGACCGGCAGCGACGAGGTGCAGGACGACACCGAGGACCGGCGGGTGCGGCTGCGGTCGCGGCGCGGCGAGCTGGGCGACGCCGTACGCGCGCGGCAGGACGCCTACCGCCGCCTGGTCGTCGAGCAGCGGGCCGAGCTGGCCAAGCTGGAGGCCGAGCAGGCCGAGCGGGAGCGGCTGCAGGAGGCCGACCTGGAGCGGCGTATCTCCCGCGTGCACACCGAGCTGGGGCAGTGGATGCGCGAGCTGCGGCACGAGGGCCTGTCGGAGGAGGAGCTGCAGAGCCGCCTGGAGGAGGTCGGGCTGCGGGAGGACCCCGCCGCGCTGTCCAACGCCGAGCGCATCGAGGAGTTGCGCGAGGAGCACGTGCGCGGCCGGCAGCGGCAGGCGAGCCGGGAGAAGGACCTGCGCAAGAAGCTCAAGGGCCGCCAGCGGGAGGCGCGCAGGCAGCTGCGGCAGGCCATCAGGGAGGAGCGCGAGCGGCAGGCGCTCGCGCAGGATCCCGAGTTGGAGGGCGACGACGCATGACCTCGCCGGGGAGCCCGACGCTGCTCGAAGGGCTGGTGTGCGTGCCCGTGCTGCTGCCGCTGCTGGCCGCCGGGATCAAGCTGGCCATCGGCGGCCGGCTGCGCCGGCTGCAGTCGCTGATCAGCCTGGTCACGCTCGGCATCTCGCTGGCCGTGTCGGTGGTGCTGCTGATCGCGGCCGACACGCAGGGCCCGCAGGTGACCCAGCTCGGCGGCTGGCACTCGCCGGTCGGCATCTCCCTGGTGGCCGACCGGCTCTCCACGCTGGTGCTGGTGGTGTCGTCGGCGGTGACGCTGTGCGTGATGGTGTACTCCGTCGCCCACTCCTACGACGAGCAGGAGCACGACGCCCCGATGGCGATCTTCCATCCGGCGTTCCTGGTGATGGTGGCGGGGGTGGCGGACGCGTTCCTGTCGGGGGACCTGTTCAACCTGTTCGTGGCGTTCGAGCTGCTGTTGAGCGGCTCGTACGTGCTGCTCACGTTCGGCGGCACCGAGTCCAGGATCCGGGCCGGGGCGACGTACACGCTGATGGCGCTGGCCTCGTCGATGTTGTTCCTGATCGCGATCGCGATCACCTACGGGGCCACGGGGACGTTGTCGATGGCGCAGCTCGCCGAGCGCTTCGCCACGCTGCCCGACCAGGTCAAGCTGCTGGTGGAGCTGACCCTGCTGCTGGCCTTCGCGATCAAGGCGGCGATCTTCCCCATGTCGGCGTGGCTGCCCGACTCCTACCCCACCGCGCCCGCCCCGGCCACCGCCGTGTTCGCCGGCCTGCTCACCAAGGTCGGCGTGTACTCGATCATCCGCCTGGAGGCGCTGCTGTTCCCCGGCGGGCCGGTCGCGACGCTGCTGATGTGGGTGGCGCTGGCGACCATGCTGGCGGGGGTGCTGGGCGCGGTCGCGCAGACGGACATGAAGCGCATGCTCTCCTTCACGCTCGTCAGCCACATCGGGTACATGGTGTTCGGCGTGGCCCTGTCCACGCTGGCCGGGCTGGCGGGGGCGATCTTCTACGTGGTGCACCACATCACCGTGCAGACGAGCCTGTTCCTGGTGACGGGGCTGGTCGAGCGGCGCACCGGCACCACGTCGGTGACCCGGCTGGGCGGGCTGATGCGGGCCTCGCCGCTGATCGCCGTGTTGTTCTTCGTCCCGGCCATGAACCTGTCGGGCATCCCGCCGATGTCGGGCTTCCTGGGCAAGCTGATGCTGGTGCAGGCCGGGCTGGCGCACGGCGGCTGGCTGCCGGTCACGCTGGTCGCGGCCGGCCTGGTGACAAGCCTGCTCACGCTGTACGCCGTCGCCAAGACGTGGGGCAAGGCGTTCTGGCGCGGCCCGCGCTCGGACCGGCTGGGCCGGGTCCTGGAGAGCGAGGAGTACACCGGCGACGACCCGACCGTGACCACGACCGCGCTGCCGGTGGCGCTGCCGCTGGCCGTGACGGCGCTGGTCGCGCTGGGCCTGGCGTTCACCGTGCTGGCCGGGCCGCTGTCGGCGCTGACGGAGCGCACGGCCGCGGAGCTGATGGCCCGCGAGCCGTACATCACCGCGGTACTGGAGAGGCGGCCGTGATGCGTGAGGTGCTGGCGCCGCGATTGCTGGGCAGGCGGGTGCCGCTGCCGCTGGTGGGCTGGCTGGCGCTGGTGTGGGTGACGTTGTGGGGCGAGGTGTCGCCGGGCAACGTGCTGGGCGGGCTGGCGACCGGGCTGGTGGTGACGTGGCTGCTGCCGCTGCCCATCCTGGACCCGGGCATCAGGCTCCGGCCCGTGGCGCTGGTCCGGTTCCTGCTCCTGTTCGGCTGGGACCTGGTGACCTCGACGGTGCGGGTGGCGTACTGGGTGGCGCATCCGGGGCCGCCGCCGACGCAGATCGTCCGCGTGCCGCTGCACACGTCGTCGGAGTCCATGACCATGATGATCATGATCGCGCTGACCACGGTGCCGGGCACGGTGATCATGGAGGCGTACCCGAGGGAGCTGGTGGTGCACGTGCTGGGCCTGCCCGGCGACGTCGCCGAGGCCGTACGGGCGGACGTGGCGGGGCTGGAGCGGCGCGTCGTGGCCGCCTTCGGCACCCGGCGGGACCGGGAGGAACTGGCATGAGCGCGGTGTACCTGGCGACGATCGCCATGTTGTGGGCCGGCGCGGTGGCCTCGCTCTACCGCGTGGGGCGCGGGCCCACGATGCTGGACCGGGCCGTGGCCCTGGACGTGTTCACCTCGTTGTCGATGTGCGGCGTCGGGGCGTTCGCCGTGGCCAGGGACGACTATTCGGACCTGCCGATCCTGCTGGTGCTGTCGCTGCTGGGGTTCGTCGGGTCGGTGTCGCTGGCCAGGTTCTTCTCGGGAAGGTCGCGATGAGCCCGCTGGAGGCGGGGGTGGCGGCCTGCCTGCTGCTGGGCGCGCTGCTGGGGCTGTCGGCCGGGGTCGGCCTGGTACGTTTCCCCAGCACCCTGGACCGCATGCACGCCGGCACGAAACCGCAGGTGCTCGGCGTGCTGCTGGTGCTGCTGGCCATGTGGCTGCACCGGCCCACCTGGGCGTACGCGGGGCCGCTGCTGCTGGTGGGGATCTCCCAGGTGATCAGCGTGTCGGTGGCGGCCTACATGGTGGCGCGGGCGGCCTACTCGCGCGAGTCGTCCGACGACGACACCGAACTGCCGGCCGGGGACCTGGACGACGATGATCCGTCGTCGTCAGAGGAATGACCGTTGCGGTTGAGTGCCGGCTGGCCGAACCAGGTCCACATGGCCAGCGCGGCCAGCAGACCGGCGGTGACCCAGGCCAGGGTGGCCTGGAAGAGGTAGTCGATCACGAACATGGTGGACGTGGTCATCGACACCGCCAGGGCCAGCGCGCCAAGGATGCCGTAGAAGTTCGAGCGCCGTACCAGCGTCTCCTTGCGGCCCTGCCGGAACAGCACCCGGTGCTGCGCGGTCGGCGCGATGTAACAGATCGACGCGACCGCGGCGCTGATCAGCGCCGCGAAGTACAACCACCGGTCCGTCTGGTCAAGCCTGTTGAAACCGGAGGAGAAGGGCACCGTGAGCAGGAACGCGAAGAGCACCTGCACGCCGGTGACCGCCACACGCGCGCCCTGGAGTAACTCCACGAAGTTACGATCCGCGCGTTCCTGCTCCGACTCGGTGCGATTCCTGCGCTCACTCTGCGACTCGCTTTTCATGCCGCCTCCCCACCAATGAACTAAAGGCTTCCTCTTCTCTGTGACGCGCGCTCAAAACCTCGGCAGCAGAACCTTCGCCGGTGTGATGGGCAGCTCACGGAAGCGGTGGCCGGTGGCGTGGTGAACGGCATTGCCGATCGCGGCGGCCGTGCCCACGATGCCGATCTCGCCGATGCCCTTGCTGCCCATCGGGTTGAGCTCGCCGTCCTGCTCCTCCACCCAGTACGCCTCCAGGTTCGTCGCGTCGGCGCAGGCGGGGACGTGATACTGGGCCAGGTCGCGGTGCAGGAAGCCGCCGAACTCCTCGTCGGTGACCGTCTCCTCCATCAGCGCCATGCCCAGCCCCATCGTCATGCCGCCGAGGAACTGCGACCTGGCCAGCGTGGCGTCCACGATCCGCCCGGCGGCGAACACGCCCAGCAGGCGCGCGACGCGTACCTCGCCGGTCACGGAGCTGACCCGCACCTCGGCGAACTGGGCGCCGAAGGCATGCCTGGCCAGCTTGGCGTCGGCCTCGATCTCCCCGGCGGTGTCGGCGCGGCCCTCCTTGCCGTCGCGTTTCAGCTCCTCGCAGGCCCGCACGACCGCCGAGCCCCACGAGGCGGTGCCCATGGAGCCGCCCGCGACCGGCGCCTTCGGCAGGTCGCTGTCACCCAGCTCGACGTGCACCCGCTCGGGCGCCATGCCCAGCGTGCCCGCCGCGATCTGGGTCAGCGCCGTACGCGCGCCGGTGCCGATGTCGGCGGCGGCCACCCTGACCAGCACGTCGCCGTCGCGCATGGTGGCCACGGCCCGGCAGGCCATCCGCCTGGTCGGGTACGTCGAGGACGCCACGCCGGTGCCCACCAGCCACTCCCCCTCGCGCCTGATCCCCGGCACCGGGTCGCGCCGCTCCCAGCCGAACCGGCGGGCGCCCTCGCGCAGGCACGCCACCAGGTTGCGGGAGCTGAACGGCAGGCCGCCGTCCGGCTCGGCGTCGGCGTCGTTGAGCACGCGCAGCTCCACCGGGTCCAGGCCGGCGGCGTAGGCCAGCTCGTCCATCGCGGACTCCAGGGCGTACATGCCGGGCGCCTCCCCCGGGGCGCGCATCCACGACGGGGTGGCCACGTCCAGCCTGACCAGGCGGTGCCCGGTGCGCAGGTTCGGGGTGGCGTACATGACCCGGGTCGGGGTCGCGGTCTGCTCGGCGAACTCCACCAGCGTGGAGCTCTGCTCGCACGCCATGTGCTCCACCGCCACGAGCCGGCCCTCGCCGTCGGCGCCCAGCCGTACCCGCTGGATCGTGGGCGTGCGATAGCCGGTGAGGTCGAACATCTGCTGCCTGGTCAGCGCGATCTTGACCGGGCGGCCCACCTGCCTGGCGGCCAGCGCCGCCAGCACCGCCTGCGGCCTGGTGGTGCCCTTGGAGCCGAAGCCGCCGCCCACGTGCCGCGACACCACGCGCACCCGCTCCGGTGGCAGGCCCAGGGTCTTGGCGATGGTGGCGCGGCTGGGCGAGGTGCCCTGGGCGGTGTCGTACACCATCAGCCTGCCCTCGGCGTCCCAGTAGGCCAGCGCCGCGTGCGGCTCCATCGGGTTGTTGTGCAGGACGGGCGTCTCATAGACGACGTCCACGGTGGTCGCGGCGTCGGCCAGGGCCGCCTCGACGTCGCCCTTCTGGGTGTCGGACGGGAAGTTCGGGTTGACGACCTCCGGCCGGTACAGGCCGGGGTGGTCGGCGCTCAGGCTGACGTCGTGGTCGTCCGGGTCGTAGTCGACGCGGACGGCCGCGGCGGCGGCGCGGGCGTTCTCGTAGGTGTCGGCGACCACGGCGGCCACGATCTGGCCGCGGTAGGCGACCTCGCGGCGCTGGAACAGGGCCAGCTCCGGGTCGGCGTCCTCGGCCAGGTCCGGCGGGTGCTCGCAGGACAACACGGCCAGCACGCCGGGCGACTCCAGCGCTTGTCCGTCGTCCACGTGCTTGACGCGGCCCTTGGCGATCTGCGACTGCACGACGTAGGCGTAGGTGACGTTCTCGACCGGGTACTCGGCCGCGTACGTGGCCAGTCCCGTGACCTTGACGCGGCCCTCGATGCGTTTCACGGCGCGAGCCCCTCCAGTGTGGCGACGATCAGATTGCGGGCCAGCGGCGCCTTGAAGGCGTTGCGCGGCAGCGGGGCGGCCTGTTCGAGCTCGGCCTCGGCGGCCTGGAGGAACGCCTCGCCGGTCGCGGGCCCGCCGATGAGGGCCTGCTCGGCGCGTTCCGCCCGCCAGGGCACGTGCGCCACGCCGCCCAGCGCGATGCGGCAGCCGGCCACTTTCCCGTCCGCTCCCACGTCGAGCACGGCGGCGATGGACACCAGCGCGAACGCGAACGACGCCCGCTCGCGCACCTTGCGGTAGTGCGAGGCGCCGGGCGGCGGTGGCGGCAGCTCCACGGCCGTGATCAGGTCGCCGGGCTCCAGTACGGTGTCGCGCTCCGGCTCCTCGCCCGGCAGGCGGTGCAGCCCCGGCATGGGGATGATGCGGTCGCCGCCCGGCCCGGTGACGTGCACCTGGGCGTCCAGGGCGGCCAGCGCGACCGCCATGTCGGAGGGGTGGGTGGCCACGCAGGCGTCGGAGGCGCCGAGGATGGCCAGCCCGGCGTGGTCGCCCTCGATCGCGGGGCAGCCGGAGCCGGGGCGGCGCTTGTTGCACGGCCTGGTGATGTCCTGGAAGTAGGCGCAGCGGGTGCGTTGCAGCAGGTTGCCCGCGACCGTGGCGACGTTGCGGACCTGGCCGGACGCGCCGGTCAGCACCGCCCGCGCCAGCATGGGGTAGCGGGCCCTGATGAGGGGGTCGGCGGCCAGGT
Source organism: Nonomuraea sp. NPDC050404 (assembly GCF_040655495.1). Lineage (NCBI taxonomy): Bacteria > Bacillati > Actinomycetota > Actinomycetes > Streptosporangiales > Streptosporangiaceae > Nonomuraea > Nonomuraea sp. NPDC050404. Next base: position 975,364 of record NZ_JBFAKB010000001.1, read on the forward strand.
CGGTGTTGCGCACGGTCGCGCCGACGCGGACGCGGTCGCCCGTCTCCTCGATGGCGTCCAGCGGCAGGCGGCTGACGTCCACCAGCCGCTCGGGCTCGGCCACGCCCAGCCGCATGAGGTCCACGAGGTTGGTGCCGCCGCCCAGGTACATGGTGCCGGGCGCGAAGTCGCGCACCGCCTCGGCGGTACCGGCGGCTCTGGCGTACTCGAAGGGTTTCACGGGGCCACCTCGCCGATGGCGCTGACGATGTTGACGTACGCGCCGCAGCGGCACAGGTTGCCGCTCATCCGCTCGGCGATCTCCTCGGGCGTCAGGTCGGGATCGACGAGGATGTCCTCGGTGACGGCGCTCGGGCCCGGCTCCCCCAGCATCCCCGCCGCCGAGCAGAGCTGCCCCGGCGTGCAGTAGCCGCACTGGAAGGCGTCGTGCTCCATGAACGCGCTCTGCAGCGGATGCAGGTCCTCGCCCGTGGCGAGCCCTTCGACGGTGGTCACCTCCGAGCCGTCCACCGCCACCGCCAGCGCCAGGCAGGAGTTGGCCCGCCGGCCGTCGATCAGCACCGTGCAGGCGCCGCACTGGCCGTGATCGCATCCCTTCTTGGCGCCGATGAGCCCCAGCCGTTCGCGGAGAAGGTCGAGCAGCGACATGCGCGAGTCCACGTCCACCGTGCGCGGCACGCCGTTGACCTGCAGGGTGATTTCCATGGGGCCCGACTACCCGAGCTCCAGAAGGGACAACCTCGCGGGGCGGTAAACGTTCATGGGGGGTCTGTGCGGGTAGCCGGGCGGGCATGAGCCAGGTCACGGAGGAGCAGGCAGCGATACTCACCGTCAACGCCGGGTCGTCCAGCCTGCGCCTGGACCTCGTACAGGGGGGCAGCGTGCTGGACAGCGCGCACGCCGAGCGCGCGATCGACCCCGGGTCGGCCCGGCAGGAGCTGTCGGGCTTCCTCGGCGGCCACTTCGACCGCGACATCAGGGCGGTGGCGCACCGGCTGGTGCACGGCGGTGACGTGGTGCGCGCGCCCACGGTCGCCGACGACGAGACGGCCGCGGCGCTGCGGGACCTCACCAGCCTGGCGCCGCTGCACCTGCCGCCGGCGCTGGCCCTGCTGGAGGCGGCCCGCGAGGAACTGCCCGCCGTGCCGCACGTGCTCTGCCCCGACACCGCCTTCCACGCCGGCCTGCCGGACGAGGCCGCCGTGTACGCCCTGCCGGCGGACTGGCGCGACCGGTACGGCCTGCGCCGCTACGGCTTCCACGGCCTGTCCTACGCCTGGGCCTCCGACCGGGCCTCCGACCTGCTCGGCCGTCCGGTGGCCGAGCTGGACCTCGTGCTGACGCACCTGGGCGGCGGCTGCTCGGTGGCGGCGGTGTCGGGCGGGCGCAGCCTGGACACCTCGATGGGCTTCACGCCGCTGGACGGGCTGCCCATGAGCAAACGCTCGGGCAGCGTGGATCCCGGGATGCTGATGTGGCTGCTGTCGCAGGGGCATCTGTCGGTGGAGGAGCTGACCGAGGGGCTGGAGCGGCGTTCGGGGCTGCTGGGGCTGTCCGGCGGCAGGTCGGGTGACACGCGGGACCTGGTGGCGGCCGAGCGGGACGGCGACGCCGCCGCCGGGCTGGCGCTGGCGGTGTTCGCGCACCGGGTGAGCAGGGAGATCGCCGCCGCGGCCACCTCACTTGAGCGGATCGACGCGCTGGTGTTCACCGGGGAGATCGGCTGGGACCAGCCCGAGGTGCGTGAGGCCGTGTGCGGGCGGCTCGGGCTGCTCGGGGTGCTGCCGCCGGCCAGGGGTGAACTGCACGACGACGGGCCGGTCAGCGCGGACGGCGCGGCCGTGCCCGTGCTGGTGGTGCAGGTGCGCGAGGAACTGCAGCTCGCCCGCGAATGCCTGCGGCTCCTGGAGGAGGAGATCTCCTGACCGCCTCGGTGACCTGATTACCGGTGGCCTGATTGTCGGTGGCGGATGGTTGGATCTCTCCTGTGGAGGCGTCCGTCGAGCAGCTCGTCTACGTCCGGGAGGACGAATACACCGTCGCGCGCATGAGCGCCGACGGCGTGCCCGACTTCGTGGCCACCGGGCGGGCGCTGGCCGGGGTGCAGCCGGGCGAGACGCTGCGGCTGGTCGGCGAGTGGAGCAGGCACGCGCGTCACGGCCGGCGGTTCGCGGTCGGCGGGTGCGATCGGGTGACGCCGTCGTCGGTCCGGGCCATCCGCATCTACCTGGGGTCGGGCCTGATCAGGGGGATCGGGCCGCGGCTGGCATACGCGATCGTGGACCACTTCGGCGAGGCCACGCTCAAGGTCATCGACGGCGAGCCCGAGCGGCTCACCGAGGTCGTCAACATCGGCCCGCTGCGGCAGGCGCAGATCGTCACGGCGTGGCAGGAGCAGAAGGCCATCGCCGCGCTGATGGTGACGTTGCAGGGGCTCGGGGTGAGCCCGCTGCTGGCCGCCAAGATCTACCAGGTGTTCGGCCAGGACGCCGACGAGGTGCTGGCCACCGACCCCTACCGGCTGATCGGGCGGGTCAGGGGCATCGCGTTCCGCATCGCCGACCGGATCGCCCTGCAGTCGGGGGTGCCGGAGCGCAGCCCGCAGCGGGTCAAGGCGGCGCTGCTCGACCGGCTGGAGGCGGCGGGCAGCCGCGACGGGCACTGCTACCTGCCGGTGTCCACGCTGGTCAGGGAGGCGGCCGAGCTGATCGAGCAGGACCAGGACCTGGTGCGGCCGATGGTCGACGCGCTGGCGGCGGAGCGGCGGCTGGTCGTGGAGACGGCGCCCGACCAGGCGGGGCAGGTGGTGGCGTACCCGAAACACGTGCACAGCCGCGAGGTGGCGCTCACCGCCCAGCTCACGGCGCTCATGCGGGCCCGCTCGACGCTGCCGCTGCGCACCTACCAGGAGGACCCCGGCCTGCACGAGGATCAGCGCGCCGCCGTCACCATGGCCCTGACCAGCACCGTCTCGGTCATCACCGGCGGCCCGGGCTGCGGCAAGAGCCACACGGTCAAGGCCATCGCGACCACCGTACGCGCGGCGGGCGGCGCGGTGACACTCACGGCGCCCACGGGCAAGGCCGCCAAACGGCTGTCGGAGCTGACCGGGCTGCCCGCGATGACCGTGCACCGCATGCTCGCCCAGCAGCCCGACCCCGACCCGGAGACGCTGTTCGACGAGCGGCCCTCGCAGGCCGACCTGATCGTCGTGGACGAGGCGTCCATGCTCGACCTGCACCTGGCCACGAGGCTCACCTCGGTCGTGCGGCCCGGCAGCCACCTGCTCCTCATCGGCGACAGCGACCAGCTGCCCAGCATCGGCGCCGGCGACGTGCTGGCCGACCTGCTGCGGGTCGAGGCGCTGCCGCGCGTCCAGCTCACCCACGTCTTCCGGCAGGCGGGCGGCAGCGGCATCATCGACGCCGCCCACCGCATCCGCGCCGGGCGGCTGCCCGCGCGGCCGGGCGGCGGCGGGTTCTGGTTCGAGGAGCTCGACGATCCCGAGCAGGTGGCCCGGCGGGTGGCGCACCTGGCGATGGTGGCCATCCCGCGCAAGCAGAACGTCGAGCCGGGGCAGGTCCAGGTGCTGTGCCCGATGCGCAAGGGCGAGACGGGCGCCACCGCCCTCGGGCGGCTGATCCAGGACCAGCTCAACCCGGCCGCCGACGACAAGGCCGAGCACTGGTCGGGGGCCACGGTGTTCCGGGTGGGCGACCGGGTGATGCCGATCCGCAACAACTACGACAAAGGGGTCTTCAACGGGGAGACGGGGACGGTGACAGAGGTGGTCCGGGAGGAGCGGGTGGTGGAGATCCGCACCGACGACGGGGAGAGCGTGCGGTACGGGTTCGACGAGCTGGACGACCTGACCCACGCGTACGCGATCAGCGTGCACCGGTCGCAGGGCAGCGAGTACCCGTTCGTGGTGGCGCCGATCGTGGCCGAGTCTGGCGGGATCATGCTGCGCCGCAAGCTGCTGTACACGCTGGTGACGCGGGCCAAGGCGTGGGTGGTGCTGGTGGGGCAGCGGGAGGCCCTCGAACTGGCGGTGCATCGGCTGGGGCACCGCAGGAACACGGGCCTCGCGCGGCGGTTGTCCCTGAGCTTTGATGGACTTTAGCCTCAACGGGCGGCAAACCGTCCTCCCGGAGAAACTCGAACTCCATTTCGCAGGCACCCAGAGCAAGGTGGTGGCAGAATGTAATCATGCCGCCACCCCGAGCAAGGTATTTCAATACCACTGGACCCTGCGATCCGCGGCTCCACTACATGCTGCCCCCTACGCCACGACTTCCCGAGGCGCGGACCCTCATCGAGATGGACCGCTACTTCGTCCTGCACGCCCCGCGGCAGACCGGCAAGACGACCATGCTGCGTATCCTGGCATCCGAGCTGACCGCCGAGGGCGACACCGCCGCTCTGGCGTTCTCCTGCGAGCGCGCCAAGACAGCCGGCGACGACATCGGCGCCGCGGAGACGATCCTGCTAAGGTCCCTCCGCAGAGCCGCCGACCTGTCTGGATGGCCGGAGGAACTGCTGCCGCCGGGCTCCTGGCCGCAGAACCCGGTGGGCACCCAGTTCGGTGAGGCGCTAAGCGCGTGGTCCAGCCGCTGCCCACGCCGGGTGGTGCTGTTCCTCGACGAAATCGACGCCCTCCAGGGCAACAGCCTGGTCAGCATCCTCAGCCAGCTTCGCGACGGTCACAACATACGGCCGGATGGCTATTCGTTCCCCGCCTCAGTGGTGCTGTGCGGGCTGCGCGACCTGCGTGACTACAAGGTCGCCTCCGGCGGCGTACCCGACCGGCACAACGCGGTCAGCCCGTTCAACATCGTCGCTGCCTCGCTGCGCCTGGGCGACTTCACCACCGACGAGATCGCCGACCTCTACGACCAGCACACCCAGGCGACCGGCCAGGAGTTCACCAAGGACGCGGTGGACCAGGTCTTCGAGCTGACCCAGGGACAGCCCTGGCTGGTCAACGCCGTCGCCCATGAGATCACCGTCAAGATGGGGGTGACCGAGACGATCGGCGTCGGGCAGGTGGAAGAAGCCAAGGAGCGGCTGATCCGGGCACGAGCCATGCACCTGGACGCCCTCGCGGCCCGGCTGCACGAACCCCGGATCAAGCGGGTCATGGAACCGATCGTGGCCGGCGGCCTCTACACCGACCGCGGCAACTCCGACGACCTGTCCTACGCCCGCGACCTGGGCCTGATCAGCCAGAAACCCCCACCACAGGTGGCCAACCCGATCTACCGCGAAGTCATCCTGCGCGTGCTCGGCGACCTGACCGAACAGAACATCCACGCCGACCCGCACAGCTTCGTCCTCCCCGACGGCCGCTTCGACCTGCCCCGCCTGCTGCGGGAGTTCGTCGGCTTCTGGCGCGAACACGGCGAGGTCCTCATCCAGCAGGAGGGCTACCACGAAGCAGCCTGCCAGATCATCCTCATGGCCTACCTGCACCGCCTGGTCAACGGCGGCGGCTACCTCGACCGCGAATACGCCGCCGGCACCAAGCGCCTCGACGTGCTCGTCCGCTGGCCCTACAACGGCCCCGACGGCAAAAAGCTGATGCAACGCGACGCCATGGAACTCAAAGTGTGGCGAGCAAAAGAGAAGGACCCGACCCCCGAGGGCCTGACCCAGCTCGACCAATACCTCGACCGCCTCACCCTGCCCACCGGTGTCCTGGTCATCTTCGACCGCCGCCCCGAAGCCCCGGCCTGGCAGGACCGAGGCGCATTCGAGCAGGCCACCACACCCTCTGGCCGCCAGGTCACCGTCCTGCGAGTCTGATCGACGCGGCGTCCCGTCGCCTACCGGCTGGGAAGCCTGGCCCGGATGGCCGTGGAGACCACCGTGTCCCTCTGGGCGGAGGTCATGAGGCCGGCCGTCACCCACTCCCCCGCGACGCTGGTCACGGTGGACACGAACCGGTCCTGGTTCGCGAAGGGCGCGTTCCGCCAGACGGCGTCGAGGAACGTCACCGCGTCCGCCCGCGCGCGGTTGGGCACGCCGGAGTCGATCCTGCCGAAGACGATGGTCGGCTCGACGCGCCGGAAGTAGGCGTGGTAGCGGTCGGTGTTGTTGATGTAGAGGGGAACCAGCGGCAGGCCGCCCGCCGTGAAGCTCATCGGGCCGGTGGCGGTGACGGCGCGCGCGAGGTCGCCGGACAGGGTGAAGTCCCGGTAGAAGGAGAACTGGCGGAAGGTGGTCTGGTTGCTCTTGAAGACCATCGGCACCGGCCCGTACGCGATGCTCTGGGTGGTCGGGACGTCCAGCGCCCGTTCGATCCGCAGCGAGAAGGGCATCGTGATCCTGATGGTGTCGCCGCTGCGCCACTGCCGGTCGAGCGTGACGTACTCGCCGGGCCTGGCGTCGAGCTGCTGGTCTGTCCCGTTGACCAGCGCCTTGAAGCCCTTCTCCACCCAGTACGGCACCCGCAGCTTCACCACCAGCCGGCCGTCGCCCGTGATCGTCAGTGTCGTCACCCCCGCCGGGTCGGCGGGATAGTTCGTGGCCTGCTCGATCACGAAGCCCCGCTCCGCCCAGTTGAGCTGCGAGGCCAGGTAGAGGTTCACGTAGAGGGTCGAGTCGTCGGCGGAGCGGAAGTAGATCGTGTCCTGGAACTTGGTGTGGCTCTCCAGTCCGGTGCCGCCGCAGCAGGTGCCGAGGTTGCCGTAACTGCGCGACGCGCCCGGTCGCATCGGGATGAAGTAGGTCAGCAGCGGATTGGTGGTGCCGGCGGTGTTGCGGCGGGATGCGAGGATCTGGCCGTAGAGCGCCCGCTCGTAGTACTGCATGTACTTCGGGTCGGCGGTGTGGCAGAACAGGGCGCGGCTCAGCTTGAGCATGTTGTAGTTGCAGCAAGTCTCGGCGTTGTTGGTGCCCAGGGTGCCGACGATGACGCCGCGCGCGCCGAACAACTCGCCGTTGTCGGCCGGGCCGGCCAGGCCGCCGTCGGTGAAGATCCGGTGCGGGACCACCATGTCCCAGAAGTTCACGGCCGCGGTGAAGTAGTCGCGTTCCCGGGTCTGCTCGAAGACGGACAGGTAGCCGATGAACTGGGGGATGTGCTGGTTGGCGTGCTTGCGGTTGAGCGTGTCCTGGTTGCCGACGGTGGCCGCGAGGAGGGCGGTGTTGTCGAAGCACTTGGCGGTGGCGAGGTACTCCGTCTTGCCGCTGAGGGCGTAGAGGTCGGCCATCACGGTGTTCATGCCGTTGTACTCACCGGCGATGTAGATGCCCCACATGCGGTCGAGCTGGGCTCGCGGAAGGTGGCCCAGCCTGCTGTGGACCCAGTCGCCCATCTTCAGCACGATCTGGAGCGCCTGCTCGTTGCCGGCGTGCTCGTAGGCGTCGAGTAACCCTCTCATGATCATGTGGCAGGTGTAGTACGGCGCCCAGATCGTGGGATAGGTGACGTACTGCTCCAGCTGGATGAACTGCGTCTCGGGGTAGGCGGCCAGGAATCCGGGGTGGCTCGGCCCGCCCGGCTCCCCCACCCGCGCGGCCAGCGCGTCCTGGCACTGGCCCAGCGCGTGGACCATATAGTCGGCCTTGTCCTTGAAGAAGGCGTCGCCGGAGCCCGCGTAGGCCAGGGCGAGTGCGCTGAGGAAGTGCCCGCTGTAGTGGCCGCGCAGGTTCCCGGTCGCGTCGTCCCAGCCGCCGGGCGGCTGGGCGCCCAGGGTGTCCAGGCCGGCGTTGGCCCGGAAATTGGCCAGCATGCGGTCGGCCGGATAGGCCCGCAGGAAGGTCAGGATCCGGTCCCGGTTGGCGGTGAACAGGCTCGGGCCCAGCGTGACCTGGCTGTTGGCGAACGGCCGCACGATCCAGCCGCCGGGCACCGGAAGGTCCTTCCGCGATGCGGGGCCCGCCGTCCGGGCCGCTGCCGCGTGGGGCATCAGCGCGAGCGCGGACGGGGTGGCGGCCGCCAGCACCGCCAGCCGAAGCACCTCACGCCTGGGCATGATCTCTGACATCGCACTGGCCCCTTCGCCGCTGGGTGTCCGAGGGCATTCGCGCCGGGGATGATAGCGTTAACATTTCGGCCCGAGAGCTGGTTCGGCTCAGGTCGAAAAGTGTCGGTGACCTTGCCGGGCTCGTCAAGAGCGCAGTTGCTCGGCGAGCAGCTCGGCGAGGTGGCGCCCCTTGTGGCCGGTGTGAGAAGCGGCGATCTGGGTGCGGCAGGAGAAGCCGTCGGCCAGGACCGTCTCGTGCGGGTCCGCCGACCGCAGCGCGGGGAACAGCCCCTCCTCCGCGCACGCCACCGACACGTCGTAGTGCTCCCGCTCGAACCCGAAGTTCCCGGCCTGCCCGCAGCACCCGGAGTCGAGCACCCGCGTACGGATCCCGAACCGCTCCAGCACGGCCCGGTCGGCGTCGTACCCCATGATGGCGCTCTGATGGCAGTGCACCTGCGCCAGCGCCGACCCGCCGGACGCGGCGGGGCGCCAGTCGGGGGCGCGCTCCTCCAGCAGTTCGGCCAGCGTGAGCGTGCGCTCGGACACCAGCCGCGCCTGCGCCGTGTTGATCAGTTCGGGCCCGTCCGAGCGGAACACGGCGGTGCAGCTCGGTTCCAGGCCCACCACCGGCACCCCCGACTCGGCCCACGGCAGCAGCGCCCGTACGCTGCGTGCCAGCACCCGCCGGGCGACGCCGAGCTGCCCCGTGGAGATCCACGTGAGCCCGCAGCACAGCGTCACCGGCGGCACCCGCACCTCGAACCCGGCCGCCTCCAGCACGCCGACCGCCGCCCGCCCGACCCGCGGGTCGAAGTTGTTGGTGAACGTGTCGGCCCACAACACCACCCGCCCGCGCGTCCCGGGCCGTACGGGGCCGCGCCGCCTGAACCAGTCGGTGAACCGCTCCCCCGCGAACCTCGGCAACTCCCGCCGCCCCGCGACCCCCGCGGCGGCCTTGACCAGCCGCGACAGCAGCGGCAGATGCGTGATCGTGTTCACCGTGCCGGGAGCGGCCGAGGCGAGCGCCGCCCACAGCGGCAGCCAGCCCATCGAGTAGTGCGCGGCCGGCCGGAGCCGGTGCCGGTAGTGGTGGGCGAGGAACTCGGCCTTGTACGTCGCCATGTCCACGTTCACCGGGCACTCCGCCCGGCAGCCCTTGCACGCCAGGCACAGGTCGAGCGCGTCGCGCACGGCGGTGGAACGCCAGCCGTCGGTGATCACCTCGCCGCGTACCATCTCCTCCAGCAGCCTGGCCCTGCCCCGCGTCGAGTGCTCCTCCTCGCGGGTGACCCGGTAGCTGGGGCACATCACGCCGCCCTCGAACGTGTGCTTGCGGCACTTCCCCGTCCCGACGCAGCGGGTGGCGGCGTGGCCGAAGCGGCCGTGGTCGTTCGGGTAGCCGAAGAACGTCTCCCGGGGCTCCAGCGGGTAGAAGTGCCGCTGGAGCAGGTTCTGGTCCAGGCGGTGCGGGTGGACGACCTTGCCGGGGTTCATCCGGTCGCGGGGGTCGAGGATGGCCTTGAGCTCGCCGAACGCCTCGACCACCTCCCGACCGAACATCCGCGGCAGCAGCTCGGCCAGCGCCTGCCCGTCGCCGTGCTCGCCGGACAACGACCCGCCGTAGGCGGCGACCAGGTCGGCGCACTCCCGCGCGAACCGCCTGTAGGTGGCGATACCGTCGTCGGTGTGCAGGTCGAGCGGGAGCCGGCCGTGCACGCAGCCCTGCCCGAAGTGGCCGTAGAGGGCCGAGTTCTGGTAGCCGTGGCGGCGCCGCAGCCGGTCGTAGTCACGCAGGTACGCGCCCAGCCGCTCGGGCGGTACGGCCGCGTCCGACCAGCCTTCGTACGTCTGCCGCCCCGTCGGCGGGTAGGCCTCCACGCCCAGCCCCGACTCGCGCAGCCGCCACAGCTCGTCCTCCCTGGCCGGATCGCCCAGGAACGCGTGCGTCGGCACCGCCGAGCCGGCCGCCCGGTCGCCGCGCCCCACGTCGCGCATCATGGCCTCGGCCCGCTCGCGCGCCTGCCCGGCCGTGTCGCCGCCGAACTGCACCAGCAGCCACCCCGCCCCCGGGGGCAGGTCGCGCAGCGCCGGATCGCCGGGGCGTTCGGCACGGGCCAGCCGGTACATCGTCTCGTCCATGGCCTCCAGCGCCAGCGGCCGGTGCGCGGCCACGGCGGGGACGGCGTCGGCGGCCGTGAAGATGTCCTCGAACCCGAGCACCGCCAGCGACCTGGCGGCCGGTCGCGGCACCACGGCCAGCTCGGCGCGCAGCACGGTGACGAGCGTGCCCTCGCTGCCGACGAGCGCGCGGGCCAGGTTGAAGCCGTTCTCGGGCAGGAGCTGGTCGAGGTTGTAGCCGGACACGCGCCGTTCCAGCCGGGGGAAGCGGGTGCGTACCAGCTCCATGGTGTCGTCGCGCAGGTCGCGCAGCTGCCGGTAGATCTCGGCGAGCCGCCCGCCCTCGGCCTGGATGCGGGCGTACTCGGCCGCGCCGGTCGGCCCCACCCACGCGCGCACGCCGTCGTAGGTGAGGATCTCCAGCCGCAGCACGGAGTCGGCCATCTTCCCGTACGCCTGCGCGGAGGCCCCGCACGAGTCGTTGCCGATCATGCCGCCGATGGTGCAGGCCGCGTGGCTGGACGGCTTGGGGCCGATCATCAGCCCGTCGCGCGCCAGCACGTGGTCCACCGCGTCCAGCACCGCTCCGGCCTGCACCGTGACCCGCCGCCGCGCCACGTCCACGGACTCGACCCGCCCGCAGTGCTTGGACCAGTCGATCACCACGGCCGCGTTGCAGCACTGACCGGCCAGGCTGGTGCCGCCGCCCCGCGACAGGACGGGCACGTCCCTGGCCCGGCACACCGCCACCGCCGCCACTCCGGCGTCGAGGTCGCGCGGCACCACCACGCCGATCGGGACCTGCCGGTAATTGGAGGCGTCCGTGGCGTAGGCGGCGCGGCTGCCGGCGTCGAAGCGCACCTCGCCCGCCACCGCCTCCTCCAGCCGCAGGCGAAGCGTCTCGACGTCGATCTCGCGGGGCGGCGGCGGGCCCGCGACGGGCGTGGTGACCAGGCTGTCCATGTCCCGGCCCTTACCCGGGCCGCCCCAGCCGGGTCCCAAGGCCGCGCCAAGCGTTCACCAGCTCAGCGCCTTGGGCCGCCCGGTGAGGACCGGCGGGCGGTCGCGCAGCACGCGCAGGCCCAGCGGGACCAGCGCCACGCAGAGCAGGGCGGTGATCAGCACGTGCGGGAGCAGGGCGCTCTTCAGCACGCCCATCCAGGTGCCGCCCGCGATGAGCACCATCGCGGCGCGGGCGGTGCCGAACAGGCCGGAGCGCCAGGCGGCGACGGCCAGCAGCACCGAGCCGGGGAACTGCCCGACGGAGGCCCAGACCGGCACGCGCCACGGCCCATAGGAGATGTCGACGTACTCCGTCATGACGGCCTTCGTGGCCTGCTCCAGGCCGATGACCTCGGTGATCTGGAAGGCGGTCTGGTCCACGCCGGCGAAGTACAGGCGGGCGAAGAGGCCGGTGACCAGAAGGGCGGCGCCCCAGTACGCGAGCCGGCCGCCGATCAGCTGCGCCGCGGCGATGAAGGCGGGGAAGAGCAGCAGCGCGCCCAGGGCGAAGACGCCGTAGGAGAGGGTGAGCAGTTCGGGGTCGGAGGTGTAGGCGACGAACTGGCCGTAGGCGGCGAACGGCCGGGTTTCCGCCCATGCCTGCTGTTCGGGGGTGAGGACGGTGATCGTGCTCAGGTACCGCAGCAGGTATCCGGCGAACATCACCACCGGGCCCAGCACGAGCGTCAGCCCGCCGAGCCACCGTCCGGGGAAGAAGGCGTTCATGGGCCCCGAGCCTGGCAATCACGGGCCGGGTGGCTCATCCGCCGATCGTCAGGGCGTACCCCTGTCGAAAGTAATAATCGGCTCGCGCCGGGGAGCCGGGAGGCGGCAACATGGCGGGTGATGAACGAACGGCGGATGATCCGCATTTCCAAATATCTCGCCCGGCACCTGCGCCACGACCCGCAGCGCATCGGGCTCACCCTCGACGAGGCCGGCTGGGCGGACGTCGGGGAGTTGCTGCGGGCCGCCGCCGCGCACGGCTTCCCGATCACGGCGGCCGAGCTGCGGGAGGTCGTCGAGGTCAACGACAAGCGGCGGTTCGTGATCGAGGGCGGGCGAATCAGGGCCAGCCAGGGGCACACGGTGCCGGTGGATCTCGGGCTGCCCGTCATGGAGCCGCCCGACGCGCTCTACCACGGCACGGTGGGGCGGTTCGTGGCGGCGATCAAGGATGAGGGGCTGCGGCCGATGAACCGGCACCACGTGCACCTGTCGCCTGACCGGCAGACGGCCACGCGGGTGGGGGCGCGGCGGGGGGTGCCGGTCGTGCTGGTGGTGGCGGCCGGGGCGATGCACGCCGATGGGCACGTGTTCCTGCGCAGCGAGAACGGGGTGTGGCTGGTGGACCGCGTACCGCCGGGCTACCTGCGCTTCCCCTCCTGACCGAGACCGGGGTCCTTGCCGAGGAGGTCTCGGGCGGCCATCAGGGCGAAGCCGAGCAGGTTGAGGCCCTTCCAGCGGGCGGGTGCGGTGGCGTGCTCGTCGCCGGCGGCCAGCCCGATGCCCCACACCGGGTCCACGGGGCTCGCCTCCACCAGGACGCGCCCGGCGGTGCCGAGCAGGAAGCCCGCGAGCTCGGGATGCTGCCCGAACTTGGCCGCGTTGCCGCGTACGACGATGTCGAACCGGCTCGCCTCCCACGTCGCCTGGTCGAAGCCGCGTACGGTGCGGCCCAGCTTCTTGGCCTCGCCCGGGTGCTCGGCCGCGAGGATCTCGCCCGCGCACTTCTCGTCCCCGAACAGCCACGCCTTGTGCGCCATCATGTAGTGCTCGGCCGAGGCGAACGTGTGCCCGTCCTCGCCGAACCGGACCGGCCACCACTGGCTCAGGCAGCCCTGGCCCACGCTCCCGTCGCGCGCGGGCCGGTGACCCCAGAAGCACAGGTACGTGAAGCGCCGGCCGGCCTGTTCCGCGGCGACCAGCCCTTCGACGCTCAGGGGGAGTTCATCGGGCATGTCGATCAGCCTGCCACATCTCCGGCCGCCCGCGGCAAAGAATCGGCCAGGCCCCGGCTGGGGTCGCCGGCGGCGGGTAGCCGGGCTCGCATGTGTGCTGCTGCGAAGAAGAAGAAAGAGCCGTCCCCTGGTGACGAGGTCGCCTGGAGCAGCCACGGCTCCACCGCCAAGGGCAAGGTCGAGAAGAAGATCACCAAGCGTCAGCAGGAGGCCGGCCGTACCGTGGCGGCCTCACCCGAGAATCCGCAGTACGTGGTGCGCAGCGAGAAGAGCGGCAAGAAGGCCGTGCACAAGGCGTCGGCGCTGCGTAAGGGCCGTAGATGAGCGAGGACAGGAAGGCGGTCGCGGACGAGTTCGGCAAGGCCGTGAACATGACCGCGAAGGAGCTGGAGCACTGGCTCACCACCGACGAGTCCAAGTCCGTCGGCGCTTCCAAGGACGGCTCTTCTTCTAAAGACGGCTCTTCTTCTAAGGACGGCGGTTCCGCGAAGGACGGCGGTGAGTCGGTGGGCCACGAGTCCGGCCGGAAGATCGTCGCGCTGCTGCGCGGGAAGAAGTCGGACCGATCGGACGGCGACTACGACCACATGAGCAAGGTGATCGGCTACATCCATCGCCACCTGGCGCAACGTCCTTCCGGTGACGTGCGCGAGACCCGATGGCGGTACTCGCTCATGAACTGGGGCCACGACCCGCTCAAGTAGAAATCACCCGCCCCACCCGTCAAGGACGCGTACTCATCCCGTCAAGGAGCCGCAGGTGAGCTGGCGCTCGCCCGGCCTGTTACGGTAGTGCGCCCGGCGCTCGCGGGGCCTGTTACGGTAGTGCGCGTTGCGCCGGGAAGTCTGGTCGGCAGAAGGACTGCGGCCGGCTTGCTCGGGGGAGGCGTTCGCGATGCGCAGCCGTCGTTGTGGCTGTTGTTCTAGGGGTGTGGCGCGATCATGGGCGTGCTGACGCCGTTCACCACCCGTTTGCAGCATCCTGCCCAGGTTGTGGTGTTCGGGTTCGGCCTGGCGGCCGCGATCGGCACGGCCCTGCTGTCACTGCCGATCGCCACCACGACGGGCGAGTCGGCGGGCTGGGTGGCGGCGCTGTTCACCGCGACCTCCGCCGTGTGCGTGACGGGGCTGGCCCTCGTCGACACCGAGGCGCACTGGTCGGTGTTCGGCGAGGTGGTGATCGCCGGGCTGGTCCAGGTGGGCGGCCTGGGGATCATGACGATGGCGACCGTGTTCACCCTGCTCGTGTCCGGCCGCTTAGGTCTGCGGGCCAGGATCCTGGCGCAGGCGGAGACCAAGACGCTCAGCATGAGCGACATCCGTCACGTCATCCGCAAAGTGGTCATCTTCAGCCTGGTGTGCGAGGTCATCGCGGCCACCGTGCTCACCGGGCGTTTCATGATCGGGTACGACGAGCCGTTCGGCCGCGCGATCTACCTGGGCGTCTTCCACGCGATCAGCGCCTTCAACGACGCCGGGTTCGCGCTCTGGCCCGACAGCCTCATGCGGTTCGTGACCGACGGGTGGATCTGCCTGACCGTCGCCATCGCCAGCATCGTGAGCGGGCTGGGCTTCCCCGTGGTGTTCGAGCTGGCCCGCTCCTGGCGTACCCCGCGCAGGTGGACCATCCTGACGAAGATCACGGTGAGCGTGACCGCGATCCTGCTGGTGCTCGGCACCCTGGCGTTCCTGGTGGTCGAGTGGCGCAACCCCAAGACGCTCGGGCCGCTGGACGACTCCGGCAAGCTGCTGGCGGCCTTCTTCGCCGCCGTGATGCCGCGCTCGGCCGGATTCAACACCCTCGACATCTCCCAGATGTACCCGTCGAGCTGGCTGACCACCGATCTGCTGATGTTCATCGGCGGCGGCAGCGCGAGCACGGCGGGCGGCATCAAGGTGACCACGATCGGGCTGCTGGCCTTCGTCATCTGGGCCGAGCTGCGCGGGGAGAACCGGGTGAACATCGGCCACCGCAGCCTGCCGGAGACCGCGCAGCGCCAGGCGGTGACGATCACGGCGCTGGGGGTCGTGATCGTGGGGGTCGCCACGTATCTGATGCTCGCCATGACCCCGTACAGTCTGGATCAGGTGCTGTTCGAGGTGATCGCGGCGTTCGGCACAGCGGGCCTCAGCACCGGCATCACCGCGAACCTCGGCGTGGCGGGCCACCTGCTGCTGGTCGCGCTGATGTTCATCGGCCGGATCGGCCCTCTCACCCTGGGTTCGGCCCTGGCCCTCAACAGGCGCGCCCGCCACTACGAGCTACCCGAGGAGCGAGTCATCGTTGGCTGAGTACAAAGGCGACCCGGTGGTCGTCATCGGCATGGGCAGGTTCGGCTCATCGCTGGCGATGGAACTCACCCGGCGCGGCACGGAGGTCCTGGCCATCGACCACCGGCCCAAGATCACCCAGAGCCTGGCGGGCCACATCACCCAGATCGCGACCGCCGACGCCACCGACATGGAGGCGCTGCGCCAGCTCGGCGTACCCGACTTCTACCAGGCGGTCGTGGCCGTCGGCAGCGACATCGAGGCCAGCATCCTGACCACGTCGCTGCTGGTCGAGCTGGAGATCAACGACATCTGGGCCAAGGCCATCAGCACCCAGCACGGCCGCATCCTGAGCCGCATCGGCGCCCACCACGTCGTCTTCCCCGAACACGACATGGGCGAACGCGTGGCCCACCTGGTCAGCGGCCGCATGCTCGACTACATGCAGGTGGACGAAAACTTCGCCCTGGCCAAAACCAGCCCTCCGAAGGAGTACGTAGGCGTCCCCCTGGGCCGGTCCAACCTACGCCGCAAATACGGAGTAACAATTGTGGCCGTAAAACCTCCGGGCGAAGACTTCACCTACGCCACAGCCGACACAGAACTCTCCTACGGCGACATCATCCTGGTCTCCGGCAGCACAGAACAGGTAGAACGCTTCGCCGAACTCCCCTAAACAGCCAGGTGGGCCCAACTCCCCCACCCGTTACCCCTGAACGCCGCTCACCATGTCCACGCCGCTTGCCGAGCGCCTGGGAGCTGTGCCTGGGGCGCAGGCTCTGCCCTGTTCGGTGGGTTGGGTCCACTGCGGCATCATTGCCAGGTGACCAACGACGATTTGGTGTTTAAGGCTGTGCGCGCACGGGTGGAGGCGGGTGACTACCTGGATGAGAGAGTCGGGTTACCCGGCGTCGACGTCGACACCGAAGAAGGCGGAGCTTTCACGTACGCCCCTGACGGTCGGCTTCAGCGGTTGTACTGGCGAGGCACTCCTCAATACCGTGCCGCGCAAGCCGCTGACCGGTTCGCGCCGCTGCCGCCATTGATACCGGCCTCGGTTGAAGCGGTGAACGAGTGTGAGGCGTTACTCGGATACCCATTGCCGCCCCTGCTGCGCCGCTGCTATCTCGAACTGGGCGACGGAGGCTTCGGCCCTGCCTATGGTTTGGAATCCCTGCAAAGCGTTCTCAGCGATAATCGGCAGGACTGGCCTGAATCATGGAGGACGAAAGCCAAGGCGCTGCTGTTGGTCTGCCACTGGGGATGCGGAATCACCTCCTACGTCGACTGCGGCGACCCCGGCGCTGGAATGTGGGCGATCGATCCCAACCCCGCCCCGATTGGCAATTTCCAGGTGTCACTGTTCCCCCAGCCTTTGAGTTTCACCGCGTGGCTGCATCGTTGGATCGAAGGCACTCTTCACCAGCCATGGCTCGTCCAGGACGAAAAGACCGGAGAATGGCGGGGAGGAACTGACGCCGAGGCTGGCGCTGCGCTGGAGTCCACCTAATCTGATCTCTGGCGGTCAGCTGACCGGTTCGGGAGGGGCTTCGGGGTTGAGCCCCTCCCGGTCAGGTGGTGAGGTCTCAGGTCCAGTCTCCGCAGTCCCAGCCCGAGCCGAAGTCGATGCACGCGCGGATTCGCCAGATGTCCTGGCCCGGGTCAGTGCTGCTGGCGGTGTGCCAGCCGGTCTGGAGGCTGCGGGTCGTTCCGTCGTAGAACTGGTATTCGACGCGTCCATTGTTGTTCGAGCCGGAATAGACCCATACCCGGCTCGCGCCCGAGCCGGGGTTGTTGTCGAACTGGGCCTGGACCGTGTAGTGCGAGGTGCTGGTGGCGGCCAGGGCGGGCAGGGCTAAGCCGGCACCGGTCGCGACCGTGGCCGCCACTACGAGGGCGGTCTTCGCCAGGATGCTTTTCGTTTCGCGGCGCGTTGGCTCAGTAACAGCGGAAAGCCCCGTCCCGGTTGTGGGGCGGGATCATCACCGGCGCGGCCAAGGATCTCGGGCTGCAAGGGGTGCGCCGCCCGATGTCCCATCTCGGACCGCCAAGGACCCTGTACGTGCGCGTCAACCCGCTGGACGATGAATGCCTCCCTCGCACGTACCCCCACCACTGACCCAGGGACCTCGCCGTCCCATGACGCTTCGACTCGCCGTCTAGCACCCGGCGATCGACGGGAGGCAGCACATGACGTCGTACGAAGAGGAAGAGACCCCTCAACAGCAACAACTGCAGGCGGTGGCGCAGGATCCGGCCAAGGATCACAGCCTGCCGATGTTCCAGGTCACCGGCAACGCCAACGGCAAGCAGACCGCCACCAAGGCGATCGTCACCACGGCCGAGATCGAGGGGCGGGCCCGTATCGACCGCACGGAGGTCGGCGCCGAGCCCGGGGACGGACTCGGCTGGATCCAGACGATGTTCCGGGCGCACCTGCAGGCCGACTATTACACGGCGGGCGGCGTGTACGTCGAGTCCCACATCAAGGAGACGAACAAGCCGCACATCGACGGTGACGGCAACGGCTTCTGGTACAGCGACCCCATGCCGTACGGCGGCGGTGACCCCATCATGGGATCGGTCTTCTCCGACTCGCCCCAGCACTCCGTCCTGCTGACCTCGCCCAAGGGCGGCCACCTCGTCCGGTTCGCGGCGTCGTGGGAGTTCGGCTGCTGGCTCGTCACCAGGACGCCCAATGGCCGCGTCAAGTTCCTGCACCACCAGGACTGGACCGCGTCCTTCCACGCCGAGTACCGCAACGGCGCGGTCGAGGTGTCACACGACGACGTCCATCTCGGCGACTCGGGTCCGGGTTCGGGGTCGCTGCACCCTCTGATGGACGGTCCTCCGGCGAGCGAGTTCCTGGATGATCCGGGGTTGTGGACGGACGCGGGTGGCGAGCGTCTGCACAAGGACGGGGCCGACCTCACCTGATCCTGATGCGAGAGCCTCCTCCGGGAGAACGAGACCGGCGGCCCCGAGGGGCGGGGACACTGGTGCTGTGTGGGCTGGGGGTAAGGCCGCCTGATCACACCGTCACCGCTGATGGGGTCCTTAAGAACATCGGCTCTTACGGGCCCGTGATCATCTTACGAGCGCCGCCCGGGGCCGGCCGGCGACGGCCGGGCGCGTGGGCGGCGCATCAGCAGTGCCGCGCCCACCAGGAACAGCAGCCCGCCGCCGACCGCCGTACCCCCGATGATCACGTACGTCATGTCGATCGGCGGGTGGGTGGTCGGTGGCGCGGCAGGGCCGTCGCCGAAGTACTTCGGTCCCTTGTACGGGGCCGCCTTGGTCTCGGCGTCCTTGGCCGCGCCCGCCGCCCGCACCGCCGCCGCGGCGTCGATCGCCCCGAAGCCGAGGAGCACGTCGTACCCGGCCGGCGGCTTCCTGGCGGTGCGCACGAGGATGTCGCGTACCTGCCGGGGCGTCAGGTCGGGGTTGCGGGACAACATCAGCGCCACGGTGCCCGCCGCGAGCGCGCAGGCCGGGGACGTGCCGTCCCCCGTGCGGTAGCCGCCGCCGTTGTCGGCGGCGTGGATGTCCACACCGGGAGCGGCGATCGTGTTGTACGTGTGCACCTGCGAGAACTCGGCCCGCGCCCCGCCCGGCCCCATAGCCGCCACCGCGATCACTCCCGGGAACGCGGCCGGGTAGGACACGACGTTGTTGGCGTCCACCTCCAGCGGGTTCGTGGATCCCCCGTTGCCGGCGCTGGCCAGCAGTACGGCTCCCTTGCCGAGGGCGTAGTCGACGGCCGCGGCCGTGTCCTCCTCGTACCCGCTGCCGAAGCCCCACTCGTCGCTGCCGAGGGACATGGAGATCACCTGGGCGCCCTTGTCGGCGGCATGCCGGATGCCCTTGGCCAGCGCGGTGCTCGCCTTGATGCTCTCCTTGGTGGCGGTCAGGTCACCGGACTCGGCCCTCGCCTCCGCGCGCTTGCGTGCCGGGTCCTGCTTGTCCCAGATGACGCGTACCGACAGCACCTTCGCCTGAGGGGCCACCCGCAGCACGCTGGAGGCCATGGCGGTGCCGTGCTCACCCCAGTACGACTGCCCGGGCTTGGCACCGCCGCCGATGAAGTCGGGACCGTTCGTCACGCGTCCCTTGAACTCGGGGTGGTTCCGTACGACCCCCGTGTCCAGGACCGCGACCGTGATGCCCTTGCCCTGGCCGAGCCGTTGCGCGGCGGGCACCTTCATGGCCTGCTGCTCCCAGCCCCGGGGCGCGTCGGCGGTCGCGGGGGCGGCGGTGGCCGTGATCAGCCCGCCCGCCATCACGACGGCACAGACCATGCCGCGCATCACGGCCCCACCTTCCGGTTCTCGGCGTAGATCCTGGTGGACAGGCTGCCGGCGAGCCCTTGCGCGGTGTGCTCCCACGCCTCGCGGTCCTCCTGCTGGTGGTAGACCCTCTTGCCCCACGACCCAGGCAGCCGCCCGGGCCTGCGGCCGTCCGCCGGTCCGGTGGTGACCGCCACGAACAGGGGCGCGTCGCCGACGGTCTCTCCGCTGTTGCCCGTGCGGGCGGAGTCGTTCCACTTGGTGCCGGGCGCGGCGAGGGCCCGTACCGCGTGGTCCGGTTTGTCCTGCGCCTCGCGGATGATGTCCTGCAGGTCGGCGCGTTCGGCCTTCCGGTCGGAGAAGGCGATCAGGGCCACGGTGGCGGCCGTCCCTCCGGTGTCGTCCACGTACGTGGCCCGCAGGGCCGCCACGCACCCCCGCTTGGCCACGGCCTGGGCCAGCGCGCCGGAGAGCGCCTTCTGGCAGGAGGTGTCCGAGGAGATCGCGGCCCTGGTCCAGCCGCGTTCGTCGTTCGGCGTGGAATACCCCTTGTCGGGGTGCTCTCTGCCGAGCCGGGCCGGGAAGAGCGTCTCGACGGGCACGTTGCGCCACAGTTGCCGGGAGTATTCTGGGTTGTGGATGTTCTGCTGGCTGTTGGAGTAGGCGTGCGCGACGAGCGCGCCGCCGCCGAGCACGGCCAGCAGCCCGAACCCCGCCACGGCCAGTCCGAGGGCGACCCGCCAGGCACTGCGCGGCGGGCGCACCGGGTCCGGCGGCATCTGGGGATATGGATACTGGTACTGCGGCCCCGGGGCGTAGGAGGGGTGCGGCTGAGGGGGATGGAACCCCGGCCCGGTGCCGGACGCGGGATACGTCATCGTCTCTCCTGTCGTGCGAGCCTGCCGATCAGGGAACGGAGCACGTTTCCGTTTGCCCTCTTCTGATCGTTTTTGCGCGCTATGACCCTATCGGTCCCCGGCAGGCCCCGAACCCACCTGCGCGTTCAGCGCTCCGGGCCGGAACCTCGCACGGACCGGCAAACTGGCCCGTTCTCCTCACCATTCGTCCACGCTGTTGTTGGCTACGCTTGAGGACGGAGGCCACATGCGCGCACGCGATCTCGCCGTCGATTTCCCGGCGGTCACCCTGGACAGTTCCGCCTTGGAGGCGGCCAAGCTGCTGGCCGAGCAGGACCTGCCGGGGCTCATCCTGGTCGGCGACGACGGGCGGCCGCTCAGCATCCTGCCCGGCACCCAGGTGTTGCGGCTGGCGGTGCCCGCGTACTGCCAGGACGATCCGGCGCTGGCCCGGGTGGTGGACGAGGCCCACGCGGACGGGTTCCTGCGTCAGCTCGGCGGCAAGACGGTACGGGAATGCCTGCCGGAGCAGCCGCGCGAGCTGCCGGTGACCGACGCCAAGGCGACGGTGCTGGAACTGGCGGCGCTGATGGCCCGTACGCGCAGCCCGCTGGTGGCGGTGATGGACGACGAGGGGCTGCTGATCGGCGCCGTGACCCTGCAGTCGTTGCTCGACCACACGCTACGGCCGTGACACCGCAGTTGCCGCTCGACCACACGCTGCGCACGGCCGGGTGGCGCGGGGACGGGTGGTGCGGGGACGGGTGGTGCGGGGACGTCGTCCCCGGCTCTCAGTCGATGAAGTCGATGTTCGGGTGTCGCGGGGATTCGCCGTCGAACAGGTGCCGGTCCCGTCCGCGAAGGTGCAGGTCGAAGAACGCGCCGATGTAGTCCCGTTGCGCGGCCAGCGAACGGCGGGGATCGATGGTGCCGATGACCGCCTCACGCCTCTCCCGCGTCACGTGCGCGCCGAGCTGCGGCACAATGACCTGCAGATCGCTGTAGGCCATGTGCGTGCTGCCCCCGCGCAGCAGCAGATCCCGCTTCCAGCCGCGCTGGTTCGCCCAGAAGTCCGCCCAGCTGCGGTCGAACTCGGGAGTCCGGTGCGTGTGCTCAAGCGGTTTCCCGTTCTCGTCCACGGCCTCGGCGCCCATCAGGAGGAACGGCCTGTCCAGGCCGCGTTTGGTGACTTCGCCCGGCACGTACGGACTCCCAGGGGGATAGCCGATCGCGGTCGCCATCGCGCCGTCCAGGTTGATCCCGGCGTCGATGCGGCGGTCGTGCACCATCGTCTCGCCCGCGGTGAACCCGCCGTAGGAGTGCCCGTAGGCGCCGGCCCTGGACAGGTCGAGCGACCGGCCGAGCCCGCGGGGAAGCGGCCGCCCGCCCGCGTCCGGGTTCTCCCCTCGGGTGATCTTCGTGAGCTGGTCGAGCACGAACCGGCTGTCGGCGACCCGGGCGTCGAGCGCCTTCTTCTCGTAGTCGGGGATCTCGCCCCCGGGCACCGCGAGTTCGAGCCGCCCGCCGGGGAACTCGACCGCCGCGCTCTCGTAGGTGTGCGAGAGGGAGACGACCACGTAGCCGCGGCTGGCCAGATCGTCGATGATCGCCGTGTACGTCTCCCGCGGGCCGCCGAAGCCGGGCGAGAAGAGCGTGACCGGCTTCGGCGCGCCGTGCGCCACGGGGACCCCGGTCTCGGCCCTTCGCTTCGCCGAGGCCCAGTCGATGGAGCCGACCGGCAGATCGAGGAGGTCCTCGCCCGCCAGCGCCTGGTCGACGACGCCGCTCATGCCGGGTGTGAACCACGGCGCCCGCGGGCCGTCGGCGAACCGGTCCGCCGGGTAGGTGACGGTGACCATGAGTTCCCTGCGCCGTTCCGGTTTCCACGGATCGGGGCGGGCGGAGTCGACGAGGTGGAGGTCGGTGGTGCCGACGTCGTACTGGCCGGTGAGGGCGGGCGCGGTGAGCCTGGCCCGGTCCGCCGCCACGGCGGGAGCGGTCGCAATGAGCCCGCCCGCGAGCGCGAGGCCCGCGATCAGCGCCGAACCTCGCACCACCCTGGTGTGTCTCAATGACACTGCCGGAGTCCTTCCAGATCGGGGCGGCCCCAGCGGTCGCCTGCCTCCGACTGTGGCAGCGCCCCGGCACCACGCACATCCTCCTTCGGACGGAGCCCGCGCTCATCCGTGAAGGGCACGGTCACTGGGCAGAGGATGAGGAGCCGGATGCGGCCTCGGCCTCCACCGCCGCCGCCGCGTCCGTACGGTCGAGCCGCCGCAGGCAGGCGGCCAGGGTGCGCAGGGCCTCCCGCAGAGCCTGTTCGGCCTGGCGGACACGCTCCTGCGACTCCTCCAGCTCCGCGCGCCGCCGCTCGCGCAGGTACCACTCGGCGTAACGATGGTCGTCGTCCCAGTCGTCCCGTTCCTCCACGGCCCGATGTTGCTCCCGCGCCCCGTGCACACGTGCGCGGTGCCGCCGCACCGCCTCGCTGCCGGCGGCCAGGGCTTTCCTCGGGTGGCTCAGCGGGAGAAGGCGGACGGCCAGGTTGTGCCAGATCTCGGCCAGCTCGCCGTAGCCGTCGTCGCGCCGCAGCTGTGGCCACACCTCGACGATGACCTCGTACGCCTCCTCGCCCCGTCCGCTGCGGACCAGCCGGTCGCTCAGCTCGTCCAGCGAGCGGGCGACCTGGTACCTCGAGTCATCCTGCCCGCGCCAGAACGCCAGGACCTCGGCCGTAGCGTCGGCGGCCTCGGCCACCCGGCCGACCCGGTCGAGCCGCTCCGCGAAAGCGGTCAGCGCGTGGCAGAGCTTGAGACCGGCAGCCGCGCCCCCGGCACTTTTACGTCCAGCGCGCTCAAGTCCGGCACGTTCGAGCCCGGCACGGAGCTCCGCCACCGCCGCGCCCGCCGACTCCAGCGCCTCCTCATGGCGGCCGAGCCGGGTCAGGAGCACGGTCCGCCACTCCCTGGTCTCCTCCTGCCCGGACCGGTGCCGATCGATGGCGAGCTGCTCGTCGGCGACGGCCAGCGCCTCCTCATAGCGACCGTCCTCCACCAGGTTGCGGCGCAGTGCGACCATCGTCTCGACCATCCGGCCGGCGAAGGCACCCGGCTTCGGCTCATCCAGCTTCCGGTACGCCCTGAGCTCCTCCCGGCGGGCGAGCGCGGCCAGGTCGTCCCAGCCCAGCTCCGTCAGCAGTTCGGCCAGCTCACGCAGCGGCCCCGGCAGGGCGGCGAGGTGGCTCGGCCCCGCCCGGCGCTTCTCCTCGACCAGCGCCAGCTGCTCGACCGCCCACCTCACCGTCTTGTCGGGACGGACCACACCTTGGTATCGGCGCTCATCCACGGGACGATCGAGCATCTCCCTGTGGAGCACCTCTGAATCATGCTCGGGCACCACCACTGGATAGCACACCCCGCCCCCGGACGCATGGCCGTCATCTCCTCGTACGGGTCGGCGGGATTTCGCCTTGAGTTCGCAAAAAACCGGGATATCGCCGAGGACTCCAGCGGTCTATTCTTCATTGATGGTCAAGTTCCGCCGGCGAAAGCGGTGACCCGTAGATGCCGCCATTGACGTTGGCGCACCAGCACCTGCCCGGGGTGACCGTGGTAGCCGTTACCGGCGAAATGGACGCCACCAACCGCGCCGATTTCGACGACTACCTCCGGGATGTCCGGTCGGCTCCGGCCAGCCGGCTGGTGTTCGACCTTTCCGGGGTGCCGTTCATGGACAGTTCGGGCCTGCACGTCCTGCTGTCGTGCGCCACGGACTGCCTCAGGAAGGGGGGCGTGGTCCACATGGCGGGCGTGCAGCCCCTGCCGGCCCGGCTGTTCGAGATCACGGGCGTGGTGGCGCACATTCCGGTGCACCCGACGGTCGAGGACGCCGTCACGGCCGCGCTCGCGTCGGAACGCTCCATGTAACGGCGCCGCCTGAGTTACGGGATCCGCGCCCCGACCGGCTGGATCCGGCGAGCGGGGCGACGGCCGAGGTCGCCGCCACGCTGGTGACCTCACTGGTCTTGGCCTTCGCCGCGTTGCGCCACCTGAACCGCGCCTGACTCCTCCCCGGGCGTCCCCCAGTCCTGGACGTTGCCGTTCGCCCAGCGGTTCAGCAGCTCCGCGTCATGGCTGACGGCCAGCACCCCCGCCCCCGTACGCTCCCGGTAGGCCTCGATCCTGCCCACCAGGAGCGCCTGCGTCGAGGCGTCCAGCATCGTGGTCATCTCATCGCAGATCAGGTACCGGGGCTCCAGGGTCAGCGCCCGCGCCACGCACGCCCGCTGGAGCTGCCCGTCCGACACCTCGTGGGCCCGGCGGCCGAACAACTCGGGCGTCAGCCCCAGCTCCCCGGCCAGTTCGTGGGCCCGGTCCAGGGGGCGCCGGCCCGCGCGCAGCGGTTCGGCGATCACGTCGAAGAGGGTGAAGCGGGGATCGACGGCGAGCCTGGGCTGCTGGAAGATCAGGCCGATCGAGGTACGTTGCGGCGCCCGGTGCCGCCACCCCCTGACCGTCGTGCCGTCCACGCTGACCGTGCCCTCCGACGGGCGCAGCAGCAGGGACAACACGCGGGCGAGCGTCGACTTGCCGCATCCGCTGGGCCCGGCCAGGCCCAGCACCTGCCCCGGGGGCACCGCGAGCGACACCCGGTCGAGCACGCGGTGCCGGCCGAAGGCGACCGTGACGTCGTGGGCCTCAAGCATGGTGACAGGCCACCCTCTTCCCGTTCATGGCAGGCTGCCGCGCGCACTCGGGGGTCGCCAGGGGGCAGCGCGGCACGAAGGCGCAGCCGTCCGGGAGGCGGGTCAGCTCGGGCGGCTGGCCGGGGATCGGCACGAACCGGCGCGACGGGAGCGCGTCCAGCAGGCCACGGGCGTACGGGTGCCGGGGTCCGGCGAAGAACGGCCCGGCCTGGGACAGCTCCACGACGCGGCTGGCGTACATGACGGCGATCTCGTCGGCCACCCGCTCGGCGGCGCGCAGGTCGTGGGTGATGACCAGCACCGCGCGGCCCTCGTCGCACAGGCGGCGCAGCTCGGCCATGGTCGC
Source organism: Nonomuraea sp. NPDC050404 (assembly GCF_040655495.1). Lineage (NCBI taxonomy): Bacteria > Bacillati > Actinomycetota > Actinomycetes > Streptosporangiales > Streptosporangiaceae > Nonomuraea > Nonomuraea sp. NPDC050404. The sequence goes on from NZ_JBFAKB010000001.1 coordinate 1,000,882, forward strand.
GTCCACGAGCGGCCGGTCCAGGCCCGTGGTGGGCTCGTCGGCCAGGATCAGCGGCGGGTCGCCCGCCAGGGCCAGGGCGTTGGCGACACGCTGCGCCATGCCGCCGGAGAGCTGGTGCGGGTAGCGGTCCAGGTCCCGGGGCCGCAGCCCGGCGCGTTCCGCGAGGGTGTCGGGGGTCTCGCCGGTGCGGCCGAGCTCCCGCAGCGTCTCGGCGAGCTGGGCGCGGGCGGTGCGCACGGGGGTGAGGTGGGCGGCCGGGCTCTGCGGGATGAGGCCGATGAGCCGGCCGCGCACCCGGCGGGCGAGCACCTTCTCCGGCGCCGCCACCAGATCCAAAGACTCACCGCCGGGCAAACCGGCAGGCCGGGCGTGTCCCGGCTCGCCGCCGGGCGGACCGTCAGACCGGGCGTGACCCGGCCCGGCACCGGGCGGACCGTCAGACCGGGCGTGACCCGGCCCGGCACCGGGCAGACCGTCAGACCGGTGGCGAGCTGACTCGGCATCGGGCAGGTCGTCGAGCCAGGCGTGCCCGGTGACGGTGGAGTTGCCGGGCAGCAGGCCGAGCAGGGCGTGGGCCATCACGGACTTGCCGCAGCCCGACTCCCCCACCAGCGCCAGGCACTGCCCCGCGCGCAGCTCGAAGCGGGCGTCGGTGACGGCGTGCACGTCGGCGCCGGGCAGGTGGAAGCGTACCGACAGGCCGTCCACACGCAGCTTCACAGGTTCAGCTCCGATCTCCAGCGCGGGTTGGCGCGGTCGCGTACGTACTGGGCCAGCGACGACACCGCCAGCGTCGGCACCAGGATGAGCAGCCCGGGGAAGAGGCTGGACCACCAGTCGCCCGCCAGCAGCGACCGCTGCCCATCGTTGATCATGTTGCCCAGGGAGGCCAGGTGCGGCGGCATGCCCAGGCCGAGGAAGCTGAGCGCGGTCTCGTGCCAGATGGCGTGCGGGACCATCAGCACGGTCGCCAGCAGCAGTTGCGGCGCGAGGTTGGGCACGAAATGCCGCACCACGATGCGCAGCCGCGACGAGCCGCCGGAGATGGCCGCGTCCACGAAGGGCCGCCCGCGCAGCGACAACACCTCGGAGCGGACGATCCGGGCGGCGGTCGTCCAGTGGGTCACCGACACCGACACGACCACGGCGGTGGCGCTGGGCGCGAACAGGGCCACGATGAAGACCCCGAACAGCAGGTGCGGCAGCGAGTTGAAGCCGTCCACGACCCGCATCAGCAACCGATCCACGGGCCCGCCCAGGGTGCCCGCGGCCAGCCCGACGAGGCCGCCGATGAACACGCTCACCACCGCCGCGGTCAGGCCGACCAGCAGCGAGACGCGCAGCCCGTAGATGGAGCGCAGCAGCACGTCCCTGCCGACCTCGTCGGTGCCGAACGGATGGGCGGGCGAGGGCGGCAGCCCGGCCGAGCGCAGATCGACGAGCTGCTGATCCAGCCGGACGATCAACGGCACCAGCACGACGGCCAGCACCAGCACCGCCACGGTGGCCAGGGCCAGGCGGTGGCGGCGGGCCTTCCTGAGTGGGCGCGTCAGAGCCATCAGCTCACCCCGAGCACGCGCACGCGCGGATCGGCCACCGTGTACGCCAGGTCCGCCACCAGGTTGCCGACCACGACCGCGAGGGTGGCCAGCAGGGTCAGCGCCGCCAGCAGCGGGAAGTCCACCGCCAGCGCCGCCTTGATCGTCGTACCGGCCACCCCCGGCCAGGAGAAGACCGCCTCCACCAGCATCGCCCCCGTCACCAGTTCGGGCACCCGAGCCCCCATGATCGTGATGAACGGCAGCAGCGCCGAGCGCAGCGCGTGCCGCAGCAGCACCGTCCGTTCACGCAGCCCGCGCGCCCGCGCCCCGGTCACGAAGTCCTCCCGCAACACGCCGATGACCGACTCGCGGACGAACAGCAGCAGCCACGACGACTGCGAGAAGGCCAGCACCACGACCGGCAGCACCATGTGCCTGGCCAGGTCGGGCAGCGTGACCGTGGTGGAGGCGGCGTCGGTGAGCCCGCCGGCGGGCAGCCAGCCGAGCGTCACGGAGAAGATCCAGATGGCCAGCAGCCCGACCCAGAACACCGGCGCGGCCTCGTTGGTGAACGCCGTGCCGGTGACCAGCCGGTCCAGCCAGGAGTCGCGCTTCCAGGCGGCCAGCGTGCCGATGGCGAGCCCGGCGGCCAGCATGAGGACCAGCGCGCAGCCGACGACCAGCAGCGTCCAGCCGAGCCGTTCGCCGATCACCTGGGCGACGGGCAGCCGCAGTGAGCGGGACTCGCCGAGGTCGCCGGTGAGCAGGTTGCCGAGCCAGGTCGTGTACTGCTCCAGGAGTGGCCGGTCCAGGCCCCAGTTCGCCCTGATGTCGGCCATGATCTGGGGGTCGGTCATGTCCGCCCGTTCGCCCAGGTACTGCCGTACGGGATCGAACGGCGAGGCCATGGCCAGCGCGAACATGCCGAACGTCACGGCCAGCAGCAGCGGCACCGCGAACGCCAGCCGCCACAGGACGATCCGCGCCCAGGTCACTGGGCGGGCTTCCAGTTGACGACCGTGCCGAGCAGGCCGCCGGTGGCGTGTTCGTGCGCCTCGACGCCCGGGGTCAGGCCGGTCCAGTTCCCGCGTACGACGTAGACGTGCTTGAGGTAGACCAGGTACAACCAGGTCGCGTTGTCATCGACGCGCTGCTGCACCATGTCGTAGGCCTTCTTGCGGGTGACCGGGTCGGACGACTGGCGGGCGGTTTCGAGGGCCTTGTCCACTGCGGGGTCGTCGAGGTGGCCGGGGTTGAAGTAGCCCTGTCCTGCGAAGGAGGAGTGGAACAGCTTGTAGTTGGTGTAGTCGGGGTCGTACGGGCTGCCCCAGCCCATGACCAGCGCGTCCTTCGACAGGCGCGGCACGATGGCGTCGGAGTCGAGCCCGGCGAGCCGGATGTCGATGCCGACCTGCTTGGCGTCCGAGGCGACGGCCAGCGCGATCTCCTTGCGCAGCGTGTCGCTGGCCCGGTACATCAGCGTGAACCTGGCGGGCGTGCCGTCCTTCTCCCTGATCCCGTCGGCGCCGGCCTTCCAGCCGGCCTCATCCAGCACCTTCGCGGCGCCGGCGCGGTCGGGGTCGGGAGAGCCCCGCACGGCGGCGTTGTGCCATTCGGTGCCGGCCGGTACGGGCCCGAACCCGGGGTTGCCCGCGCCGGCCAGGATCGCCGAGACCATCGCTGCACGGTCCACGGCCAGGTCGAGCGCCCTGCGGATGGCCAGGTCGCCCGTGACGGGCTGCTCCAGTGGGAACATGATGGCCCGGTAGTCGGCGCTGGGCGCCTCGATGACGCTCATCCCCGGCTGGTTCCTGAACCGGGCGGCGGCCTTGGGCGGCAGCACCGTGGCGGTGAGCTCGCCGGCGGCCATCCTGCTCGCGCGCGCGTTGTCGTCGGCGGTGTAGGCGAGGACCACGTTCTTGACCGTGGGCACCTCGCCCCAGTAGCCCTCGTTGGCCTTGAGCATCACCTTCTCGCCCTTGTTCCAGGCCACGAAGGTGTACGGGCCGGTGCCGACCGGATCGCCCGACAGGTCGGAGCCCGCGGGGATGATCCCGAGGGTGGTGCGCTGCAGGATGGCCGCGTACGGGTGCTTGAGGTGGAAGACGACCGTGCGGGGGTCGGGCGCGCTCACCTTGTCGATGAACTCGTAGTCGCCCCTGATCGGCGAGTTGTTGGCGGACTTGAGCACCTGCTCGTAGGTGTAGACGACGTCGGCGCTGGTCAGCTCCTTGCCGTCGTGGAACTTGACGCCCTGGCGCAGCTTGAACGTCACTTCCTCGCCATCGGCCTCGGGCAGCGACTCGGCCAGGCCGGGGTGCAGCTTCAGGTCGGGGGTGCGGCGGACGAGCCCGTCGTACATGAGCGAGCCGCCGTCCGGCGCGTAGCCGAGCGCCGGGTTGAGCGAGTCGTGCTCGACGGTCAGCCCCAGCACGACCGTGTCCCGCTCGGTGTCCCGCTCGGTGCCCTGCTTGACGGCGGCAGGTCCCTCCGAAGGGGCCGAACACGCACTCAACGCTAGGACAATTACCCCGAACAGGGCCAATCTTCGCCTCATGCTGGCGACCTTAAGGCGAGAATCACGCTATTGCAACCAGCTCGCAATAAGGGTGAATGAACGGTATGAACCCCCCAGGCAACCGCCGATGAACCAGCCGAAACCTCCTCACCTCGCGCCTGTACGACCTGTGATACAGAGAGCACCCTACGGTTAGCGCGCGACGCGGTCAGATCCGGCTAATGTCTCCGCTACCTGAGGAAGCCCGGGTGAGTACGGAGGACAGCTCATGAGCGACCCCACCGTCAGCACGTCCCGCACGTCCGCGCGTGTCAAACGCACAAGCGAGGCCAGCGAGGAGCCGGAGCTGCGGCGCCTGCTGGCCGGGCTGACGGCGGTCAGGGACGGCGATTTCCGTACCAGACTCCCCGACGACGCCGACGGCCTGCTGGGCGAGATCGCCTCGGTGTTCAACGGCATGGTGGACCAGCTGTCCCAGTTCACCTCCGAGGTCACGCGCGTGGCGCGGGAGGTCGGCACGGAGGGGCGGCTGGGCGGCCAGGCCGACGTCCCGGCCGTGTCGGGCACCTGGAAGGACCTCACCGAGTCCGTCAACGCCATGGCGGGCAACCTCACCGACCAGGTACGCAGCATCGCCCAGGTCACCACCGCAGTGGCCCGCGGCGACCTGTCGCAGAAGATCACCGTGCACGCGCGAGGCGAGATCCTGGAGCTGAAGAACACCGTCAACACGATGGTCGACCAGCTGTCCTCCTTCGCCGCCGAGGTCACCAGGGTCGCCCGCGAGGTCGGCACCGACGGCAGGCTCGGCGGCCAGGCCGACGTCAAGGGCGTGGCCGGCACCTGGCGGGCGCTGACCGACTCGGTGAACTTCATGGCCGGCAACCTCACCGACCAGGTGCGCAACATCTCCCAGGTGGCGACCGCGGTGGCCAAGGGCGACCTGTCGCAGCGCATCACGGTCTCGGCCAGGGGCGAGATCCTGGAGCTGAAGAACACCCTGAACACGATGGTCGACCAGCTGTCCTCCTTCGCCGACGAGGTGACCAGGGTGGCGGGTGAGGTCGGCACCGAGGGCAACCTGGGCGGCCAGGCCACGGTCAGGGGCGTGTCCGGCACCTGGAAGGACCTGACCGAGAACGTCAACGTCATGGCCTCCAACCTGACCAACCAGGTACGCAGCATCGCCCAGGTCGCCACCGCCGTGGCCCGCGGCGACCTGTCGCAGAAGATCACCGTCGAGGCCAAGGGCGAGGTCGCCGCGCTGGCGCAGACGATCAACACGATGGTCGACACGCTCAGCGCGTTCGCCGACGAGGTGACCAGGGTCGCCCGCGAGGTCGGCACGGAGGGCCAGCTCGGCGGCCAGGCCCGCGTCCCCAACGTGGCCGGCACCTGGAAGAACCTCACCGACAACGTCAACTCCATGGCCGACAACCTGACCAACCAGGTACGCAGCATCGCCCAGGTCACCACCGCCGTGGCCCGCGGCGACCTGACCCGCAAGATCGACGTGGACGCCCGGGGCGAGATCCTGGAGCTGAAGACCACCATCAACACGATGGTCGACCAGCTGTCCTCCTTCGCCGCCGAGGTCACCAGGGTCGCCCGCGAGGTCGGCAGCGAGGGCAGGCTCGGCGGGCAGGCCGAGGTCGAGGGCGTGTCCGGCACGTGGAAGCGGCTGACCGAGAACGTCAACGAGCTGGCCGGCAACCTCACCCGCCAGGTCCGCGCCATCGCCGAGGTCACCAGCGCCGTCACCTCCGGCGACCTGACCAGGTCCATCACCGTGGACGCCGAGGGCGAGCTGGCCGACCTGAAGGACAACATCAACTCGATGGTGAAGTCGCTGCGCGAGACGACCAGCGCCAACGAGCAGCAGGACTGGCTCAAGACCAACCTGGCCCGCATGTCCGGCCTCATGCAGGGGCACCGCGACCTGGCCACGGTGGCCCAGCTCGTGATGAGCGAGCTGGCGCCGCTGGTCGCGGCCCAGTACGGCGCGTTCTTCCTGGCCGAGGAGAGCGAGCTGCAGCTCATCAGCGCCTACGGCTACCCGGTGGCCCCGCACCGGCCCTCCCGCTTCAAGCTGGGCGAGGCGCTGGTCGGGCAGGCCGCGCGCAGCCGCAGGACCATCGCCATGACCGAGCTGCCGCCCGGCTACATCACGATCTCCTCCGGGCTCGGCAGCACCGCGCCGACCTCGGTGATCGTGCTGCCGATCGTGGTCGAGGAGCAGGTGCTCGGGGTGATCGAGCTGGCCTCGGTGCAGACGTTCACGCCGGTGCACCGGGCCTTCCTGGACCAGCTCATGGAGACCATCGGGGTCAACCTCAACACGATCGTGGCCAACGCGCGTACCGACGAGCTGCTCAAGGAGTCGCAGCGGCTGGCCGTGGAGCTGCAGACCCGCTCGGAGGAGTTGCAGCAACAGCAGGAGGAGTTGCAGCGCTCCAACGCCGAGCTGGAGGAGAAGGCCACGCTGCTGGCCCGCCAGAACCAGGACATCGAGACCAAGAACCTGGAGATCGAGCAGGCCCGCCAGGAGCTGGAGACGCGGGCGCACCAGCTCTCACTCGCCTCCACCTACAAGAGCGAGTTCCTGGCCAACATGAGCCACGAGCTGCGCACCCCGCTCAACTCGCTGCTCATCCTGGCCCAGCTGCTGGCCCAGAACCACACCCGCAACCTGACACCCAAGCAGGTCGAGTACGCCGGCATCATCCACTCGGCCGGCTCCGACCTGCTCCAGCTCATCAACGACATCCTCGACCTGTCCAAGGTCGAGGCCGGCAAGATGGACATCAACCCCGAATGGGTGCAGCTGCGGCGGCTGCTGGACTATGTGGAGGCCACGTTCCGGCCGCTGACCGGCCAGAAGAGCCTGGACTTCCGCGTCACCACCGCGACCGGCGTGCCCGCCGAGCTGCTCACCGACGACTCACGGCTGCGCCAGGTGCTGCGCAACCTGCTGTCGAACGCGGTCAAGTTCACCGAGAGCGGCGGCGTGGAGCTGCGCATCGAGCCCGCCGCGCCGTCCGAGCTGCCCGCCTCCGTACGCGCCAACGGCCCCGCCATCGCGCTGCGGGTGGTGGACACCGGCGTGGGCATCCCCGAGCAGCAGCTGGAGGTGATCTTCGGGGCGTTCCAGCAGGCCGACGGCACGACCAGCCGCAAGTACGGCGGGACGGGGCTCGGCCTGTCGATCTGCCGGGAGATCGCCTACCTGCTGGGCGGCGCGATCACCGTGCAGAGCACGCCGGCGCAGGGCAGCGTGTTCACGCTCTACCTGCCGGTGGCGCGGCCGGGCTTCGAGGTGCTCCCGGCGGAGGGCGGCGAGCCCGCGCAGACGGCCGTCGCGCCGGTGTCCGCCCGGCGGCTGCTGGTCATCGAGGAGCGCAGGCACGGGCTGCTGTCGCTGGTCTCCGACAGTGTCGTGGGCGACCTGGCCAGCACGCGCGACCACGAGGGCACCATGGAGGTCGTCACGGCGGCAGGGGCCAAGGAGGCGGCCGTCCTGTTGTCGGGGCAGTCCTGCCACTGCATCGTGCTGGATCTCAACATGCCGGACATGGCGGCGTACCCGCTGCTGGAGGCCATGAACGGCGACCCGCGCCTGCACGGCGTGCCCGTGCTGGCCTACAACAACTGGCGCACCCACCCGCAGCGGGAGGCGCGCCTGGACCACCAGCCGCTGGAGCTGCTGTCCAGCCTCGACGAGCTGCGCGAGCGCATCGCGCTGCACCTGACCGCCAACCGGCCCGGCGACGTGCTGCCCCTGGTCAGAACCGCCAACCTCGGCGCGGCGGAGGGGCGGGAGATCGACAACACGCTGGCCGGCTGCACCGTCCTGGTGGTGGACGACGACGCCCGCAACCTGTACGCGCTCACGAGCATGCTGGAGATCCACGGCATCACCGTGCTGCACGCCGAGAACGGCCGCAAGGGCATCGACACGCTGACCGCCCACGAGGAGACCGACCTGATCCTGATGGACGTCATGATGCCGGAGATGGACGGCTACACGGCGACCGAGACGATCAGGGCGATGCCCCAGTACGCGGACCTGCCGATCATCGCGGTCACCGCCAAGGCGATGCCGGGCGACCAGGAGAAGAGCCTGGCGGCCGGGGCCAGCGACTACGTGACCAAGCCGGTGGACGCCGATCATCTCATCGAACGAATCCAGCACTGGATGGATCCGTCCTGACGACTGCGACGAGGAGCGGCACGTGCACACTCCATCCGGTGACGACTCCCCCGTGACGCCTCCACACACCGATCCGATCCCCCCGGAGGAGGCGGGCGGGGAGGCGGAGAGGGAGCTGGGCCGGTTGGCGGCCGTCGTCGAACGGCTGCGGCAGGAGGTCCGGCGGACCCGCCGCGCCGCCGACGACCGCGCCGTGGTCGAGCTGGCCAAGGGCGTCCTGGTCGAGCGGCTGCGCTGCGGCCCCGCGCAGGCGTCGGAGCAGCTGGCCACGCTCGCGGCCAAGGCGGGCGTGTCGCGGCTGGAGGTGGCCGCCGACGTCGTCAGCGAGGTCGCCCGCGACCGCATCGGCGAGGCGGGCAGGAACGACCCGGAGGCCGCCGTACGGCTGCGCACGGCCGAGAGCGCCGCGCTCGGCGCCCACGACACCATGGTCGTGGCCGCCGCGATGCTGGAGCACGCCCTGGGCCCGCTGGGCGCCAAGGCGGTGGCGGTGTGGGCGGCCGAGCCGGGCGCCGCGCTCTGCCTGGCCGGGTACGCCGGTTTCGGGGACGAGGAGGCCAGGCGCTGGCGTCACGTCCCGCCCGGCGTGCTCACCCCGGCCGGGCGGACGCTGACGGAGCGGCGCCTGATCTGGCACTCCGACTCGGGGCTGCCCGCCATCGGCCGGCTCGTCGCGGGCGGCGGGCGGGTCACCGTGCCGATGACCGTGGGCGGGCGGATACTCGGCGTGCTGGAGATCTGCTGGCCGAACGCGCTGCCGCCGCGACCGCCCAGGATCGAGCGGCAGATCGAGGCCATGGCCGAGTTGTGCGCGCACACGCTCGACCCGCCGCTCGTGCCCCTGGCGCCCTCCTCGCGGGCCCCGTCGGAGATCGTGGACCTGGCCGACACCCTGCCCGACCCCGCGCTGGTGCTGCGGGCGCAGCCGGACGCGCGCGGCGAGCCGGCCGACTTCCGCATCGAGCACGTCAACGAGCGGATCACCGGCGGGGACGGACTGCTGCTTGAGGCGTATCCGCTGGTGTCGGGCGGTCTGCTGCTGGAGGCCTACCCCCGTGCGGCCGGTGGGCTGTTCTCGCGGCTGGAGCGGGTGCACGCGACGGGCGAGCCGTTCCGCGCCGAGCGCATGCCGCTCGCGCTGAGCACGACGGGCGTGGCGGACGTCAGCCTGACCCGGCACGGCGACTGCGTGTTGCTGGTGTGGCGCGACCACGACGAGGGCGCGCGGCTGGCCGGGCTGCTGGAGCACGCCCAGCGGCTGGGCCGCATCGGCGGCTTCGAGGAGAACACGATGACCGGCCACATCACCTGGAACGCCCAGCTCTACTCCCTGTACGGCCTGACGCAGGGCGACGACCCGATCCCCCTGGAACGCCTGCGTGACCACGCCCACGCCGACGACGAGATCGCCATCGGCCGTTTCCTGCGCACGGTGCTGCACCACCGGCGCTTCGCGGCCGTGGCGTTCCGGCTGCGCCGCCCCGACGGGGTCACCCGGCACATGCGCGTGGTCGCCGAGCCGGTCTTCGGGCCCGACGGGCGGCTGATGGCGGTACGGGGCGCCTACCAGGACATCTCCTCCCAGCACTGGACGGAGGTGGCGCTCTCGGCCACCCGGGAGGAGCTCGCCCAGACCGAGGAGCAGTCCGCCGCGCGCAACCGCCTGGCCCTGCAGCTTCAGCAAGCCATCATGCCGCCCTCGCACGGCTCGATGGACTCCTCGGGCCTGCACATCGCCGTCCGCTACCGGCCCGCGCAGAAGGAGCACCTGGTCGGCGGCGACTGGTACGACGCGGTCGCCCTGCCGTCCCGCCGCGTGCTGCTGTCGGTGGGCGACGTGGCCGGGCACGGCGTGGAGGCCGCCACGGGCATGGTCGTCCTGCGCAACGCGCTGCGCGGCCTGGCCACCACCGGCGCGGGCCCCGCCCAGATCATGAGCTGGCTCAACCAGGTCGCCCACCACCTGGCCGACCGCATGACCGCCACCGCCGTGTGCGGCCTGTACGACCCGCCCACCCGCGTACTGCGCTGGGCCAGGGCCGGGCACCTGCCGCCCATCCTGCTGCGCGAGGGCAACGGCTCGGAGCTGGCCATGGTGAAGGGGCCGCTGCTGGGGGCGTTCACCGACGCCCAGTACGAGGAGGGTGAGCTGCAGTTACGGGCCGGCGACACGCTGCTCCTCTACACCGACGGGCTGATCGAGCGGCGCGACCACAACCTGCGCCACGCCCAGGACCAGCTCCTGGCCATCGCCGAACGGCACGCCGCCACGCTCGACCACCGCCTGGACGACCTGCTGACGCACTGCCACTCCGACACCGACGACGACACCTGCCTCATCGGCGTGCGGCTGAACTGACCGCTTTCGTCGATGTCGGCTCTTGCGCGGGCACCGGCGTGCTGGGGCATGCTTAATCCGGTGGAATGGCGTGAGGCGGACCGGCTGCTGGCCGACACACGGACGCTGCTCGACGAGCACGCCTCCGTACGGGCGCAGGCGGCGCACGCCCTGGACGCGCTGCGCCGCGACGTGGCCAGGGCCGGGCTCGACGCGGTGCCCGTCTCGCGGCTGAAGGACGTCACCGACGGGCGGCTGCGCATCGGCACGCTGGAGAAGGCCGGGTACGCCACGGTGCGGCAGGTGCTGGAGGCGACGCCGTACGCGCTGCAGTTGTTGCCGGGGATCGGCGCGCGCACGGCGGGGCAGATCCACGCGGCCGCCCGGCAGATCGAGCGGGCCGCCGCCGAGGCCGCGAGCCTGCGCCTCGACGTGGACCGGCCAGACCACCACACCACCGAGCTGGTGATCGCCCTGCACCGGCTGGTGAACGTGGGCCCCGACCTGCCCCGCGCCCTGGACGCGGCCCGGGAGCTGGCGGGGCGGCTGGAGCCGCTGCTGGCCGAGGCGCGGCCGGCGCGCAACCGGCTGCGGATGATGTTCACGCTGCCCGGGCGGCGCCGGCGGGCGCGCGAGGCGGTGGCGGAGATCGAGGGCCTGCTGGCGGGCGCCGGGGAGACGCGGCTGCTGCTCGCCCAGGTCACCACCGACCTGCTGCGTCCCGCGGCCCGCGACCTGGAGGCGTGGGCGGACTTCGAGTCCCGCTCGCCCGAGTACTTCGGCCTGCTGGCGGAGCTGGCCGGAGAGCCGATCGGGTCCGGGCAGGGGCTGCTGCCCGACGACCTGGCGGCCAAGGTCGCCGCGCATCCGCTCGACGACACCCACCGGCGCGTGTCGCTGCGCGGCTACCAGGCGTTCGGGGCACGTTTCGCGCTCACCCAGGAACGCGTGATCATCGGTGATGAGATGGGGCTGGGCAAGTCCATCGAGGCCATCGCGGCGCTGGCGCACCTGCGGGCCGGTGGCGAGCGGCACTTCCTGGTGGCCTGCCCGGCGAGCGTACTGATCAACTGGGTGCGGGAGATCGAGTCCCGCAGCACCCTGCGCGCCTACCCGCTGCACGGCCCCGACCGGGCGGCGGCGCAGGCGGAGTGGGCGCGCGAGGGCGGCGTCGCGGTGGCCACCCTGGACGGCCTGCACCGGCTGGACACGACGGCGCCCGACGTGGGCATGCTGGTCGTGGACGAGGCGCACTACGTCAAGAACCCGGAGACCAGGCGGGCGCGGGCGGTCACGGCCTGGTGCGGGCGGGCGCGGCGGGTGTTGTTCCTGACGGGCACGCCCATGGAGAACCGGGTGGAGGAGTTCCGCACGCTGGTGTCCTACCTGCGCCCCGACGTGGCCGCCGGGCTGCGCAACAGCGACGTGGTGGCGGGGGCGCGGGCGTTCCGCAAGGCGGTCGCGCCCGTCTACCTGCGGCGCAACCAGCAGGACGTGCTGAGCGAGCTGCCCGACCGGATGGAGGCCGACGAGTGGGTGGAGTTCAGCGGGGCCGACTTCGAGGCATACCGGCGGGCGGTGTCCGAAGGCAACTTCATGGCCATGCGCCGCGCCGCCTACGCCGAACCCGCCACCTCCGCCAAGCTCAAGCGCCTGCTCGAACTCATCGAGGACGCCGAGGCCAACGGGCTGAAGGTGGTGGTGTTCTCCTACTTCCGCGCGGTGCTGGCCACGGTCGGGGCCGCGCTGAACGGGCGGGCCCACGGGCCGCTGTCCGGCGGGGTCGCCGCCGAGCGACGGCAGCGGATGGTGGACGACTTCTCGGCCGCGACCGGCCACGCGGTGCTGCTCAGCCAGGTCCAGGCGGGCGGGGTGGGCCTCAACCTGCAGGCGGCCTCGGTGGTGATCCTGTGCGAGCCGCAGGTCAAGCCCAGCATGGAGACGCAGGCCGTGGGCCGGGCCCACCGCATGGGCCAGGTACGCAGGGTGCAGGTGCACCGGCTGCTCACGGTCGACTCGGTGGACCAGCGCATGCTCGACATCCTGCGCCGCAAGTCGAAACTGTTCGACGCCTACGCCAGGCGCAGCGACCTGGCCGAGTCCTCGGGCGACGCGGTGGACGTCTCGGAGCAGTCGCTGGCCCGTCAGGTGGTCGAGGAGGAACAGCGCCGCCTGCTGGCCGACTGACCGAGCCGACGGCTCTTCTCCGGCGGACTCGGTCCGGCCGTCCCGCGGCTCCGGGGCAGGGCGTGCTCTGGGCCGGGATCAGCCACCGCACATCCGCACGAGGAGCAGCCCCACGTGCCCTGGGCCGGGATCAGCCACCGGACATCCGCACGATGAGGAGTCCCGCGTCCTCCAGGATTCGGGGCAGTTCCGCGACCGCCTTGCGGTCCTTGTCGCGGCCGGTCTCGGACAGGTAATCCCAGTCCACCAGGTCCGGATGTTGCCTCCTGGCGTCGTCGCGCACGGGCCCGTGGGTCCAGCCCCTGGCCAGGAGGTACTTCATCCAGCGGGTGTGCTCCGCCTGGGCCAGTCTCTCCACCTCGCCGGGCCGGAAGGAGAAGTCGGCCGCAGCTTCGGCGCCGGGCGCCGGCACGCAGCCGATCATCGCGAGCTTGGCGCCGATGTGGGCCGCCTGGTCGCGGTTCTGGCCCTTCTTGTCCTCGGTGAGCCGTTCGTAGGGGATCATGGAGGCGTTCTCGCCGGGCGTCTCGCCGCGCTCGACGCACCCGAGCAGGTAGTTGTCGTGGATCGCCCGCGCCAGGCGTTCGATCACGTCCTCGTCGATCAAGGCCGGCTTCCCCGCTTCCTCGGTGACGGCGAAGATCTGCAGTGTCCCGGCGAGGTCCTCCATCAGCCGGGCATCCCGGAAGGCGTCTCCGAACATCGTACGCTGGCCCACCCTGACGATCACGGGCGCGCCCGTCCACAGCGGGACGACGGTGAGCGCGGCCGTCAGCGCCGCATGCTCGTCGCCGTAACACACGTAGACCCGCTGGAAGGACTCACCGCCCTCGGCCAGGAGCGTGCGCAGCCCGTCGGGGCCGGCGTCGGCCGTGGTCACGTCGCAGGCGCCGGACATGAACGAGTACGTCCGGCGCAGCCGCGCCACCTCGCTCTCCGCGCCGGGCGCGATCACCCGTACCGGCAGGCGCACGCCCGGTGGCGGCGGCAGCAGGCGCCACCGCCTGGCCAGTTCGACCAGCAGGGCGCGGCCGAAGGGCGACAACCCCACCAGCAGGATTGGGCGCGCCTCCTTGACGGGGTCGTGCGCCAGGAGCACGCGTACGGCCAGCTCGTCGAGGTTGAAGAAGTCGAGCCGGTGCCCCTGGTGCCCGCTCACGCCCAGCCGGCGCGCCCGCAGCGCGGCGCACAGCCCGGGGTCGGGAACGTGCGCGTACGACGAGACCGGCGCGACCGGCCGCAGCCCGTGCACGGCCGCGGCGATGGCCACGTTGACCGTGGCGTCGTCCTCGCAGGCGTAGACGATCTCGGCCTTTCCCGCGCCCGCCGAGCGCAGCACCACCGGGTCCCTGGCGTCGCCGGCCACGTGGATCACCCCCGGCGCGCGCAGCGGGACCGCCGCCGAACCGCCGACCACGACGACCCTGCGGCCCGCCTCCCGCAACCGCCGCGTCACGACCTGCCCCAGCGGCCCGGTCCCGCAGACGATCGCGTGCCGCCGCGCCTCGCGCGCCCTGAGCCGGCGGAACTCGTTGCCGAGCAGCAGCCGTACGGCCTCGATCAGCGCGTAGATGGTGACCGCCGGGGCGGTGAACCTGGCGACCTCCAGCGTCCACGGCAGGGCGCCGCCCGTGTCGAGCGGCTTGCTGTCGATCACGAAGAGCTGCAGGTCGTAGTACACCCGGTCCAGAAAGGTGTACTTGCTCTCTTTCGCGACGTACTCGGTCAGCCCCAGATACCCCAGCACCAACGTCACCAGGGCCAGCACCCCGAACCCCGCCATGACGGACGATCTGATGGAGGTCGTTTCCTTCATCGCGCCTCGTTCCGCATCCGGGGGACGACGGGAACCACTGCCCCCTACATCCCCCACCGGATCGTTCCGTTACCGCCGGGTGTCAGGTCGGAGAGCCGCTCCCCGGCCGGAGGGTTGACGCCGCGGGCCGGTATCAGGGGCGGGCGAAGGTCTGCGGTTCGCGTTGCGGGGCCTCCGCGAGGATCCTGTCCTCCCGGCGGTGGCCGTACGAGATGAGCGCGTCATATCCAACATGGCTCTCCTCAGCACGTGCGGATGACGCGCATGCGACGATCCCCCGGTTCGTAGCCCAGGCGCGTGACCAGGTCGTGCGTGCCGCCGGGGCCGTCGCCCGGCCGGCCGTCCCACACGGCGACGGCGAGCGGTTCGGGGTCGAGTTCGCGGGCCAGGCGGACCATTCGTTCGTTCGCCTCCGCGAAGACCTCGTCGCCCGCCGCGGTGCCGTACGGCGGCGGCTCGACCTGGGCCGACCTGGTCAGCCTCTCGAACCTGGCCCGCCAGTCGGTGCCGGGCAGGTCCACCGAGCGGCGGAGGAACTCCTCGCGCGGGAGCGCCAGGCAGACGATGACGCGGGCACCCCGGTCCTGTGCGAGACCCGCTCCGATGAGGTCGGCTCCCCTGGCGCCGCCGCAGACGACGACGGTGCCGGGGCCGACGTCCCACTCGTCGAAGATCGCCTTCATCTCCTCGGTCACCCTGCCGACCAGCCGCTGCGGGAAGCGCGGCGGCTGCCTGCCGGGCGTGTCCACAAGGTGCCCGCTCACGATGAGAGCCCGGCTCATGAGATCCTCACGCTGGCTCCTCCTGACCAGCCGCCCGGCCTTCGGGTGGCCTCCTCCGCCCGAAGGCTACGAATCTAGGGCCGCCGGCCTCGCATCCGCTTCCGGGAGCCTCCTGGGGGTTTCCCTAGGTGCCCGGTGATCGAAGGGTGCAAGGCGCACCTGTTCCTCACCGGTCGGCCAGTGGGTCGAAGCCGCGCAGCATCATCCCCTGGCCGCGCGAAAGGTGCACGTCGCCGGTCGGCCGGTCCTCGGGGTCGCGGAACTGGACGAGCAGTGTCGTACGGGCCTCCCCCGACCGGTTCACCCCCGACCCGTGCACGGTCAGATAGCCGAGGAACAGCACGTCCCCCGCCTCCGCCTGCACCGGCAGCGCCTCCTCCAGCGGCCAGCGGGCCGGCGGCAGGTGCCAGCCGCCCTCCTCGACGTGCGGCAGCGGCCCCTGCCGATGGCTGCCGGGAACGACGCGTACGCACCCTTTCTCCTCGGGCGCGTCGTCGAAGTGGAAGATCGCCGCACCGACGGTGTGGCGGGTGTGCGGGAAGTGGGCGGCGTCCTGGTGCATGGGGAACGGCGAGCCCTTCTCCGCCGGTTTGACGAAGATCTTGGTGTGGTGGAGCTGGACGTTCTCCGAGCCGATCAGCTCCGCCGCCACGTCGGTGAAACGCGGATCGAGCATGAGCCGGCCGAACGCGGCCGAGTGGTACTGAACGTCGTGGCAGTGCCGCAGCTCCGTGGCGCCCGCGGCGAGCCGCCTGGCGCTGCCCCAGGTGGGGTCGTACGGGCGCAGCCGCGCCAGCACCGCGTGGCACTCCTCGCGGTAGGCCCGCGCCTCGTCCTTGCCGATCAAGCCCTTGACCAGCAGGTAACCGTGTTCCCGGTAGAACCGCGCCGGCGATGAATCGGCCATGCCACGCTCCCGTTGCCCGTCCCGTCCCTCCTTCGATGTGCCCGCGAAACGCCCTCCTCGTGCAAGATTTCCAGCATTTTCGAAGCGAGCGGGGGTGTTGCTAGCGTGGCCGCCCAATGACGCAGAGGTGACGGGATTTCCGAATGACGCAGTGGTCGGGTGGACCCCACGATCAGTACCGTTACGGCGCTCCGCCACCGCCTCCCCCGGGCTACTATCCGCCGCCACCCAGGAAGCGGGGCGGGGCAGGAGTGATCGCGGCGGTGATCTCGTTCGTGGCGGTCATCGCGATCGGCGGGGGCGGGATGCTGGTGTGGCGGCTGTCCGGCGGCGGCAGCGGCGAAGCAGCCGCCGGTGAGGCGGACGCGTCGAGCCTAGAGGCACTGAAGAAGGGCTCGCTGACGGACGGGGACCTGGCCAAGGTGGATCCGGCCGCCCTGTTCTACGCCAGCTTCAAGGCGCTGACCACGCAGCCGGTCATGCACATCACGATGAGCTCGTACCAGGAGAAGGCGGAGTTCGACAAGAACACGCCCAAGTACGTGTGGGAGAGCGGCTACGACTACCGGACCAAGAAGTGGCAGCTCGCCTGGGGATCGGGCGACGACGATGACGGGCCGGTCTCCTACTGCGACGACAACGAGTCCCACCTGTACAGCTTCATGTCCAAGAAGTGGCTCCCCGTCAGCCGGGACGACACGATGTGCGCCCAGAAGAGCGCCTACCGATACATCACCGACGGCGTGTCGGCCGGCGGGCTGACGGCGGAGCAGGCCGAGGTGTGGATTCGCGAGCTGCGGACCGAGTACGAGGGGCTGGTCAACCCGGGCCGGGTGCAGCCGGCCGAGATCGACGGCAGGAAGTACCTGCGGCTGGTCGTGGACATCAAGCCGACCAAGCGGGCCGGCGGGCTCTACATCGGCGGGCAGTCGCTCATGTGGTCGTTCAAGAAGACGGGACTCGATCCGCAGGCGCATCCATACAGTTACACGGGCGGGATGGGCACCGGGTTCCACATCGAGTACCTCATCGACCCCAAGTCGCTGCTGCCCGCCTATGCCGAGATCGAGCTGACGCCGATGCTGGGCGAGGACGGCAAACCGCGGCTGGAGAACTTCGACTTCTCCGGCTGGCGCGTCCAGTACCACCTGCCGGGGAAGATGCCCGAGTTGCGGACCGCGAGGCCCGAGCGGCCGGCGCTCGACTGGCCGGGCACGGGGAACTGACGGTCGGCGAGCGCAGATGGCCGGGCGCAGCGGCGGACGACGTGGAGAAGGTGCTTAACTTGGAGGGCGTAAAACGTTTCATTTCGATCTTTGCGGAAGGTCACCCCCTTGGACTACGAACGCCAGCCGTACAGAAGGTGCGGCCGTAGCGGACTCCTCCTGCCCGCGGTGTCGCTCGGCCTGTGGCACAACTTCGGCGAGGGCAAGCCGCTCGACGGTCAGCGCGCCATCCTGCACAAGGCCTTCGACCTGGGCATCACCCACTTCGACATCGCCGACAGGTACGGCCCGCCGCTCGGCGCGGCCGAGGCCACGTTCGGGCGGATCTTCCCCCGGTCCCTGCGAGACGAGGCCGTGGTCACCACCAAGGGCCGCAACCCCATGTGGGACGGCCCGTACGGCAAGGGCAACTCGCGCAAGCACCTGCTGGCCACCCTCGACCGCTCGCTGGCCCGGCTCGGCCTCGACTACGTGGACATCTTCTACCTGCACCACGAGGACCCGGACACGCCGCTGGAGGAGCAGGTCGCCACGCTGGACCACATGGTCCGCACCGGCCGCGCGCTCTACGTCGGCGTCTCCAACTTCTCCCCCGAGCGCACGGCCGAGGCCGCCCGCCTGCTGCGCGCGCTCGGCACCCCGCTGCTGGTGCACCAGCCCTCGTACTCGCTGCTCAACCGGCGCATCGAGCAGTCCCTGCTCGGCGTGCTCGAGCAGGAGGGCGTCGGCTGCGTGGTGTACTCGCCGCTGGCCCAGGGCCTGCTCACCGACCGCTACCTGAACGGCATCCCGGCCGACTCCAGGGCGGCCGAGGGCCGGTTCCTGACCCCGGAGCGGGTGACGCCGGAGGTGCTGACGTTCGTACGGGCGCTGTCGGAGCTGGCCACCTCGCGCGGCCAGACGGTGGCCCAGCTCGCACTGGCCTGGGCGCTGCGCGATCCGCGGATCACCTCGGTGCTCGTGGGCGCTTCCAGCCCCGAGCAGCTGGAGGCGAACGTGGCGGCCGTGGACCGGCTGGACTTCACCGACGACGAACTGACGGCCATCGACCGTGCCGCCAAGGAGGCCGGCGTGGAAGCCTGAGAGCCTGCGGCGAAACCAAAGGTGTAACGCCGTACATCCATCGATGTACGGCGTTTTTCGCTCCCCAGGCCGATCTCCGCGAGTGCGTGAGCCAGCAGGCTTGAGAGTGTGAGCAGACGCATCGACGCACTCGACGTCCTTCGTGGCGTGGCCATCATGGGCACGCTGGGCACCAACATCTGGATCTTCACCGCCCCCGGCGGCGCGCTGGAGTTCCTCCAGTTCGGCGACGGCGGCAGTGCGGTGGAGACCTTCCTGCGGTTCCTGGCCAACGGCAAGTTCCTCGGCCTGCTGACCCTGCTGTTCGGGGTGGGGCTCGAACTTCAGTACCGCAGCGCGGTGCGCAAGGGGATGCGCTGGCCGGGGCGGTACCTGTGGCGGGCGGCGCTGCTGCTGGCCGAGGGTGTCCTGCACTACATCCTGGTCTTCGAGTTCGACGTGCTGATGGGGTACGCGATCACCTCCATGCTGGTCGCGTACCTGGTGGGGCGGAGTGAGCGGGTCATCACGGCGTGGATGGTCGCCGCGGGCACGCTGCTCGTGGCCCTGGTCGGGCTGGCCACGCTGGCGCTGACGGCGGTGCCGGCCGGGGGCGGGGGCGGGGCGGCTCCCGTGTACCCGGCGAGCTGGCTCGACCAGGTCTGGCTGCGGCTGGACAACGCGATCGTCTTCCGGATGGAACTCGTCTTCATCGTGCCCCTGGGCACCGTGCTCTTCCTGCTCGGCGTGCGGCTGATGCGGGCCGGTGTCTTCGACGAGCGTGGCGCGCGGCTGCGGGGCGGGCTGATGGTGGCCGGGCTGGGCATCGGGGTGCCGCTGAACCTGGTGACCTCCTTCGCCGGTCCCACCTGGTTCATGATCGACCGCTACCTCGTCGCGCCGCTGGTCGCTCTCGGTCTGCTCGCGATGATCACCTCTGTGGTGCTCGGCCTGCGCGGCGAGCCCGGCCCGCTGCGCCGCGGGCTCACCAACGTCGGCCGTACGGCGCTGTCCTGCTACGTGTTCCAGAACCTGGCCGCGAGCGTGCTCTGCTACAACTGGGGCCTGGGGCTGGCCGACCGGCTGGACGGGCTGCGGCCGTGGTGGGTGCCGGTGGCGTGGGCCGGGATCTGTCTGCTGT
Source organism: Nonomuraea sp. NPDC050404 (assembly GCF_040655495.1). Lineage (NCBI taxonomy): Bacteria > Bacillati > Actinomycetota > Actinomycetes > Streptosporangiales > Streptosporangiaceae > Nonomuraea > Nonomuraea sp. NPDC050404. Next base: position 1,020,610 of record NZ_JBFAKB010000001.1, read on the forward strand.
TCATGGGGCTGTCCACGCTGTGGTTGCGGCGCTTCGAGCGCGGACCGCTCGAACTGGCCTGGCAGTGGGCGTACCAGGCGCCGTGGAGGTCCCGTACGCCGGAGCGCGTCTGAACGGTCAGCGGAGGCGGCGTCCGCGCGCGATCAGGACGCCGGCCGCGACCAGGAGGACAAGGGCCGCCGCGCCCGCGGCGAATCGGCCCCAGCCGGCGTCGTCCTCCGCCACGGGCGCCGGAACCTCCCTGGTCCGCTCGCTCATGACCAGCCGCACGGGGGCGCCGAGGGCGGCGATCATCTCGGAGTCGATCGGCCCCCCGAGGCTCTCATGCCCGGTGGCGCGTTCGTCCCCGGGCCGCAGGGGCCCCTCGCCCGGCTCGACCGGGACGTTGCCCGAGCACAGGGTGGTCGACAGCCCGACCTCTTCCGGCTGCTCGAACATCCCCGAGTCGCCGGAGGAGGCGAACACGAGATAGCGGCCGCCCGTCGCGAACGGGTAGCCGCACGCGGCGGTGTCGGCGCTGCTCACGAGCCTGAACTCGGCGGCGGGCGCGCCCTTGTACACGTTGTCGGCCCGGAAGGTGTAGATCACGGGCCGGCCCACGGGGACTTCCCCCTCGCCGCTCCCCCACGCCACGGTGCCGGTGAACACGGTGTCCGCGTGCTTCACCGCCTCGGCCGGCGACAGTCTCGAACAGCTACAGGCGTACGCCGGGGCGGAGGCCCCCACCAGCACGGTTGCGATGAGGATGAGGACGGCGAGCAAGCGGGACAACACCATGCCCGTAGAACGTGCGTGATCGGTGCGCGGTTCAAGCATTGACGTGGCGTCCGCGAACGCTTACGGTTCCGGCAGTCGGTGAAACTATCGATACATATCCGAAACTTTCGGACGCCTCGGCACCCCCCACGGAGGTCTCTGGTGAAGCCATTGATCATCGCTCTCGCGCTCGTCCTCGCCCTCCCCGCACTCCCCGCCTCCGCCCACCCGCGACCACCCCGGGACCTGCGCCAGCTCGCGCAGCAGACCGGCATCAAGATCGGCTCCGCCGTGGACATCGCCGCCCTGCGCGCGGAGTCCGACTACCGCAAGGTGCTCAACCGGGAGTTCAACCACGTCACCGCCGAGAACGCGATGAAGTGGGAGTCCGTGGAACCGCAGCGCGGCGTGTTCACCTGGACCGACGCCGACGCCCTGGTCGAGAACGCCCGCCGCAACCACCAGCAGGTACGCGGCCACACCCTGGTCTGGCACAACCAGCTTCCCGCCTGGCTGACCGCGGGCGTGGCGGACGGCTCGATCGACGCCGCCGAGCTCAGGCAGATCCTGCGCGACCACATCACCACCCAGGTACGCCGCTACAAGGGCAAGATCAGGGCCTGGGACGTGGTCAACGAGGTCGTGGAGGAGGACGGCACGATGCGGCAGAGCATCTGGCTGACCCACCTCGGACCGGGCTACATCGCCGACGCCTTCCGCTGGGCACACCGCGCCGACCCGCACGCCAAGCTGTTCATCAACGACTACAACCTGGAGTGGAACGCCCCCAAGATCGAGACCACCCTGTCCGTGGTCAAGGACCTGAAGGCGCAGGGGGTGCCGATCCACGGCGTCGGGTTCCAGGGCCACCTCGGGATCCAGTACGACTACCCCGGCGACTGGGCCAACGTCATGCGCCGCTTCGCCGACCTCGGGCTGGAGGTCGCGGTGACCGAGCTGGACGTGCGCATGGTGTTGCCCGTCACCCCGGAGAAGCTGGCCACCCAGGCCAGCTACTACAGCCGGGCCCTGTCCGACTGCCTCAGCGTCAGGGCCTGCCGTGAGCTGACCGTCTGGGGTTACACCGACCGGCACTCGTGGGTGCCGGGCTGGTTCGATGGGGAGGGCTCGGCGTGCCTGCTCGACGAGAACCTGGCCCCCAAGCCCGCCTACCAGGCACTGCTGACCGTGAAACGCCCCCGCTAGCAACTCCCGGCAAAGCACCGTTCAACCAGGGGCGCCGCATCCGGCCGGGGCCCCTGCGTTCAGTTGGCGGGCTGCGTCCGGCCGGGGCACCGCGTCCGGCCGGAGCGCTGTGTTCAGAGTCGGGGCACTGTGTTCAGTCGGGGTCCGGTTTTCGGTCGAGGCGTTGGAAGAGGCCGTAGACGAAACGGGCCCGGTAGTCCTCGCCGTCGTGGCGGAAGTCGACGGTCCAGTGGTGCGGGGCGGGCCCATCGATCTGTACGGCGCCGGGAAAACTCGCCGCGACGTCCGCCACGACGAACCCCCACGGCGTCAGGTCCGCGAGGCTCGTCGTGACCGGCCCCGAGGCGCGGACGAACCACTGGTTCCACAGCTCGCCGCCGGGGCCGAGCAGCGCCTCGTACTCCAGGCCCGGCCAGGTCGGCAGCGGCCAGCGCAGGACGTCGCAGGTCAGGCTGCCGGCCGGGCGGCGGGCGCGGTGCGGCGGCGGGCCGAGCGCCACCCGCAGCGCGGAGACGCCCCTGCGTACGTGGGTGAGCCGCGTCCAGTGGGCGTGCGCCTCCCGCAACTCGGTGCGGGAGGCGCCTCTGGCTTCGAGCGCCTCCTCGACCTTGGCCGCGTTGACGTCGCGCATGCGGTGCAGCAGCGCCAGCTCGAACTCGACCACCCCGAAAGCCACCGCCCCAGCTTGCCAGGCCGCTCAGACACTTTCGCCCGCGACCGCCCCCCGTGACGAGCGCCGCGCGACCGGCCCGCCGTTCTCGTCCGTAAGCGGTTCGGCGGCGATGACGTCGGCCAGGGTGATCTCGTTGAGCAGGGCGTTCTCGTGGTTGCGCAGCCGGCTCCAGATCTCGGTGAGGGGCGCGGCGGCCGGGGAGAAGGGGCGGATGACCGGCTCGGCGCCCTCGGTGACGCGGATGACGTCGGCGAGCGCGATCTCCTTGGCCGGGCGGGCCAGCCAGTAGCCGCCGTCCGGCCCGCGCTGACTGTGGATGAGCCCGGCCCGGCGCAGCTGGAGCAGGATGTTGTCGCAGAAGCGACGCGGGATCTCCTGCGTGACGGCGATCCGTTCGGCGTGCACCGGGCGGTCGGACGCGGCCAGGGCGAGCATGGCGCCCAGGGCGTACTGGGTTCTGGCGGAGATTCTCATGGGCCCGTCGGCTCAGGCGCTGGCCGTCTCCTCCTTCTCACCGGCGGGACGCGCGCCCAGCTCGCTCTCCACCGCGTCGACCGACTCGTTGGCCTTGTCGCGGCGGTACTCGCGCACGGAGTAGGCGATCGCGGCGGCCCAGATCACGGCGATGATGATGTAGGCGGCGGTCTGCACGCCGCCGGAGGCGTCGATCCATTCACTGCGCAGCAGCGTGCGCACGTTGGTCAGAATGATCACGCCGCCCACCGCGGAGCCGAGGATGCGCGGCGGGATGTGCCGTACGAGCCAGGCCGCGATCGGCGCGGCGATGACGCCGCCGAGCAGCAGGACGGCCACCCAGGAGAAGTTGATGTTCTCCGAGCCGATGCCGACGAAGAAGCCGACGCTGGCGGCGATGGCCACGAGGAACTCGCTGGCGTCGATGGAGCCGATCACCTTGCGCGGCGCCATGCGCCCGCTGGCCAGGATCGCGGGGGTGCCGACCGGGCCCCAGCCGCCACCGCCGGTGGCGTCCACGAAGCCGGCCACCAGGCCGAGCGGCGCCAGGAAGCGCCTGCGCAGCGGCTTGCCCAGGTTGCCGCGCGGCAGGCCGAAGGCGGTGAAGCGGATGAGGATGTACACGCCGAGCGACAGCAGGATGATCGACATCACCGGCGCGGCGAGTTCGGTGGACAGGCTGGACAGGAACGTGGCCCCGGCGAACGCGCCGATCGCGCCCGGGATGCCGATCTTGGCGACGACCTTCCAGTCCACGTTGCCGAAGCGCCAGTGGGAGATGCCGGAGGCGAGCGTGGTGCCGATCTCGGCGAGGTGGACGGTGGCGGAGGCGGCCGCCGCGTTGGTGCCGATGGCCAGCAGCAGCGTGGTCGACGTGACGCCGTACGCCATGCCGAGGCTGCCATCGACGAGCTGGGCCGCCAGGCCGACGAGCCCGAGCAGGATGAGCGCTCGCACGATCTCCCCTTTCTCTACTTAATAAGTAGGGATAATGTTTTACGACGCCGCGTGTCCTGTCAAGTCCCGGCATGGGAACGCCCACATGCCACGGCCGCCCCGACCGGTGTCACGGTGCGGGACGGCCGCGCGTACCCTCTGGTTGCTCAGCCCGTGATCAGGGCCTTTACGGCGAGCTCCTCCACGCCCGCGGGGCCGTCGAGGCGGACCGAGAGCTCCCAGACGCCGCTCATCGAGAACAGCTCGCCCTCGGCCAGGAAACGGCCGGGCTCCCGCTCGGTGGCGGGGAGTTCGGGCATCGCGTGCCCCATGTCGGGCATCACCGCCGAGACCATCACGCTGTCGGCGTCGCCCTTGTCCACCCTGATCTCCACGGTGACGCGTCCGGGGGCCGGGTCCTCGATCAGGACGGTGGCGGCGTAGTGGGTGCCCGTGGTGCGCACGTTGACCGGTTCCGCCGCCGCGTTCCCGCCCGCCACGAACAGCGCCACGGTGGCGGCCACCAGCACCGCCACCGCTATCAGCGCCCGCTTCCTGTTCATCGCACGGCCTCCGGGGTCGTCACGTCCACGGTGAAGGGCGCGGTCACGATGCGGTCTCCGGTGGCGTACTGGACCCAGGCGAGGTAGCGGCCGGGCTCGGGGAAGCTGAAGGTGAAGCGCAGCCGGGAGCCCGGGGCGCCCATCTCGTGCACGTGGCCGAGGAAGTCGCCGTCCTGGCTGCGGATGAGGAGGTGGCCGGTCATGCCGAGCCAGGGCCGCACGCCGGCGGGGGCGGTGAGTTCGATCGTCGCGGGCCGGCCGGCGACCGGCACGGCGGGCCGCAGAGTCGGCACGACGGCCTCGCCACCCGGCTCCGGCGTCGTCGGCCGCTCCGTCTTCTCGGTCGATTCGCCGTCGCCGCCGACGGTGAAGTCCGCGGCGACGAGTTGCCCGCCCGAGTCCTCCCGTTCCAGCTCGGCGTGCGCCAGATACCGGCCGGGACGCTCGGCCCGCAACCTGACCTCCATCCGCCCGGGGGCGGTGCGCAGGGGGTGGACGTGGCGGAAGTACCGCCCGTCCTCGCTGGTGACGATCACGTGCGCGAGCGCCTCGTGGTGGACGACGAGGTCGTCCACGGGCCGCCCGGTGGAGCCGTCCACGAGGTCGATCCGCAGCGTGAACTCCTCCCCCTGGGCCGGCCTGGCGGGCACCGTCTCCACCCGCGCCTGCGCGTACGGCCGCCCGCCCGCCACGGCGGTCGTCTCGACCGTGGGCGCGGCGCCGTCAGGAGCGGCGGGAGGCAGTTGCGGCTCGAACACGATCACCATGGCGGCGACCGTCACCCCGGCGGCGGCGCCGGCGGCCAGCGCCATCGCCGTGCCCGGACGGGTGGTCATCCCGGTGAGCAGGCCGCCCACCAGCAGCAGCGCGGCCAGGAACAAGCCGCCGTAGATGAGGAAGTCCCCCGCGGAACCGCGATCGACGAGGACACGGAACGGGACCACGGCGGTCTCGTTCCCCGCGCTCAGCTTCAGCTCGTGGGGGCCGGTCCGCTCGACCTGGAGCTGCGCGTACTGCGGCTGGGCCGCGGCCAGGGCCGTGCCCGTCACCGTGCGGCCGTCCTCGACCGAGCGGACCTCGACGGCCACGGGCAGCCCGGAGACCGGCTGGTAGGCGATGACGCCGATGCGCAGCGGCCCCGGCACCCGCGACGTGCCCTTGATCACCACCGTGACCTCGGCGCCGGCGATCGTCTGGGCGATCCGCAGGTCCGCCCCCGCCGTGACGTTGTGCGCCGCGGCGGGGGAGGCCATCGCCAGCACGAGCACGGCGACGAGGCACAGGACTCGGATCATGCCCGCTCTGCGTCTACCGTACGGGGCGCGGCCCCGGCTGTGCCGTCAGCGGTGTCGTCGGCGGTGTCGGGCGTGGTTTTTTCGCTTCCGGCCGCGTTGGGCAGGAACAGCGCGCCCAGCGCGAGCCCGATGAGCCCGGCGATGATGGGCGCGCCGGTCCACAGCTCGGGCACGGTGGGCAGGCCGCCGCCGGTGGCCGAGGCGATCCCGATGTAAAGCGACCAGGTGGCCAGGCCGGACAGCCCGGCGAAGGTCCAGTACGCGGCGCGCCGCTCGCCCGTGGGACGCAGCCACCGGATCAGCAGGTCGCTCACGAGTCCGGCGACCACGAACGACACCAGGACGGGCACGTTCTTGAACTCGGTCTGGGCGCCGGGCATGAGCACGGCGAGGGTGTACATCACGGTCACCGAGCCGAACGGCAGCAGCCAGCGGCGCGCCAGGAGCAGCACGGGGCTGAGCAGGATGATGTTGGTCACGACCATCGCGAGCGCGAGCCGGTCGGCGCCGGGCTCGTTGACGGCGGAGAACGCCTCGACGATGCGGACCGGCCGGTACTGCATGGCGTCGCCGTACGACAGGAACAGGGAGACGAGCGTGGTGGCGAAGGCGAGCCCGATCAGCGCGGGCAGCAGGCGGCCGAGGGACGGCTGGGCGCCCACGTCGGGGGCGTTCCACGCCGAGCGCAGCGGGGTGGTGATGATGAGAAGCATCGTCACGATGAGCCCGAGATGCGAGGGGCTGAACAGGATGTCGAGACTCGTCTCGATGCCGAGCACGGTGTGCCACAACATGTCGATGAGCCCGAAGAAGGCGAACGCGGGCACCGCCAGCAGCCCGGCGAGGTAGCCGAACGGCACGGCCGCCGGCCCCTGCCTGCCGGCGCGGACGTTGCGCCAGACCTGCCAGATGATCCAGCCCGAGACCACCGCGAACCCGGAGTAGAACACCGCGTGCCAGGGCGTGAAGAACGTCTCCAGTTCGGCCAGGTTGGTGTGCGCCCAGGCGTCGATCATCAGCCCGATCCCGAACCAGACGCCGAGCAGCGCCGTCACCAGATCGGTCCTCGGAGAGACCCAGCCGCGGGGCTCCCCGGAATCCACCATTAATCGCCGGATGCCGGCGTCAGCCGATACCACGTGATGGCTCCTCGCTGTCGATTCGAATTCTGTCGAATCGAATCTATCCATGATCGCGTGACTGGATCGCCTCTCCATGCGCGGCTTGAGAACAGCACATGCACTGCGCGATGCTGGTGAGTCAATAGTGGTTGATATTGCACTCGGGGGTCGGATGAGGTCGCTGCAGGTCCTGCGCTGGCTTCCGTTCGTCGTCATGCTGGGCGTCGCCGGGCTCGACCTGCTGGCCGGCGAGCTGCTGGTGTTCCTGCCCCTTCTCACGCTCGGCCCGGCCTTCGCGTCGGTGTCGGGCGGTGTACGCAGGACCGCCGCGGTCGGGGCGGTGGCGCTGGCCATCTGCCTGCCCATGGCCTCCTACAACGGCCTGCTGTTCACCTGGGAGAACAACCTCACCATCATCAGCATCGCCGGCGTGACCGCGGCGAGCATGCTGGCCGCCCGCCTGCGCCTGCTGCGCGAGCGCGAACTGGCCAGCGTCCGGCAGGTCGCCGAGACCGCGCAGCGGGTGCTGCTGCGGCCCGTGCCCCGGCGGGCGGGGGATCTGCGGGTGGCGTTGTCGTACACCTCCGCGGCGGCCGAGGCCCAGATCGGCGGCGACCTGTACGAGATCGTCACGACCCCGCACGGCGTACGGCTGCTGATCGGGGACGTCCAGGGCAAGGGCCTGGCGGCGGTCGAGACGGCGGCCTGGGTGCTGGGCGCCTTCCGGGAGGCGGCCTACGACGAGGCCGGCCCCGCCGACATCGGCGAGCGACTGGAGGCGAGCCTGGCCAGGCACCTGGGCGGCGAGCAGTTCGTCACCGCGATCCTCGCCGAGGTCCACGAGACGGAGATGACGCTGGTGAACTTCGGTCATCCGCCGCCGCTGCTCGTGCTCGGTGACGGCGGCCTGGTCACCGCCGAGCCGCCCGAGCTGGGCCTGCCGCTGGGACTGGGCTCGTTCGACTCCTCGGCGATCAAGTCGCACCGGGTCCCGTTCGGGGGCGGGGACCGCATCCTGTTCTTCACCGACGGGGTGATCGAGGCCAGGAACGCGGCCGGCGAGTTCTACCCGCTGGCGGAGCGGGCCCGGCTGCTGCGGCACGACGACCCGCAGGCGGCGCTCGACGCGCTGCGCGCCGACCTCGTCGCGCACACGGGCGGCCCGCTGCTGGACGACGCCGCGATGCTCCTGCTCCACCGACCCGGCTGACCTCCTCTCACGCCAAGTTCGCGGCCCGCGTCGCGACGGCGTCGATCAGCTCGGTGTCGTGCGCGAGCTCCGGATCCAGGCAGGCCAGCACGGTACGGGCGGCCTCCGGCAACGGCCCGGCGACCGGAAGGGAGCAGGCCACGGCGTCGCGCACCGGAACGCCGCCACCGCGCAAATGCAGCAGCCAGGCCGCGATCATGCGGACGGCCCCGCCGGGCAACCCGCCCCGCCGCCGTTCGGCCCGCAACACGGGCAGCACCCGCACGGGCAACTTCTGCGACCCATCCTCGGCGATCTTCGCCAGGGTGTGCCGGATCCGCGAATTGGCGAACCGTGCCAGCAGCGCGTCCCGATAGGCGTCCAGCTCGGGCTCGGGAAAGTCCAGGTGGCGCGCGGCCTGCGCCCACCACTCCACCAGCCACCCGCGGCAGGCCGGATCGGCGACCGCCTCGGCGACCGTGGCATGGCCGCGCAGACCGCCGGCGTAGGCGAGGAGCGAGTGGCCGCCGTTCAACAACCAGAGCTTGCGTTCCTCGTACGGCGCCGCGTCGGCGACGAAGCGGGCACCCGCCTCCTCCCAGCGCGGCCGCCCCGCCGGGAACTCCCCGCACAACACCCACTCGGCGAACGGCTCGGCCACCACGGGCGCGGCATCGGCCCTGCCGGTGGCGGCGGCCACCACGCCGGAGTCCTCCGCCGACGGGTACGGGGTGATCCGGTCCACCATGGTGGTGACGTAGGAGGCGTCCGAGGTCCGCAGCCCGGCCGCCCCGGCCAGCTCGCCGACCATCCGCGCGGCCACCTCGCCGTTGCCGGGCAGGTTGTCGCACGGCACGATCGCGACCGGCCCGCCCCCGGCCCGCCGCCGCGCCGCCAGCCCGGCGGCCAGCCGCCCGGCCACGCTCCGTACCGGCGCCTCCGGATCCGCCCGCAACGCCGCGAGATCGGCGCCTGGCTTCGTGTAGGCCGCCTCGGTGACCGTCAGCGTGACCACCGCCAGTTCGGGCCGTCGCCAGTACGCCAGCCAGTCGCTGTGATCACCCCCGGCGTGCACCGCCGCGACCGAGCCGATCACCTCGAAGGAGTCACCGTCGCTCCCCCGCGTGACCAGCGTGTACAGGCAGTCCTGGGCCGACATCCGCGCCACGACGTCCGTGCTGCGCCCGGTGAAGGCGGCGATGCCCCAGCGGGCGGCGTCCGGGGCGTGCTCGGTGTACCAGGCCTGGTGGGCGCGGAAGAACCCGCCGAGCCCCAGGTGCAACATGCGGACGGGGGCGGCGGGACGGCCGTCGGCGGCGCGGTTCAGCGGAGGGATCATGACCTTGACTCAGAGCGTACCCGGCACCAGCGGAACCGTGGTCGACTCGCGCACCACCAGGCGGCAGGGCCGGGCATGGCGGCCGGGTGAGTGGGTGCCGTTGATGGCGGCCAGCAACATCTCGGCGGCCGTCCTGCCGAGCCCGTCCAGGTTCATGTCCACGCTGGTCAGCGGCGGCTGGCTGGCCCCGGTCATCACGTCCCAGTTGTCGAACCCGACCAGCGCCACGTCCTCCGGCACCCGGCGCCCGATGGCCCGCAGCGCGTCGGCGACGCCCCTGGCGATCTGGTCGCTGCCGCAGAACACCGCGTCGAACCCGGTCCCACCGGCCAGCAACATCCCGACCGCCTGCCGCCCCCACACCTCGCTCCACGCCCCGAACAGCGGCGGCCCCGACAGTTCGAGCCCGGCCTCGCCCAGGCGTTCGGCGGCCGACGACGCGCGGACGCGGGCCGAGTGGTGGTGCTCGGGGCCGGTGACGTGCGCGATCCGCGTACGGCCGATGGCCAGCAGGTGCTCCACCGCCTTGCGCGCCCCGCCCTCCTCGTCGGGCACCACCGAGCAGTCCTGCGGGTCGCTGGAGCTGATGTAGGCGTAGACGACGGGCACGGGCAGCCCCGCCGCGATCGGGGCGCGCGCCTCGGTGCGCCTGCCGGTGACGATGATGCCGTCCACACGCCGGCTGAGCAGCGTCTTGACGTGGTACTGCTCCCGGATCGGGTCGTCACGCCCGTCGCACAGGAACACCGACATCTGCCCGGCGCCGAGCGCGTCCTCCGCGCCCATCAGCACCGGGATGCTGAACCGGCCGATCGTGTCCATGGTGATCATGCCCACCGTGTACGTACGCCCGGAGTGCAGGCTGCGCGCTCCCGCGTTGACCTCGAAGCTGAGCTGCCTGGCGGCCTCCCTGACCCGCACCCGGGTCTCCTCGCGCAGGGATCCACGGCCGTTGAGGGCCTTGGAGGCGGTGCCCACCGACACCCCGGCCAGCGCCGCGACGTCGGCGATCGTGGCGTGACGCTCCAATTTCCCCATACTTTCCTCCGCTTTCCTACCGCCTTGCCTTGTCAATTCTACCGTCCGTTGACGCAAGCAAGAGAGCGTTGCTAATTTGCGGAAAACGGTTTCCTGGCTTTCCACCCACCGAGAAGCGCCCCGCCCCCGCCCGCGCAGTGAAGGACCAGCCATGCACCCGAGGATCGCCCTGCCCGCCGTGCTCCTGCTCGCCTTATGCACGCCGGTGTCGCCCGCCGCCGCGGCCGCGCCGCCCGCCGTCGCAGCCGCGCCGCCCGCCCCCGTGCTCGCCTATGAGTTCGACCCCGACGACCTCACCACCGGCACGATCACCGACTCCTCCGGCAACGGCCTGGACGGCACGCTGGTCAACGGCTCGACCGCGGCCCTGGTCGAGGGCCGGGGCGGCGGCCACGCGCTGAGCCTGCCCGGCGGCGCGCCGAACTCCGATGGCGCCTACGTAACGGTACCGCTCGCCGCACTGCGGGACAGAACGGACCTGACGGTCTCGGCGCGCGTGCGCTGGGACGGCACGACCGCCCCCTGGCAGTGGATCTACGCACTCGGCAAGGACACCGGCCGCTACCTGTTCACCACGCCCTACAACGGCGACGGCCGCCTGCGCACCGCGCTCACCACCTCGGGCGGCGGCGGCGAGGCCCAGGTCACGGGCTCGGCCGCGCTGCAGTCCGGCACGTGGAAGACGCTGACCGTCACCCTCGACACGGGCGCCGGCCGCCTGACCACCTACCTCGACGGCGCCGCCGTCTCCACCGCGCCCACCTCGATCAGCGCCGCGCAGCTCATCGACGCCGCCACCACGTCGGCGGGCTTCATCGGACGCTCCTTCTACCAGGACCCGCTGTTCGACGGCGCGATAGACGACTTCCGCATGTACGCCGCCGCGCTGTCGGCCGAGGAGGTGGCCGCCACCACCGGCGTCGAACCGCCTGCCCCGACCGGCCTCACCCAGGACGCCTTCACCGTCCGCACGATCATCGGCGCCGCGCCGCCCCTGCCCGCCACGGTCCGCGCCACCTTCTCCGACGGCTACGACCGCGACCTGCCCATCGCCTGGCGGCCCGTGGACCCCGGCGACTACGCCCGTACCGGCACCTTCACCGCGAACGGCACGGCCGGCGGCAGGCCGGTGACCGCCGAGGTGACGGTGATCCGCGAGGGCCAGCTCGTCATCGACCTGGCCAAGGACACCGGCCCCTTCCACGGCGGCGCGTCGGGCACGCTCTACGGCCTCTACGGGCCGGGAGTGCCGACGAACAACCTGATCGAGGGCATGCGCGTGCGCACGGTGTCCACCAAGGCGCAGGACGGCGCGCAACACCCGGGCGCCGACGCGCTGGAGGTGGTGAAACCGCTGGCCGACAGCACCGACGGCGACGTGTACGTCTACATGACCGACATCCATCGCGGCTTCCCCTACCAGTGGCCCGGCGGCACCCCGGAGGAGAAACTCACCCTCTACAAGGAGAAGATCGCCAAGCAGGTCGCCCAGGCGAAGCAACTTGACCCGAAATATCAGGACAACATCGTGTTCGTGCCGTTCAACGAGCCCGAGGGCAACATGTACGGCACCGGCCAGTGGAGCTACAACGGCGTGAGCTGGCTCAGCGACCCTGACGACTACTTCAGGGCCTGGGACGAGATCCACGCGCTCATCAAGGGCGAAATGCCCTCCGCCCGCATCGCCGGCCCCAACACCAGCGTGCTGTACTCCCAGGTCAAGGGCTATCTGGAGCACACGGTCGAGGCGGGCACGGTGCCCGACGTGATGACCTGGCACGAGCTCAGCCACCCCGAGCAGGTCCGCTCCAGCGTCAGGCGCTACCGCGAGATGGAGGCCGAGGTCTTCGCGGGCACCGCGCACGAGGGCAGGAAACTGCCGATCAACGTCAACGAGTACGCCTTCAACTACCACACCTCGGTGCCCGGCCAGATGATCCAGTGGATCTCGGCCATCGAGGAGTCGAAGGTGGACGCCGACATCGCGTACTGGAACATCGACGGCAACCTGTCCGACTCGGCCGTGCAGGCCAACCGGGGCAACGGCCAGTGGTGGCTGTTCAACGCCTACGGCGCCATGAGCGGCCACACCGTGCGGGTGACGCCGCCGTACCCGGGCCAGAACTACACGCTGCAGGGCGTGGCCACCCTCGATCCCGGCAAACGGCAGGCGCGCGCGATCTTCGGCGGCGCGGACAGCGCCGGGCACATCCGGTTCGAGAACGTGCCCGCGCGCCTGTTCGGCCGCACCGTGCACGCGTGGATCAGGGAGATCCCGTGGACCGGGCAGGTCGGCGACTCCGCGCAGCCGGAGGTCGTGGCCGAGCGGGACGTCGCGGTCAAGGACGGCGCCGTGGTCTTCGACTTCGGCGCCGGCGGGCTGCCCCGGCTGAAGGAGTCGTCGGCGTACGAGATCGTCCTGACCCCCAAGGGGCCCGGCAGGGCGACGGCGCCCGTCCCGGACCTGTGGGCGCGGTCGTACGAGGCCGAGGACGCCGAATACACCGGCACCGGCTACAGCCGCAACGGGCCCGAGGGCTCGCCGGCCGACGTGTCGAAGTTCTACACCTCGGGCCGCTACGACGTGGGCGGGCTGCGTACGGGCTCCGACGGCGTCCTGGACTTCACCGTCGAGGTCCCGCGCGCGGGCCGCTACGACCTCAGTGTCTTCGCCAACTCCCTCAACACCTACGACCTGGTGCGTGAGCAGGGCCCGACCAACGTCTTCGTCCGCGTGGACGGCGGCGCGGAACAGGAGTTGTTCCTGCCGCTCGGCTACAAGTGGGTGGTCTGGGACCACGCCGACACCACGGTCGAGCTGACCGCGGGCAGGCACGTCATCTCGCTGGCCGCCCGCGCGCTCGACGGGTCCGGGGCCACGAAGGGCGACGCGATCGTGGACCGCATCCGGCTCTCGCTGCCGAACCCGGCCGCCACCACCTCCGTCTACGAGGCCGAACTGGCGGACCTGACCGGCGCGAGGCCGTCATACGGGACGGGCGGCTCGGGCTCCGGCGTCGCGGCGGCCGGGCGCGGCCGGTCGGCCACGTTCTGGGTCTACTCCCCCGCCGACGCCGCCGCCACGCTCGACCTCGCGCTGCTCGGCCCGGGAAGGGCCGCGATGTCGGTCAACGGCGAACTGGTCCTGGACGCGCGGCGCGGGGCCTCGTCGGTGAACGTGTCACTGTCCGGCGGCATCAACAAGGTCAGGGTCACCGGCACCTCGGGCACCGCGCTCATCGACCGCCTCACGGTGCGGCAGGCCGCCGCCACAGCACTGCCCGCCACCGTGTACGAGGCCGAGTCCGCGCAGCTCGCGGGCACCGCCAAGGCGTCCCGGCTCTCGCTGGCCGCCGGTCAGGCCGCGGTGACCGGGATCGGCGGCGCGCCGGGCAACGGCAACACGCTGACGTTCACGGTCAGGGCTCCGGCCGCGGGCACGTACGCCATGCGCGTGCGCTACTCCAACCCCGAGCAGTCGGCCGCGACCCACTACAACCCCGACCCGCTGGCCAGGCACGCCGACCTGTCGATCAACGGCGCCGCACCGCGGCGGGTGTTGTTCCCGCACACCTTCCACGAGAACAACTTCTGGGAGCTGACCGTGCCACTGAAACTCCGCAGGGGGGACAACACGCTCCGCTTCTCCTCGGCGGAACTGCCCAACTTCGACGGCAGGACCTACGCCTCGGACACCTTCCCCGGGGTGCTGCTCCGCTCGCAGTACGCGCCGGTGATCGACAGGATCACGGTCGCGCCGTACAGCGCGCATGCCAGGGGCTGAGCGCACAGCGCGCATGCCGGGGGCTGAGCGCACAGCGCGCATGCCAGGAACTGAGCGCACAGCGCCCGGACCAGGGGCTGAACCCAGGGCGCGAAGCTCTCAGCGGACCGGCAGGCCGGTGACCGCGCGGCCGATGATCAGCCGCTGGATCTCCGACGTGCCCTCGAAGATCGTAAAAATCTTGGCATCCCGGTGGAAGCGTTCCACCGGGTGCTCCCTGGTGTATCCGGCGCCGCCCAGGATCTGGATCGCCTGCTCGGTCACCCACACCGCCGTCTCCCCCGCCACCAGCTTCGACATCGAGCCCTCCGCCTGCTCGAACTGCCGGCCGTTGCGGGCCATCCAGGCGGCCCGCCAGGTCAGCAGGCGGGCCATGTCCACGCGGGTGGCCATCTCGGCGAGCAGGAAGGCGATGGCCTGGTTCTCGCCGATCCTGCGGCCGAACTGCTCGCGTTCGCGGGCGTAGTCCCTGGCGTACTCGAAGCCCGCGCGGGCGATCCCCACCGCCATCGCGGCCACCGACGGGCGGGTGGTCTCGAACGTGCGCATCGCCGCCTGCTCCCCGGCCCGCTCCCCCTTCCGTACGCGGGCCAGCCGCGCCCGCAGCTTCTCCTCGCCGCCGAGCAGGCACGAGCCGGGCACGCGGACGTCCCGCAGGACCACCTCGGCCGTGTGCGAGGCGCGGATGCCGTGCTTGCGGAACTTCTGGCCCATGGACAGCCCCGGTGTGCCCGGCGGGATGACGAAGGACGCCTGGCCCCTGGTGCCCAGGTCCGGGTCGACCGAGGCGACGACCACGTGGACGTCGGCGATGCCGCCGTTCGTGGCCCAGGTCTTGACGCCGTTGAGCACCCAGTCGGTGCCGTCGGGGACGGCGCGGGTGCGGATGGCGCCGATGTCGGAGCCCGCGTCCGGCTCGGAGGCGCAGAAGGCGCCCAGCTTGACGTCGTTCTCGGTGCCGAACATCAGCGGCAGCCACTCCCCCATCTGCTCGGGGGTGCCGTTGGCGGACAGGGCGGCGGCGGCCAGCCCCGTGCCGGTGATGGACAGGCCGATGCCCGCGTCGCCCCAGAAGATCTCCTCGAAGGCCACCGGCAGCGCCAGCCCGCTCTCCTCGAACCACTGGGTGGCGAAGAAGTCGAGCGAGTACAGCCCGATCTTGGCGGCCTCCTGGATGACGGGCCAGGGGGTCTGCTCGCGTTCGTCCCATTCGGCGCCGGCCGGGCGGATCACGTCGCGGGCGAACGCGTGCACCCAGTCGCGTACCCCGACCACGTCGTCGCTGAGCTCCGGGCAGAAACCCGCCATGACCGCACTCCTCGCGCCAGCCCGTTACCGCTGGTAACACCTTACCGATTGGTAGCCCCGCTTGTGGAGGCCGACACAACCAACGCCTTGTCTGGAAATTTCACTGCAATTCCGGGCATCCTGCCAGGCAGCTGACACGGCGTCCTGACGGGAGCGGCGGGGACCTTGACAGGCTCGCGGCGCGCCCACCACACTCTTCCCCCGCATCAAAGTGTGTGACATAGCACCTTGTGTTAGCGTTAACAACTTTGGAGGTCAGAGTGAGACGATTAATCGCCGCCTTCACAGCGGTACTCGCCGCCATCGGGATCTTTCTCATCGCCGCCCAGCCCGCCGCCGCGGCCGATGTCAACCTGGCCCTCACGGCGACCGCCTCGGCGTCCTACACCTCCCCCTGGGAGAACGTCGCGGCGATCAACGACGGCATCGACCCGCCCAACTCCAACGACACCCAGAACCGCCGCTGGGGCACCTGGCCCAACACCGGTGAACAGTGGGCGCTGCTGACCTGGGCGCAGGCGCAGACGCTCACCTCCGCGCAGATCTACTTCTTCGACGACGGGGGCGGCGTGCGCGTGCCGGCCTCGTGGCGGCTGCAGCGCTGGACCGGCAGCGCGTACGCCGACATCCCCGGCTCCTACCCGACCTCCGTCAACGCCTACAACACGGTCACCTTCTCCGCCGCGGTGAACACCACGCGGCTGCGCGTGCTCATCCAGAGCGGCTCGGCCTCCGTCGGCCTGCTGGAGGTCAAGGCCATCGGGCAGGGCACCCAGCAGCCCGGCACCTGGAACCCGCCGGCGAACCTGGTCACCCCGCTGAACGAGGTCTGGCAGCATCAGGAGAGCACGTACCCCAACCTGTACGGCTTCCGCAACTACGGCTGGGACCAGATCATGGCCAACCGTGGCTCGATCAACTACTGCGTGCGCTGGGACTCCGGCGCCACGGTGACGGCGAGCCAGCGCGACCAGATCCACGCCACGCTGGCCCGCCAGTTCAAGAAGTGGATGGACGTCATGGCCGGCCACAACAACTGGCCGTACGCCGACGTGCCGCTGAAGGTGGTGGGCTGGGCCGTACGCGACCGGGCGCAGCTCCAGTGGAGCGACACCTCCGTCGACATCTACGTCAACGACATCCGCGAGAACGCCCCGCAGTGCGCGCAGGCGTGCGGCCGCTTCTTCAACCAGAGCGGCAACTACCCCAACTGTCCGGGCGGCATCTCGCACCACTACGACATGTCGCTCTGGCTGACCGCCGGCATGGGCGGCGGCGCGGGCGGCGACTGGGGGCAGCGGCTCGGCAGCGAGTACTACATGAGCAACCTCAACACCAACAACATGCACATCCTGCTGCACGAGATCGGACACAGCTTCGGCCTGGACGACTTCTACGACTGGACGCCGACCGGCCAGTGCTGCTTCCTGATGAAGGCGGGCAGCGCGTCGTCGATCACGGACTTCGACGCGTGGATGTTCCGGGACTGGTGGCGCCACCTGAAGAGCCGCTATGGCTACTAGGATCGCGGCAGTCCTCTGCCTCTTCCTCGCACTGCTGGTCACACCGTCCCAGACCGCCACGGCGGCGGCCAAGACGGTCTATATCCCCGCGCGCTGGGCGAGCACCGGCGAGGTGCCCTGGGTCGCCCAGCGCACCAAGGAGTCGGCCAACTTCATCCTGCTGTGGGGCGACCGTTCCGGCACCGATCCCAGGAACGCCCCCAGCCAGTACCGCTTCGACCCCGACAACATCCTCGGCCAGCTCGAAAACCTCTACTCCTTCTACGTGAACACCATGCGGTTCACGCCGGAGACGGGCCTGCTCGCCCAGCACAAGATCATCGTGATCATCACCAGGACCTGGTCGAACGCCCCGCTGGACGCCTGGGCCACGGGCGGCTCCACCGACGGCAGGGTCGGCGTCATCAACATCGCCCCCGGCGCGGCGCTGCCCGGTTCGTGGGGGCTGGCGCACGAACTGGCGCACGTGTTCCAGAACTACACCTTCCTCGGCAGGCCGGGCTACGGGTTCACCCATCCGGGCTCGGGCACGTTCTGGGAGGCCAGCGCCGAGTTCATGGCGATGCAGGTCTACCCGAGGACCGCCGCGGGCGACCTGACCAGGTTCATCCGCACGGAGAACCTCGCCTACAGCAGCAGCCGCCACCACTACGGCGCCTGGATGTTGCTGCAGTACATCAAGGACCGCGACGGCCTGGCCATGTTCAACCGCATCTGGAACGAGGCCAGGAACACCGAGCATCCGCTGGAGGTCTACCGGCGCATCGCCGGCATCGACCAGGCGGAGCTCAACCGCCGGGTCGGCGAGTACGCCCAGCGCAACGTCACCTGGGACTACTCCAACCGGGCCGACTTCATGCCGTTCATCAACTCCCTGTATCCCTTCATCACCGCCTACAACGGCGTGCCGGTGCTGGCCGTCAACGCCGCGGCCGGCCACTTCCGCGTCTCCGACGCCCTCGCGCCGTCCGACTACGGCTACAACAAGATCCGCCTGGTCCCGAGCAGCGACGGGGCCCTGATCCGGATGCGGTTCCGCGGGCATATCAACTCCGCGGCGCAGTCGGGATGGACGTACGGGTTCGTCGCGGTGCGCAACGGCGTCCCGCGGTACGGCCCCGTGCACAACTCGTCGAACGGCGAGGTGACCTTCCAGACCCAGCCCGGCGAGAGGGACGTCTACCTCGTGGTCACCGGCGCGCCCGGAGCCGTGCACAAGTACGCCTACCTCGACGGATACCCGAAGAACTACCGTTACCCGTACCAGTTCCGGCTCCAGGGCGCCACGCCGTGGGGCTTCGAGCCCGGCCACGTGCGGCCGCCCGCGCCCGGCAACGGGCGCTGGCACTCCAACGGCGGCGGCTGGGTGGACAATCGGGCCAACGTGGCCGCCACCGCCTACGTCGGCCCCCGGGCCGCCGTCTACGGCAACAGCACCGTCAGCGGCAACGCCCGCATCGAGGACCTGGCCTGGGTCAACAGCGGCGCCACCGTCACCGGCAACGCCGTGGTCAAGAACAGCGCCCTGGTCCAGGGCGGGGCCAACCTCAGCGGGAGCGTGGTCGTGGGCGGCGACGCCGAACCGGCCACGGCCTGCGGTTCCGGGACGTACCTGATGTTCAACCCCGACCGGCGCTGCGACGGCGGCGGGGGCGAGCAGGACGTCAACCCGCCCCACCCGATCTTCAGCGACGCCGACCTGGCCTTCGGCGGCTGACCGAGCGGTTGAACACGGGAGCGGGCGCCCAGCAGGGCGCCCGCTCCATCATGTGGCGCTCTTTCCCCGCCGTGACCTGCGCGGCCTCAGGAGGAGCAGCGCGAGGCACGCCGTGAGGAGTTCTGCCACCGGGAAGCTGACCCACACCCCACCGTCCCGAACCGGCCCAGCGCGAAGAGCGGCGGCGCCACCCCGGCGAACGGGTAGACGAACGCGAGCACCCGCAGCGCGTCGGCCGCCTGCTCCCGTACCGCCCGGTCGTCGGTGAACAGGGCGACCAGCGGCTCGGCCAGCAGGAGCAGGCGTGCCAGAGTTGCCGGCGGACCGGCCCGGTGCCCATGGCGGCGGCATGGTCTCGTCCGGTGTCACGGGCCCGCAACGGCAATGGCTCCCCATGTGTCGGCAAATGGCAGGCAATATAGCCGAGTCACGGGCCACCGGAGGGCCGCCGGGAAGGGGGTGAGGTTTGTGGGGCCTCAACCTGCGTGTTAATCTGGGGGCGTTGCAGTTGTGGTACCCATAAAGACTTGTGCGCACCTGAACACATTGTGACTTCAGGTGCGTTTTTGTTTTCCCGGTCATCTCCGGACGGGCTCACGCAGGCGACACGGGGGTCCGCGTTGTGCGGACTTCGTCCAGGTCTATCACAGGAGATCATCATGTCGACCGGAACCGTGAAGTGGTTCAACTCGGAAAAGGGCTTCGGCTTCATCGCGCAGGACGGCGGCGGCGCCGACGTCTTCGCGCACTACTCCAACATCGTCTCCAACGGCGGCTACCGTGAGCTCGTCGAGGGCCAGAAGGTGGCCTTCGACGTGGTCCAGGGCCAGAAGGGCCCGCAGGCGGAGAACATCGTTCCCGCCTGACACGCACGCAGCCACGAGCCGGGGCCCGCATCCGCAAGGATGCGGGCCCCGTCCCGTTTATCCCGCCCCCGACGCGTGGATGCGGGTCCCGCCCCGTTTTAGCCCGCCCCAGACGCGGGGATGCGGGCCCGTCCCGTTCATCCCGCTCGAGCGCGGGGATGCGGGCCCCAGTCTGTTTTAGCCCGCCCCAGACGCGGGCCGCCCCACCGCCCGGGCGCGCCAAGTTTTGGGTTTTGTCCGCATATCGCCCGGAGAAGCGGTCACAAACTGTCCGCTTCCCCTGCGATCGTGGTCCTGTGCCATGCAGCGACGACACCCCGGAGGACCCGACCGCCGTGACCGCAATGACCATCCCCGGCGCCGGCAAGCGAGGGGTGCCGCGATGACCGTACTGGACACCCGGGCACTCAACCGCGCCACGCTCGCCAGGCAGTTGCTGCTCGACCGCTCCGACCTGCCGGCGTTCGACGCCGTCGCGCATCTGGGCGGCCTGCAGGCGCAGGAGCCGCAGGAACCGTTCATCGGGCTCTGGTCACGACTGCGCGACTTCACCCCGGCGGCGCTGTCCGACCTGCTGACCGGGCGGCGCGTGGTGCGGCTCGCCCTCATGCGCCGCACCGTGCACCTCATGACCGCCGAGGACGTCCTGGCCTGGCGGGCCCGCCACGACGCCATGCTGCGCCAGAAGGTGCTGGGCGTCTACCGCCGCGAGCTCGCCGGGGTGGATCTCGACGAGCTCGCGGCGGCGGGCCTGGCGGTGATGGCCGACGGCGAGCCCCGCACGATGGGCGAGCTCGCGCGGGCGCTGGCCGGACGCTGGCCGGAGGCGGGGACGCGGCCGCTGGGCGAGATGCTGGTCGCCGCACTCCTGCCGATGGCGCAACTGCCGCCGCGCGGGTTGTGGCGTACGAAGGCGGGAGCGCGTTACGCGCCGCTCGCCACCTGGCTGGGCCGCGACGTCGACCCGCTCTCCCCCGACGCCGCCGACCCGGTAGGCCAGGCGATGGTGCGGCGTTACCTGGCCGCGTACGGCCCCGCCGCCTCGGCCGACCTGCGTGCCTGGTGCGGCCTGGCCGGGCTGCCCGCCGCCGTGGCCGCCGTCCGCGAGGAGCTGGTGAGCTTCCGCGACGAGCGCGGCCGCGAGCTGCTGGACCTGCCCGGCGCGCCGCGCCCCGACCCCGGCATCCCCGCCCCGGTACGGTTCCTGCCCGCCTTCGACAACGCGATCCTCGGCTACCACGACCGCGGCCGGATCATCGACGACGAACACCGCGGCCTGTCGGTCGCGGGCGAACGCGTGGTGCTGGTCGACGGCCGGGTCTCCGCCACCTGGACCGTCAAGGAGGACACGGTGCTCGTCACCCCGCTGCGCGACCTCTCCCCCGCCGACCGCACCGACGTCGCCGAGCAGGGGCAGGCGCTGGCCGCGTTCCTCTCCGACGGCGAAAGCCGGCGTATACAGGTGCTTTGAGCGTCCCGCTCAACCTTCCGTAACCGGCCGGTCCGGGCTTGTTTCCCGTGCGGCGGAGAAGTGCCGGCTGCTGGGGGTCAGGGCCGCCGCGGCGGGGGCCAGGAAGCACACCAGCGCGCAGACGGCCAGGACCGGCTGCCAGCCGAAGGCGTCCATTGCGGGGGCGAGGAAGGCCAGGCCGACGGGGGCCAGGCCGTAGGAGACGAGGAAGTCGAGCGAGGAGACCCGCGCGAGCAGGCGCGGCTCCACCTCGCGCTGGGTGGCGGTGAACCAGGGCACGTTGAACAGCTCGATGCCCAGGCCGGCCAGCGCGTAGGCGGCGAACACCAGGGCGGGGTGGGCCGGCAGCAGCAGGCTGAGGGGCGCGAGTCCGTACAGGGCCAGGCCGGCCAGCGCGGCCCAGCCCTGGGAGCGCGGCTTCCAGCGGCTCATGAGCACGGCCCCGACGATCGCGCCGAGGGTGTAGGCGGTCAGTGCCGCCGCGAGCACCGCCTCGCTCCCGTAGCTGTCGCGGCTGACCAGGGGAAGCGCCACTCCGGTGGCGGAGTAGCCGGTGAAGATCACGGCTGCCAGCGCGGCCAGCCCGGCGAGGAACCACGGATGCCGCCGCGCTTCCCGCGCCCCCTCGCCGAACTCCCGCACGAGCTCGCCCACGCCGAACCCTTTTGACCGCCCGGCTTCGCCCGCGTCCCGTACGGGCACTCCCCGAGGGGGCAGGAGCGCGGCGACCAGCCACAGCAGTGCGATGGCCACGAGCAGCGACCAGGTGTCCATGACGACCGCCAGCAGCGCGGTGCCCGCCGGCGCGACCAGCGTGGTGACGCGCACCGCCAGCGTGATGGCGGCGTTGGCCTGATGGCGTCGTTCGGGGTGCACGATCTCCGCGGTGAGCGCCTGGAAAGCGGGCCGGCACGCGCCCTGCCCGGCCCCCGCGACCGCGGCCGCCGCGGCCATGAGCAGGACGGAGCGGCCGAGCCCGAGCGCGATGAACGGGGTGGCGAGCGCGGCGGCCAGCCCGGACCACAACACCACCGCCCGGCGCGAGTACCGGTCGGCCAGCACCCCCGCGACCGGCACCGCGGCCAGGAATCCCACGGTACGGGCGGCCAGCACGATCCCGAGGCCGGCGGCGGTGAGGGTGCGGTCGAGCACCGCGAGGCCGAGCACGAACGGCAACGCCCAGGTCGCCAGGCCGGAGGCGGTCGTACCGGACCACAACCGCAGAAAGGCGAGGTCGCGCAGCACCGACCGGCCGCCCGGGGAAAACGTGGTAGTGGTCATTTCTCCAACTCGCGCAGGTATGTGGCGAAACCCTCCAAGCCGTCGATGTTACGGGGCCCGCTGATGCCCTCGTTGTAGTCCAGGATGTGGAAGCGGTCGTTGACGACGGCGGGCAGCTTGCTGGTGGCGGGGTACTCCTTCAGGAACTTGATCTTCTCCGCCGCCGGTTTGTCCCCGTAGTCGAGGATGATGATGACCTCCGGCTTGGCTTCGACCACGGCCTCCCAGGTCACCTCGCTCCAGCGGGCGTCCAGGCCGGCGAAGACGTTCCGGCCGCCGGCGAAGCGGATGATGTCGTTGGGCGGCACCTGGCTGCCGGCGGTGAAGGGCTTGTCGGTGCCCGAGTCGTACAGGAAGACCGGCACCGGCTCCCCCTTGGGCGCCTGGCCGCGTACCGCTTCCACCCGTGCGCGGTATCCGGCGATCAGGGAGCGGGCCCGGTCCTCGACGCCGAAGATCTGCCCGAGGCGTTCGAGGTCGGTGTAGAGGCCCTCGAAGGGGGTCAGGCGTTCGGGATAGCCGGGGTAGTTGTAGCAGGATTCGGCGTGCATGAAGCTCTGGATCTTCAGGCCGTCGAGGATGGCGGGGGTGATGCCGCGCTGGTCGCTGAAGCCCGAGCGCCAGCCGGCGACCACGAGGTCGGCCTTGGCCTCGACGACCAGCTCGCGGTTGAGCAGGTCGTCGCTGAGCATCTTGACCTTGGCGTACTCGGCGGCCCACGGTGATTCCTGGACCGGCGGGTTGGCGGGCGGCATGACGTAGCCGTGCACGTGCCGGGTGAGCCCGAGTGCGAACAGCTTGTCCGCGCTGCCGGCCTCGTAGGCGACGGCGCGGCGCGGCAGGGTGTACTCGACCTCCTGCCCGCACCTCTTGACCGTCACCTTCCGCGCGGTCGCGGCGCCCTCCACCTGGGCGCCGCAGCCGGTCAGGAGGAGCGTGCCGGTCAGGGCGGCGGCGGTCATCGATCGAAAACGCGTGGTCACGCGGGGGTTCCTTCCGTGGAGGAGGTGGCCGAGCCCAGGTCGTAGAGCACCTGGGGAACTCCGGTGAGCGGGTGCGGGACGACGCTCGCCTCGACGCCGAAGACGTCGCGCAGGAGCGCCTCGGTGAGGACCTCGCGCGGCGGCCCGGCGGCCACGAGGCGTCCCCGTGACAACACCGTGAGCCGGTCGCAGGCGGACGCGGCCAGGTTGAGGTCGTGCAGGGTGACGAGCACGCTCATACCGGTGTCCCTGAGCATGGCCAGCAGCCGGATCTGGTGGTGCAGGTCGAGGTGGTTGGTGGGCTCGTCCAGGATCAGGAAGCGCGGTTCCTGTACGAGGGCGCGGGCCACCAGGACGCGCCGGCGTTCGCCACCGGACAACGACAGCACCCCGCGGTGCGCCAGGTGCGCGACCTCCATGCGGGACATGGCCTGCCGGCACAGCTCCCGTTCGCGGGCGCTGAGCGCCTGGTTGCCGCGCAGGTGCGGGGCGCGGCCGAGCGCGACGATCTCCTCGACGGTGAAGTCCAGGTCGGCCCCGTCCTCCTGGGTGAGGGCGGCGATCATCCTGGCGCTGTCGCGCAGCGGCACGCGGGTCAGGTCGGCGCCGTCCACGCGCACCGCGCCACCGGCCGGCCGCAGCGCGCGGTAGACGCACCGCAGCGCCGTCGTCTTGCCCGAGCCGTTGGGCCCGATCAGGCCGACGACCTGCCCTTTCTCCACCGCGAGCGTCAGATCCTCAACGATCGCCGCGCCGTCGATGGACACCGAGAGCTCATCCAGCAGCAAGGTCATCTTCATCGCCCTCCGAACAGATAACCGCGGCGGCGCAGCAGGACGACGAACACCGGGACGCCCACCAGCGCGGTGATCACGCCCAGCGGCAGTTCGCGCGGCGCCACCAGAGT
Organism: Nonomuraea sp. NPDC050404; assembly: GCF_040655495.1. Classification (NCBI taxonomy): domain Bacteria; kingdom Bacillati; phylum Actinomycetota; class Actinomycetes; order Streptosporangiales; family Streptosporangiaceae; genus Nonomuraea; species Nonomuraea sp. NPDC050404. Next base: position 1,045,040 of record NZ_JBFAKB010000001.1, read on the forward strand.
CCTGGCGACCAGGTCGGCCCACACCATGAAGATCGCCCCGACCAGCGGGGCGATCGTGAGCACGCGTACGTGCGCCGCGCCCACCCACAGCCGCACCAGGTGCGGCATGACCAGCCCGACGAACCCGATCGCGCCGCTGACCGCGACCATCGCGCCGGTCGCCAGCGACGTCAGCACGAACAGGCCCCTGCGCACCCTGAGCGTGTCCACGCCCAGGCTCGCCGAGGTCTCATCGCCCAGGGCGAGCACGTCCAGGCCGCGCGCGAACCGGCGCAGCACCACGACGCAGACGCCGGTGACGACGGCCACGACCGGCAGCGCGCCCCACGTGGCCGCGCCGAAGCCGCCCATCGACCAGAACAGCACCGTGCTGGTCGACTCCCCGTCCGGCATGAAGTACACGATCAGGCTCATCACCGCCTGGAACCCGAACGCCATGGCCACGCCGGTGAGCACCAGCCGCAGCGGCGCCAGGCCGCCCGCGCCGCGCGAGGCCAGGTAGACCAGCGCCGAGACGAGCAGCGCCCCGAGGAAGGCGCCGGTGGAGACCGCGTAGATGCCCATCGCGGTGAGCGCGCCCGAGGCGCTGACCAGCACCGCCCCGGCGGACGCCCCCGACGACACGCCGAGGACGAACGGGTCGGCCAGCGCGTTGCGCACCATCGCCTGGATCGCCACCCCGACGACGCTGAGCCCGGCGCCCACCAGGACCGCCAGCAGCACGCGCGGCGTGCGGACCTGCCAGATGATCTGGTACGCGGTGACCTCGCCGGCCGTGATCGAGCCGCCGGTCACGGCCGCCCAGAGGTAGCGGAGCGTGTCCCCCGGGGCCACGGCGGCGGCGCCCAGACCGATCGCCAGCAGCACCGACACCGCCAGCACCACGGCCAGTCCCGTGACGATCAGCGCCATCGGGGCGGTCGAGGTGGGAGGCACGTCGTCAGACCTCGGGACCGCGACCGGCGCGGCTGCGGGACCTGACTCGGGTAACGATCTCACGGACTCTCCAGACAATGACAATCATTTCCACGAGACCGTATCACTACAAATCGGCCCGCCGCGCGGCCCATCACCCACGCGGCGGGCCGGTTCACCTCACTCGGCCGTGAGCAGCCCCCGCTGATAGGCGCGGACGAGGCGGCGCGGCACCAGCAACTCCCGCCCGTTCACGGTGATGGGGACGAGATCGGGCGCGGCGGCCTTCCACTGGCTGCGGCGGTGGCGGGTGTTGGCTCGGGAGGTCCTGCGCTTGGGCACGGCCATGGTCACCAGCTCGCCTTCGTGATGCCGGGCAGCTCGCCGCGGTGCGCCATCTGCCTGAAGCGCACCCGGGAGAGCCCGAACTTGGTCAGGTGGCCGCGGGGACGGCCGTCGACGGAGTCGCGGTTGCGGACGCGGGTGGCGCTGGCGTCGCGTGGCTGGCGGGCCAGCTCCCGCATGGCCTGCGCCCGCTCCTGCGGCGTACCGGTGCGGATGAGCTCCTTCAGCTCGGCCCGCCGCTCCGCGTGGCGCAAAACCACGGCCTTGCGCCGCTCATTGGCGGCGATCTTGCTCTTCTTGGCCATCAGATCCGCTCCCCTCTGGCCCGGATGCGGGCGACCGCCTCCTCGATGCCGATCCTGTCGATCGTCTTGATCGCGCGGGCGCTCAGCGTCAGCCGGACGTGGCGGCCCTCACCCGGCAACCAGTAGCGCCGCCGCTGGATGTTGGGGTTCCACCGGCGCCGGGTGCGGCGGTGGGAGTGGGAGACGTTGTTGCCGAAGACCGGCCGGACGCCGGTGAGCTGGCAGTGCGCGGACATCAGCGCTCCTCCCGGAACAACACGTGCTGCCGGATCTTGGGGTCGTACTTGCGCAGCGTCAGCCTGTCCGGCGTGTTCCTGCGGTTCTTCCTGGTCACGTAGGTGTAGCCGGTGCCGGCCGTGGACCGGAGTTTGATCACGGGACGCACCTCGTTTCTCGCCAAAGCGGTTCCTTTCCACTCGTTGACTCGTGCCATGATAATGAAAACGGTTATCGATTTAGCAACTGGAAGCTCGGTGCCTACTCCCGTCGTCCTCGTCGCGGGCCTGCACGGATCGGCCCGCACCGCCGCCGTCGACCGGCTGCTCGCCGACCATCCGGGGTCACTCGCCGTCCACCACGACCTGCGCGAGGTCGTACGGGGACGGGTCAGGCGCACCGTCCGCGACCCGACGGGCGTGCTGGACACGGCCGACCTGCGGCTGGCACACGGCTGCGTCACCTGCACCGTGCGCGAAGACCTCATCCCCCAGCTCGTCCTGCTCGCGCCCAGGGCGGCGCTGCTGATCGTGGACCTGTGGGACTCGGTGGAGCCGCGCTCGGTGGCCGAGGCCGTCGACTGCGACGAGGCGCGGCAGACCCTGCGGCTCACCGCCGTGCTCACCGCCCTGGACGCCGAGGCCCTGCCCGACGACATCACCCGGGGCGAGCGGCTCATCCAGGTCGGCAAGCCCGCGGCCGGCGGCGACCGGCGCTACCTGGCCGAGGTCCTGGCCCGGCAGCTCGAATACGCCACCGGCCTGGTCCTGCACGGCGGCGACGAGGACGACAGGGAGCTGTCCCGCAGCGTCCTGGCGCACCTCGCGCCCGTCACGCCCGTCCACACCGCCGGCTCGCTGCCTTCGTGCACCGGCGCCGCCCTGTGCGCGGGTGAGCTGGCCGAACGCGTGGACCCGGCCACCGCGCGGCTCCCCTGCGACGCCCAGACCGACGAGATCGTCACCGCCGTCTGGCGCAGCCGCCGCCCGCTGCATCCCGGGCGCCTGTTCGACGCCGTGGACGAGCTGGTCACCGAGTCCGTACGCTCACGCGGCCGGTTCTGGCTGGCCGGCCGCCCCAGCAGGTTGCTGGCCTGGGACGCGGTCGCCGGCATCGTCTCGGTCGAGGACGGCGGCCCGTGGCTGGCCGCGCTGCCCGAGGCCGCCTGGGACCTGGTCGCCCCCGCCCGCCGCCTGGCCGCCGCGCTCGACTGGGAGGACGGGCACGGCGACCGCGTACAGCACCTCGTCTTCACCGGCCCCGGCCTCGATCCCGTCCGCTTCCGCGCGCTGCTCGACTCCTGCCTGCTCACCGAGGAGGAGCAGGACGCCGGGCCGCCCGCCTGGGCCCGGTACGACGACCCGTTCGCCCCGATTCTCGACCTCAAGGAGACCGCGTGAAGAACCGCCGCGCCCCGCGCAAGAGGGCCAACCCGCTGACGCACGTCGAACGCATCGACTACAAGGACCTCAACCTGCTGCGCAAGTTCGTCTCCGACCGGGGCAAGATCCGCAGCCGGCGCGTCACCGGCGTCACCGTCCAGCAGCAGCGCCTGCTCGCCAGGGCCATCAAGAACGCCCGCGAGATGGCCCTGCTCCCCTACGCCTCCCGCCCCGGCGACATGCCCGGATAAATTCCGTTAAAGGACTCATCCGGATGGCGGGCTCCGCACGAACCATGGCTGGGGCCGTACACATATGCGGTGGTCCCGGCGCACGGTGGGCCGGGACCCCATCCGCGGGCGTCAGGGGGCGACGTCCTTCAGCAGGGTGCGCATCTCCTCGGCCTCCGGCACGCCGAGCTCCTCGTAGAGGCCGAGTGCCAGCCGCCCATGTTCGCCGGCCCGCGCCGATCGCCCGAGCGCGAGGCAGGCGCGGGCCAGCCCGTCGTGGGCGCGCGCCCGCTCCGGCCGGTTGCGCGTGGCGTCGGCGAGCGCCAGCGCGGCCTCGTGCTCCCCGGCCGCCCGCGCCGGATCGCCCGCCGCCTCGGCCAGCCCGTTGAGTGCGGCGGCCTCGTCGGCGGTGTTGCCGAGCCGGCGGTAGAGCGCCGCGGCCTGCTCGTGGCGGGCGCGCGCCTCGGCGAGCTCGCCCTGGCCGCGCAGGACGACGCCGAGATGGTTGAGTATGACCGCCTCACCTGCCGGGTCGCCGACCTTGCGGTAGAGCGCGAGCGCCAGGTCGAGGTGGATGCGGGCCTCCTTCGGCCGGCCGGCGCGGTCGAGCACGAGGGCGAGGATGCCCAGCACGTGCGCCTCGCCCCAGGTGTCGGCGCCGATCCTGGCCAGGTCGAGCGCCTTCTTGAGGTGCTGCTCCGCCTGCGCGTCCTGCCGCCGGCGCTGGGCCACGTTGCCCAGCGTGAGCAGCGCCCGAGCGCATTCGCCTGGTTCGTCCCAGGCGTCGAGGACCCGCCGGGCGTGCTCCTGCGCGCGCTCGTACTCGCCGAGCCGCCAGTACGTCCACGCCAGCTCGGTGAGCGCCCGCGCCTGGACCGCGCGGTCGCCGAGCTCGCAGCTGCGCTGGAGCGCCAGGGTGTGCAGCGTGAGCGCGTCGTCGTGGTGCGCCTGCCGTTCGAGGTAGGGGCCGATGGCCAGGGCCAGGAATCCGAGGCAGATCTTGGGCCCGTGCACGGCGGTCGCGATGATGTTGGAGCGCTCGGCGTCGAGCCAGACGCCGGCCTCCGCCGCGTCGCGGATGGGCGCGATCGGGGACTCCGGCTGGGGGATCCCCTCCCGCTGGGCGATGCTGTGCGGGAACAGCCGGTCCACCGCCGCTCGCGAGCGATGCAGGTAGTAGACGAGCAGCCGCATGAGCGCCCCGTCGTCCTCGGCGAGGCCGCGGGCGTGCTCGCGGAGCAGGTCGTGGAAGGTGTAGCGGCCCGGTTCGAGCTGCAGCAGCATGTGGGCGTCGAGGAGCCCTTCGAGGAGCTCTTCCGCCTCCTCCTCCGGGATGCCGGCCAGCGCGGCCGCGGCGCAGGTGTCGATGTCGCGGCCGGGCGCCTGCCCGAGCAGGCGGAACATGCGCTGCTCGGCCTCATGGAGCTGCTCGTAGGACAGGGCGAAGGCCGCCGAGACGCCGTCCAGCAGTCGGCGGTGGTCGCGCAGCCGGCCGGCCAGGTAGGACACGGTCCAGCGGGGGCGGTGCTGGAGGCGGGCGGCCGCGATCCTGATGGCCAGCGGGAGGTGCCCGCACAACCGCAGCACCTCGCGTACGGCGTCGGGTTCCGCGCGGGCGCGGTCGCCCGCGATCCGCTCGAACAGCCCGGCGGCGTCCTGCTCGTCCAGCACGTCCATCGACAGCGCGTGGGCCCCGTCCAGGTCCACGAGCCGCCGCCTGCTGGTGATCAGGATGAGGGTGTCGGAGTGGCCGGGCAGCAGCGGGCGTACGTGGTCGGCGTCGGTGGCGTTGTCCAGCACGGCGAGCACCCGGCGGCCGGCCAGCTCGGCGCGCCAGAGGGCGCTGCGCTCGGCCGGCGGGACCGGGATGCGGTCGGCGGGCACGCCGAGCTGGCGCAGGAGCGTCTCCAGCGCGGCGGCGGAGTCGATCGGCTCGTGGCCGGCGGTGTGGGCCCGCAGGTCGATGAAGAGGCGGCCGTCCGGGTAGTGCTCGGCCAGGCGGTGGGCCACGTGGACGGCGAGCGCGGTCTTGCCGATCCCGGCCATGCCGTCGATCGTGACGACCGCCGACCGCTCGCCTCCCACCAGCCGCTCCAGCTCGGCGGTACGTCCGGAAAAATCGGGAATGTCGTAGGGCAGGAAGGTGGAGCGACGCGGCGGCGCGGAACCCACCGGCGTCTCCCCGGCCGGGCGCGATGCCCGATCCTCCGCCAGGACCGGATCGCTCATCGGGACCGGATCGCTCATCGGGACCGCCTCGATCGGGCGTAGGGCCGGATCGTCTCTCAGGACCGCCCGCTCAAGCTCGGTGAAGGCGTGCCCGGGGTCGAGGCCCTGCTCCTCCGCCAGCGCCGTACGGTAGGAACGGGCCGCCGCGAGGGCGTCGGCCTGCCTCCCCGCCCGGTGCAGCGCCAGGACGAGGTGGCCGTTGAGCCTTTCGCGCAGCGGGTTCGCGCTCACCTGGGCGGCCAGCTCGTCGAGCAGGTCGCCGTGCCGGCCCGCGGCCAGCTCATCCTCCGCCAGCCGCTCGTACGCCGCCAGCCGCCGGTCGTTCCAGAGCTCCCTGACGCCGCCCGCGTAATGCGCGTGCACGTCCTCCAGCGCCTCACCGCGCCACAACTCCAGGGCCCCGCGCAGCTCACCGGCCGCCACCAGGTCGGTGAACTCCCGCGCGTCGACCTGCCCAGGCTCGGGCCGTGCGACATACCCGCCGGCGCTCGTCTCCAGCAGCCGCTCGGCCCCCGCGCCGCGCAGCACCTTGCGGATGGCGGTGATGGAGGCGTGGATCTGCGATCGGGCGGTGTCGGGGCGGTCGTAGCCCCACATCGCCTCGATCAGCCGCTCGATGCTGATCACCCGGTCGGCGTTCAGCAGGAGATAGGCCAGTACGGCCCGGTGACGTGGGGCGATGCCCGTCAGGGGCACGCCGTCGGCGATCAGCTGGACGGGACCGAGAAGAGTGAAGCGCACCATCGTCGTCCCCCCATCTCCGTCGCATCGCGGACGCATAGCGAATGTATCAACCCGGACGACCACTCTGATCTCACCCCAATCGCGACAGAGGAGAACACGATGGAAGCCCGGATGAAGAACCCCGCCGAGATCATCCCCGCCGTCATGAAGCCGATCCAGGAACTCATCAAGGCCGCCCACTCGCAGGGCCTGCCCAGGGAGCTCCTGGAGCTGGTCCACCTGCGGATCAGCCAGATCAACGGCTGCAGCTTCTGCGTCGCCGCCGGCCTCACGTCCCTGCGCAAGCTCGGCGAGAGCGAGGAGCGCATCGGCCTGGTCGCCGCCTGGCGCGAGGCCGGGTACTACACCGACGCCGAACGGGCCGCGCTGGCGCTGGCGGAGGCCGCGACGCGGCTGGCCGACCGCCCGGACGCCGTTCCCGACCACGTCTGGGACGACGCCGCCGACCACTTCGACGAGCCGCAACTGGCCTCGCTCCTGCTGATGACCGCCACCACCAACCTCTTCAACCGGCTCAACGTCCCGATCCGGCAGGCCCCGGGCAGCTGGTAAGCCGATCACCCCCAAGGAGGCAGAGAAATGTCCGTCGTACGCGCACACCGCTACTCCGTCGCCGGCGCCGACCTGGAGGAGTTCCTGGCCCGCCGCAGCTCGCTGATCGCGACCGTCCGGGAAGGGCATCCCGGGCTCACCAAGGCCGTGCTGATCCTGCTGGAGGACGGCACCTACGCCGACACCTGGCACTGGGCGAGCGCCGAGCAGATGGGCGCCGCGTTCGCCGCCCTGCCCACCTTCCCGGAGGCGCCGCTGACCATGGCCCTGACCAAGGACTCCGCCGCGCTGAACGGTCAGGTCATCGACGAGCGCTGAAAGCCGGGGCCCGGTCTCGGCGCGCCGGTAGTGCCACCACTACCGGCGTGCGGGGGGCGGTCGGCATGGTGTCCTCCCGCCGCGTCCAGCGAAACTGATCAAGCAGCCCCCGCTTGATTTGGAGCATTCCATGCGTGTTCAGGTGAACGGCACCTCCCTGTACGTGGACGTCGAAGGCGCCTCCCTGGAGCCCGACGGCTACACCATGCGCGAGAAGCCGACCGTCCTGCTGCTGCACGGCGGCCCCGGCCACGACCATTCGATCTTCAAGCCCGCCTATTCGCAGCTCGCCGACGTGGCCCAGCTCATCTACGTCGACCAGCGCGGCAACGGCCGCAGCCGGGAGTCCGACACCTCCACCTGGAACCTCGACCAGTGGGGCGACGACGTGCGCGCCCTGTGCGACACCCTCGGCATCGTCGATCCGATCGTCCTGGGCTGGTCCTGGGGCGGGGTCGTGGCCATGAACTACGCCACCCGCCACCCCGGCCACGCGGCCAAGCTGATCCTGCAGAGCACCGTCGCCCGCTGGGACCTGGACCGGATCGTCGAGGGCTTCCGCGCGGAGGCCGGCGACGAGGCCGCCATGGCCGCCAAGGCGTTCCTCGCCGAGGGGAAGCCGTGGACGTTCGTCGACTTCGGGCGGGTCTGCGCTCCGGCCTACTGCCCCGCTCCTCCCGCCGAATCCGACGTCCAGGTCATGTCGCGCATCGTGCCGAACCCCGAGCTCACCATGAGCTTCATGTCCACCGCCCGGTTCGACCTGACGCCGGCCCTGGCCTCCGTCCAGTGCCCGGCGCTGGTGGCGGCCGGCACCCGCGACCCGATCACGCCGCTGTCCGCGGCGCAGGAGATCGCGGACTGCCTGCCCGGGGCGCGGCTGGAGGTCTTCGAGCAGTCCGGCCACTTCATCCCGGACACCGAGGGCGAACGCTTCTTCGCCCTGGTGCGTTCCTTCATCGCCGGGTCGTAGCGCCGTCGGTCTTGGCCGCCGGGAGCGGCCGTGTCAGGGTTGATGACTACGGGGCTGCGCTCCAGCCGTCATGCCGCCGCCCCTCCGCCGCACACGGACGGGAGATCCCGGACATGCCCGCAACCTCCTTCGACGCGGTCGTCATCGGCGCCGGGTTCGCCGGCCTGTACATGTTGCACCGGCTGCGCGGGCTGGGCCTGACCGCCCGGCTGTTCGAGACCGGTGAGGGCGTCGGCGGCACCTGGTACTGGAACAGGTACCCGGGCGCCCGCTGCGATGTGGAGAGCGTCGAATACTCCTACTCCTTCTCGGAGGAACTGCAGCAGGCGTGGGACTGGCGCGAGCGGTATCCGGCCCAGCCCGACATCCTGCGCTACGCCGAACACGTCGCCGACCGCTTCGACCTGCGCCGCGACATCAGGTTCCGGACGCGGGTGACCCGTGCCGCCCATGACGGGGCCGCGGCCCGCTGGCGGGTGGAGACCGACCGCGGCGACCGGGTGAGCGCCCGTTTCCTCATCACCGCCGTGGGCTGCCTGTCGGAGGCCAGGGTCCCCGGCTTCCCCGGCGCCGGCTCCTTCGCGGGAGAGAGCCACCACACCGGTCGCTGGCCGCACGAGGAGGTGGACTTCACCGGCAAGCGGGTGGCGGTCATCGGCACCGGTTCCTCCGGCATCCAGATCATCCCGGTCCTCGCGCGGCGGGCCGCGCACGTCACGGTCTTCCAGCGGACGCCCAACTTCACCATCCCGGCGTGGAACCGTCCGATGCCGCCGGAGCACGCCCGGTGGGTGAAGGACAACTACGCGGACATCCGCCGGACGATGCGCGGCTCCCTGTTCGGCATCGCGGCGGAGTTCAACCCGGGCTCGGCCCTGGAGGCGTCGGAACAGGAACGCCGCGCGGAGCTGGAGACGCGGTGGGCGCACGGCGGCCCCGGCTTCCTGGGGGCCTTCAGCGACATCGCGGTGGACGCGCGGGCGAACGAGATGGTCGCGGACTTCGTCCGGGAGAAGATCAGGAAGACCGTCGAGGATCCGCGGGTGGCCGAGATGTTGTCGCCGCGCGACCATCCGATCGGCACCAAGCGGCCCTGCTTCGACACCGACTACTACGCCACCTTCAACCGGCCCGACGTGACGCTCGTCGATGTCCGCGAGGCGCCGATCGAGGAGATCACGCCGACGGGGGTGCGCACGTCCGCCGCCTCGTACGAGGTCGACACCATCGTGTACGCCACCGGCTACGACGCCATCACCGGCCCGCTGCTCGCGATCGACATCACCGGCACCGGCGGCACCACGCTGCGCGCCAAGTGGGCGGCCAGCCCGCACACCTACCTCGGCCTCATGACCGCCGGCTTCCCCAACCTGTTCACCATCACCGGCCCCGGCAGCCCCTGCGTGCTCAGCAACATGTTCGTCTCCATCGAGCAGCACGTGGACTGGATCGCCGGCTGCCTGAGCCACCTGGCCGAGACGGGCGCGACGGTCATCGAGGCCGGCCGTGACGCCGAGGACGCCTGGATGCGGCACGTCGGCGAGGTGGCGGGGCAGACGCTCTACCCGCTGGCCGACTCGTGGTACCTGGGCGCGAACGTCCCCGGCAAGCCCCGGGTCTTCATGCCCTACGCGGGCGGGGTCGGGGCCTACCGCGACATCTGCGACGAGATCGCGGCCAAGGGCTACGAGGGATTCGTCCTGTCGGCCTGACCTGCGGGCATCACCTCTGGCACCGGCGGGCACTACGGGTCGCGCCTGTTCAGCAGTCTGCACATCGCCGCGAACGTCGCCCCGCCCGCGCCACCGCCGCCGAGCAGGGCGCCCGGCCATGGCACGCCGGTGGCCAGGACCAGCGCGCAGGTGATCGCGGCGATCATGATCGTCAGGGTGAGTGTGAGCAGCTGACCTGTGGTGAACATCGGTCCTCTTTCAAATGCGGTCGTCGGCCCAGAAGTCGATGAGCTCCTCTGGGGTGAGGTCGTCGGGGCGCGCGGCGGGCGGGGTCCGCCCGGTGCTGAGCACCCAGGTCGTCAGGAGCGTGACCAGCAGTTGCTCATCCGCGGGGCAGGGAGCGTCGGCGCAGTACGCGATGCTTGACGGGCGAGCCGTGAGCAACGGCATGGGTTGGCGGCCTCCCGGACATCAGCGGTGAATGCGCCAACATTGCCTCGCCGGGAAGGCCGCCGGCCAGTTGTCCAAACGTGCTCGGACGCACCCGCACGAGACCGGAAACGCACCGCGCCGGGCATAAAACGTCCGCACCCATCCGACCTCGTCCGACTTCATCCGCATTTATCCGCATTTAGCCGGACGGGGCCCGGACGATCGGGGAATGCCCAGCTACGCGCCCATGCCGAGGCGGGCGTCACTCCTGTGGCCGATGCGCAAACGATCACCTGGAGCGGCCATAGCGACCGGATGAGATGGAATCTGCGAAGTGTCCAGAATCGCGAGACTCTTTCTGCAAATATGACGTTCTAGATGACCTTTCCACCGATCCTTTCGACCAACCCCCAGGACGATGACTGACACTTTCCGGGCAGGATCACATTCCGCCTTCATAGCTGCGCTCATAGAGCTGCGGGAATCGGCCGGCCAGCCGACCTATTCCCAGATGAATCGGTTGTCGCGCGCGCCGGGCATCCCCAAGGAACTGCCGGCGAGCACGCTCAACGACATCCTCAACGGCAAGCGGGAACGCCTGCCCGACTGGGGGCTCGTCGCCTCCTTCGTGCAGGTCTGTCACCGGCATGCCGAACAGACCGGCCTGCTCACGGACACCCTCGGCACCGTGGAACAGTGGCAGGCCCGGTGGCGCGCCGCCAGGAACGAGTTGCCCAGGCCGCACGCCACCGGGTCGTACGACCTCTACCGCACCCCTGCCGATGAGGCCGAGCGACGGACCAGCAGGACCGTCGCGCGCCTGGTCCGCCTGGCGGGCGACGGCGACTCCGAGGCCGCCTACCGTCTGGCGATCATCCACCTGCTCACCGGCGAGCTCGCGGCGGCCGGTTACTGGATCCACGCCGCCCGCCTGCGGCACTATCCCGACGCCGAAGCCCTCGCCCGCGATCCGCACCGGATCCAGTTCGCGGCGGGCGTGTCCTTCAGTTACGGCGAGGCGTTCGAGCAGGAAGGCCAGGCCAAGCTCGGCATCGCCAGGTTCTACTACGGGCTCGCCGCCGACCACGGCCATGTCCAGGCCGCCGAGCGCCTCCGGGTCCTGCGCGCCATTCCGTTCGGCAAGCTGCTGCCCGCACCGATCGGCATCGAGCGCCGCCCCTCGGACGGGTGACCCGGCGCCGCAGAGCGCGGCGGAGAACGGATTCCCGGACGCCGGCCCCCATCGGCCCTCATGCAACAGTTGGCCCGCATTGTTCCTCTGGGAGGTGACGGAACGACGAAGGGCTTGGAGTGTTGGAAGCTGATCCGCGTTTCGCGGAGTTCGTCGCCGAACGCGGCGACGCGCTGCTGCGCTACGGCTACGTGCTGGCCGGCAATCCGCACGACGCGGCCGACCTGGTCCAGGAGGCGCTGCTGAAGGTGCGCGCCGCCTGGCCCCGGCTGCGGCACAAGGACAATCCGGAGAGCTACGCGCGTACCACGATGGCCAGGCTGCACATCGCCGCCTGGCGGCTGCGCCGGCGCGAGCTGCTCGCCTGGGAGCTGCCGGAGGTCGAGCACCACGACCGGCTGCCCGCCGGCGACGAGCGCAACATGTGGCAGGCGCTGGCCGGGCTGCCGCGCAAGCAGCGGGCGGTGCTGGTGCTGCGTTACTACGAGCAGCTCGACGACGCCGAGATCGCCGCGGTGCTCGGCATCTCGCGCGGCACCGTACGCAGCCAGGCCGCCCGCGCTCTGGACAAACTCCGCACCACCGCCCCGGCCCGGCCGATGACGAGGGGGAACGCCCGATGACCGACGTTGAGGAGACCCTGCGCAGGACGTTCGGCCAGGCCGCGGAGCAGGCTCCAGGGCTGCCCCCGCTGCTGCCCGAGCACCTGGAGGGAGTGCACCGGCGCAGGCGGCGGCGCTCCAGGGCGGTGCTGGCCGCGGCGGCTGTCGTGCTGGTCGCGGGCGGCACACTGGCCGTGGTACGCGGCGGCGACACCATCACCGCCGTGACCGCCACGCGGCCGCTGTCCCCCAAGCCGCCCGCATCCGTGGAGGAAGTGTGGCCGCAGGCCGTGAAGAAGATCCCGGTGAAGGGGCCGGGCGGCCTGACGTGGCAGCCGATCACGCTGATCGACGATCAGACGCTGCTGCTGGTGACCTCCACGGCAAAAGTCGGGCGGGCCGCCGCCCTGTACGCCTACGGCCTGGACGACGGCACATCCCGCGAGATCGCCACCATGCCGGACCCCGACAGGTACGGCTATGCCGGCAACTTCGCCGTGAGGGCCGGGCGGGTGGCCTGGGGAACCCTGGGCAAAGGCCGCGTCCACCTGTGGAGCGCGCCCCTGGACGGCGGAAAGACCGAGACCATCGGCAGCCAGAGCCTCCCGGCGGGCGACGACGGCAGCGGCATCGACGTGCTGGAGATCACCAACGGCAAGGTCGTGTTCTCCTTCTACGCCGGCGGGGTCTTCTCCGTCCCCCTCGGCGGGGGCACGGTGACGCCGGTCACGGGCGACGCCGGCATGCACCTGCTCACCTGGCCGTGGATCGGCGCCCCCGGGCGCGGCGGCGAGCCCCACGGCACCGTGTACGCCCAGATCACGAACGTCGAGACGGGCGAGAAGAGGTCGGCCGTCACCAAGCAGGGCGAGGACCTCGATGAGTGCGGTGTGACGATCTGTGTCGGGACGACCGAGGAGGGCAAGGGCTTCTTCCGGCACCGGGACGGCTCGGCCCACAAGCTCGCGCCCAGCCTGGTGTTCCAGCCCCGCTCGCCCTCCCAGGACCGCTTCTACGTCTCGACGTTCGGCGACGGCGCGGGTCTCTACGACCTGGACACCGGCGAGTCCGGCGATCTGGGCCTGCGCCAGGAAGGCCAGTTCATGAGCCTGCCCTCCCAGGACGACACCGGCCGGCTGCTCAGCTACACGCTGGGAGACCGGCTCCACGTGATCGATCTCGCCAAGATCGAGTGACCGCTCACGAGCCGTTCGCGTGCCGTTCCAGGAAGGTGTAGACGTCGGCCTCGTCCACCCCCGGGAACGACCCGGGCGGCAGCGCGGCCAGCACGTGCGAGTTCGCCCGAGCGGACGGCCAGGCGTACCCCTCCCAGCGTTCGGAAAGCTCGGCCGGCGGGCGGCGGCAGCAGTCGCCGCCCGGGCAGCCGGACTTGGTGCGGTTGGTGGTCTCGCGGCCCCGGAACCAGCGCGACTCCTTGTACGGCACGCCGAGCGTGATCGCGAAGTCCCGCTCGCGGGAAGGATCCACGTGCGCGATGCAGAAGTAGGTCCCGGTGGGCGAGTCGGAGTACTGGTAGAACACCGAGAACCGGTCGGGTGAGGAGAACACCTGCCGCCCCGACCACTGCAGGCACATGCGCTGCCCCTCGATGGCGCCCTGCTCGTCGGCGGGGAAGACGATGCCGTCGTTCTCGTAGGCCTTGTAGATGGTGCCGCCGGCGTCGTTGCGCACGAAGTGGCAGACCAGGCCCAGGTGGTGGGTGGCCAGGTTGGTGAAGCGGTGCGCGGCCATCTCGTAGGAGACGGCGAACACGTCGCGCAGGTCCTCCACCGACAGCGCCCGGTCGGACTTGGCCTCCTGGAGGTAGGGGGCGGCGGCCTTCTCGGGGACGAGGATGGCGGCGGCGAAGTAGTTGGCCTCGGTGCGCTGGCGCAGGAAGTCGGCGAAGTCGCGGGGCTTGTCGTGGCCGAGCGCGAGATGCCCGAGCGTCTGGAGCAGGATCGTGCGCGGCGTGTGCATGCCGAGTTGCTCGTGCTTGACGTAGATGCGGCGGTTGCGCAGGTCGGTGATGGAGCGTACGGAGCGGGGCAGGTCCTGTGCGGTGTGCACGGTGAAGCCGAAGTGCGTGACCAGGCTCTGGATCATGCTCTGGGACAACGCGCCGGTACGGTAGCCGACCGCCTCCAGCGCCTCGGCCGCGGCCTTCTCGATCTCGGGGAAGTAGTTGCCCACCTCGCGCTGGCGGCGCCGCAACTCGGCGTTGGCGACCCTGGCCTCCTCCGGCGTGGCGGTGCCGCGGGCCTGGCGGGCGCGCAGCTCGCCGTACAGGCCGAGGAGGTGTTCCAGCACGTCGTTGGGCACGCGCGCGGAGACCTTCAGCCGGGGCAGGCCGAGCCCGGCGTAGATGGGGTCGCGCTGGGCCTCCTCCAGCGCGATCTCCAGCTGGGCGCGGCGGTTGGGCGGCTGGCGGCGCAGCAGCTCCTCGACGGGGACGGCCAGGGCGCTGGCCAGCGACTTGAGCAGGGAGAGCTTGGGCTCGCGCTTGCCGTTCTCGAGCAGCGACAGCTGGCTGGGCGCTCTGCCGACGCGGGAGCCCAGGTCGGACAGTGTGAGCCCGCGCTGTTTCCGCAGGTGGCGCAGGCGCTGGCCAAACGCGATCAGATCGAGCTCCTGCGTCAAAGACAGCGGTTCTTCACCTACCAAGGACGCCATAGCGGAATCTTAGACAGAAATTCGGCCCATTTTCTAGCCTTCTCGGGCCACGGTTGGCAGGTCGATCGGCGCGCGTTCTCGCCAGGCGATTGGTCTAGTCCAACGGTAAAACTTGCGATTTCTTCGCCCTTGAATACCGCCCAGCAATGTACGCAGGGAGAATTTTCGTGGTTCTTCTCCTCGCCACAGCCTATTGACACTGCCTCCAAGGGCAGAGACTCGGCGTGAGCCCCCAGGGGACGACAAAGGAGTGAATCATGATCGATCGCCTCAAGGGAGCTGCCGAGCAGCTACAGGACGAATGGGACAACAACCCTCGCTGGGAGGGCATCGAGCGCACCTACAGCGCGGAAGACGTGGTGAGATTGCGCGGCAGTGTCCAGGAGGAGCACACCCTGGCCCGGCTGGGCGCCGAGCGGTTGTGGAGCCTGCTGCACACCGAGGACTACGTCAACTCCCTCGGGGCGCTGACCGGCAACCAGGCGGTGCAGCAGGTGAGGGCCGGGCTGAAGGCCATCTACCTGTCGGGCTGGCAGGTCGCCGCGGATGCGAACCTGGGCGGGCACACCTACCCGGACCAGAGCCTCTACCCGGCCAACTCCGTGCCGGCCGTGGTGCGCCGGATCAACAACGCGCTGCTGCGCGCCGACCAGATCACCTGGTCGGAGGGCGTCGAGGCGCCGCACTGGCTGGCGCCGATCGTGGCGGACGCGGAAGCCGGCTTCGGCGGTGTGCTCAACGCGTTCGAGCTGATGAAGGGCATGATCGCGGCCGGCGCCGCGGGCGTGCACTGGGAGGACCAGCTCGCCTCCGAGAAGAAGTGCGGCCATCTGGGCGGCAAGGTGCTGATCCCGACCGGCCAGCACGTCAAGACCCTGAACGCCGCCCGCCTCGCCGCGGACGTCGCCGGGGTGCCCTCGCTGGTCGTCGCGCGGACCGACGCACAGGCCGCGACGCTCCTGACCAGCGACGTGGACCCGCGCGACCAGGTGTTCACCACCGGCGACCGCACCCCGGAGGGCTTCTACCGGGTCAGGAACGGGCTGGAGGCGTGTGTGGCGCGCGGCCTGGCGTACGCGCCGTACTCCGACCTGCTCTGGATGGAGACCGGCACGCCCGACCTGGACGTGGCCCGCTCGTTCGCCGAGGCGATCAAGGCCGAGCACCCGGACCAGATGCTCGCCTACAACTGCTCGCCGTCGTTCAACTGGAAGAAGCACCTGGACGACTCGACGATCGCCAAGTTCCAGCGGGAGCTGGGGCACATGGGGTACAAGTTCCAGTTCATCACGCTGGCCGGGTTCCACTCGCTGAACTACGGCATGTTCGACCTGGCCCAGGGGTACGCCGCCGACGGCATGACCGCCTACGTCGAACTGCAGGAGGCCGAGTTCGCGGCCGAGTCGCGCGGCTACACCGCCACCAGGCACCAGCGTGAGGTCGGCACCGGCTACTTCGACCTGGTCAGCACCGCCGTGGCGCCGGACTCCTCGACGACCGCGCTGACGGGCTCGACCGAGGAAGAGCAGTTCGCGCACTGACAACTCATGGACTCGCCGGCCACCTCCAGGGCATGGGATGGTTCCCCGGCGATGGGCCGCGCCGGTTACCCCCAGCACCGGCGCGGCCCACTCATGCGTTCAGGAGGCGATCGCCGCCGCCTCCTCGGCCTCGACCTGGCGGTTCCAGTCGCCCTTGACCTGACGCCACCCCTCGTCGTCCACCCCGGTCCGCCAGTAGCCGGAGATCGACAGCCGGTCGATCCCGACCCCCCGCTCCAGGCGCAGGTGGCGGCGCAACTCCTTGACGAACCCGGCCTCACCGTGCACGAACGCGTGCACGTCGCCCTCGGGGAAGTCCAGTTCGCGCACCGCCGTCACCAGCTTCTCGCCCACGGGCCGGTCGCCCCGGTAGATCCAGGTGATCCGCGCGTCGGCCGCCGTCCCGAGCTTCAACTCGTCCTCGGGCGCGTCCACCTCGATCAGGACCCGCGCGGGCACGCCGTCATGGAGCACCTCCAGCGCGGCGGCGATGGCCGGCAGCGCGCTCTCGTCGCCCACCAGCAGGTGCCAGGCCGCCTCGGGGTCGGGTGCGTATCCGCCGCCGGGTCCCAGCATGAGCAGTTCGTCACCCGGCCCGGCCCGGTCCGCCCAGGGGCCGGCCAGGCCCTCGTCGCCGTGGACCACGAAGTCGAGGGTCAGTTCACGGGAGTCGGGATCCCAGGCGCGCACGGTGTAGGTCCGCAACTTCGGCCACAGTTCGCGGGGCATGGTCTCACGGCAGCCCTTCACGCTGAACGGCTGCGGATATTCGACGCCCTCGACCGGAAAGACGAGCTTGACGTAGTGGTCGGTGAGCCCCGTGGTCGCGAACTCGGCCAGCCCGTCGCCCCCGACGACCACCCGGACCATGTGACGCGAGATGCGCTCGGTGCGCTGGACGACCCCCCGGTGGTGGTCCGTACGGTTGTCCGCCATTGGACAGCCCCCTGACATTACATAGTTAGGTATACCTAACCTTACACTGCTCCTCAGTCTCGATGTGTGCCGATCATCACAATCCGGTCAGGCCGCCGCCGAGCCTCCCATGGGTTCGGACAGATCCGCCACCATCCTCAAAAATTGGGACATGTGGCGGAATGCCAGTCGCGCCTCGGGGAGCACGTCGGCCAGGATCGGGAAGACGTGCGGCATGCGGGGCCATTCCTCGTACCTGACCGGCACGCCCGCCAGCCGCGCCCGCCGCGCCACCCGCCGGGCCTCGTCCCGCAGCACCTCCGTCGAGCCCGTCACGATCATGAGCGGCGGCAGTCCCGTGAAGTCCCCGTGCACCGGCGAGACGAGCGGGTCCCACGGGTCGAGCCCGGAGGTCCACCGGCGGGCCAGCCAGCGCACCCGCCCCGCCGACACCATCGGGTCCTGGAAGCGGTTGGCCCGGCGCGGCACGTCGGTGAGGTCGGCCCACGGCGAGAGGCAGATCGCCGCCGCGGGCAGCGGCAGCCCCCTGTCGCGCAGTGCCAGCAGGGTCGCCAGCGTCAGATGACCGCCCGCGGAGTCCCCCGCCACGACGATGTCCCCCGGCGCGTGGCCGCGCCGCAGCAGGCAGTCATAGGCGTCCAGCGCGTCGGCCAGTGAGTCGGCCAGCTTGTGCACCGGGCCCTGCCGGTAGTCCAGCGCCAGCACCGGCCGCCGGGCCGCCACCGACAGCCGCCACGTGATGGACCTGTGCGTACGCGGCGAGCACGAGAAATAACCCCCGCCGTGGAAGTACAGCACGGCCTTGCGCTCGTCGAGCCCCTGCCCGCCGCGCACCCATTCGCCACCACAGGAGGAGAAGGCGGCGGGCACGATCGCGACATGATCGGGACGTGGCGGCGCGACCCGCGCCAGATCACCGAGGCGGGCGGCCCCCACCAGGGCGAGCGGATGGCGCAACAGCAGGGTGCCGGCCGGCTTGACGGTGCCGCGCATGAGACCGGTGAGCGCGCGGGCCTGCCAGCTCACGGGATACTCCGGCACCACGTTCCTGTCTATCCGCATAAAACCCCCTTACAGGGCCATTCTTCCCCCTCTCAAGATCATCCTACCGGTGAGTAAGTATCTCATCCCTTACGCGGATATTTCGGCACAATGAACGCCCGGCAGTCCGCGGCCCCTTAATTCCGTTGCCGGTCGCCGGCCCCGCCGTGGATAATTCCGTGCTTCCCACCGGCAGACCCGTGCGCGGGTCCAAACACGGTCCGCAACCGTGCCATCACACCCTGGAGGTGCAAAACCATACCGCTCTATGCCCGGCTGGTCCGGTACGGCTTCCGCAAGCACGCCACCTACGTCGGCGCCGCACTCGCGGGCGCGTTCACCAACAGCGTCTTCGGCATCCTGCGCGCCTACATCCTCATCGCCCTCTGGCAGGCCCGCCCCGGCCTGGCGGGCTACGACATCACCGACGCCATCACCTTCTGCTTCATCACCCAGGCGTTCATCGGGCCGATGCAGCTGATGGGCGGCGGCCTCACCCTTCCCGAACGCATCCGCAGCGGCGACATCGCGCTCGACCTGGTGCGCCCGGCCTCGCTGCAACTCTGGGCGCTGGCCGAGGACATGGGCAGGGCCGCCTACCTGTTCCTGGTCCGCGGCATCCCGCCCACGCTGCTCGGCGCGGCCCTGTTCGGCCTCTACTTCCCCGCCGGCCCTGGACAGTGGCTGTCCTTCCTGGCCGGCTTCGCGCTCGCCCTGCTCGTCAGCTTCGGCTGGCGTTACCTGGTCGCGCTGTCGGTCGCCTGGCTGCTCGACGATCGCGGCGTCGCGATCCTGTCGATGGTCCTGACCACCTTCTTCAGCGGCATGATGGTGCCGCTGCACCTGTTCCCCGGCTGGTTCGGCGAACTGGCCAGGGCGCTGCCCTGGGCCGCCATGGTCCAGTTGCCCACCGACCTCTATCTCGGCAAGGCCCCGGTGGCGGACACGCTGGCGCTGCAGGCGTTCTGGGCCGTGGCCCTGCTCGGGCTCGGCTGGCTCGGCACCAGGGCGATCCGCCACAAGGTGGTGATCCAGGGTGGTTAGGACGTACTTCCTGCTGATCTGGGTCTCGACCCGCGCCGCGGCCGCGTACCCCGTCTCGTTCGCGCTGATGACGGTGCTCGGCTTCCTGCTCGCAGGCACGGACGTCGCGGTGATCCTGGTCATCTTCGCCAACACCACCACCCTGGCGGGCTTCTCCCGCGAGGAGGTGCTGTTCCTGTACGGCGCCGCCAACCTGGCCTTCACCATCTGCGACACCTTCGTCAGCAACCTCGACCGCACCAGCCAGCACATCAAGGCGGGCACCCTCGACACGTTCCTGATCAGGCCGGTCAGCGCGTGGCTGCAACTCGCCGCCGAACGCTTCATGCCCACCAGGATCGGGCGCATCCTGCAGGCCGCGCTCGTGCTCGGCTACGCGGTCACCGCGCTCGGCGTCGGGTGGGAGCGCGCCTGGATGATCCCCGTCATGGTGATCACCGGGATCGTCATCTACACGGCGTTGTGGACGATCGCCGGCGCGGTGCAGTTCGTGCTGACCGACGCGCCCGAGGTGGTCAACTCGCTGACCTACGGCAGCAACCAGCTCACCCAGTACCCGTTCAGCGT
Source organism: Nonomuraea sp. NPDC050404 (assembly GCF_040655495.1). NCBI lineage: Bacteria > Bacillati > Actinomycetota > Actinomycetes > Streptosporangiales > Streptosporangiaceae > Nonomuraea > Nonomuraea sp. NPDC050404. Next base: position 1,064,950 of record NZ_JBFAKB010000001.1, read on the forward strand.
CTACGCCCGTGACCTGGTCGCGGGCGTGACCTACGCGCTGCCGCTGGCGTTCGTCAACTGGCAGCCCGGCCTGTACGTCCTGGACCGGGACGACCCCTTCGGCACACCCGAGTTCATGCGTTTCCTCGGACCGGCCGCCGCGCTGGTCCTGGCCCTGCTGGCCGCGCTGGCCTGGCGGCAGGGCGTCCGGCACTACCGATCAACGGGGAGTTGAGCACATGATCGAGCTTGACCGGGCAGGCCGCTCGTTCAAGGTGAAGAAGAACGTCGTCCACGCCGTACGCGACCTGTCGTTCACCGTCGCGCCGGGCGAGTTCGTCGGGTACCTCGGCCCCAACGGCGCGGGCAAGTCCACCACGATCAAGATGTTGTGCGGCATCCTGACGCCCACCTCCGGCCAGGTCCGGGTGGCCGGGCTGGACCCCTCGCGCCGGCGCACCACGCTGGCGCGGCGGATCGGCGTGGTGTTCGGGCAGCGTACGACGTTGTGGTGGGACCTGCCGCTGCGCGACAGCTTCGAGCTGATCCGCCACCTGTACCGGGTGGACCGCGCCACTTTCCTGACCCGGCTCGGCGAGCTGACCGAAACCCTGGATCTGGGCCCATTCCTGCGCACTCCGGTGCGCCAGCTCAGCCTGGGGCAGCGGATGCGCGGCGACCTGACGGCGGCGCTGCTGCACCAGCCCGACGTGCTCGTCCTCGACGAGCCGACGATCGGGCTGGACGTGGTCAGCAAGGCCGCCATCCGGGACTTCCTGGGGCGGCAGAACGCCGAGCGGGGCACGACCGTGCTGCTGACCACGCACGACCTCGGCGACATCGAACGCCTGTGCCGCCGGGTCATGCTGATCGACCACGGGCGGCTGGCCTTCGACGGCAGCCTGGAGGAGCTGATGGCCACCGCGCCCGACCAGTCCTCCATCGAGGAGGTCGTGACCCGCCTCTACACCTCGGGCAGTCCCGCCTCCCAGTAGCCCGCTCAGTAGTAGCTGCCCTCCGGCGTGGTCTCGTAGTCCTCGTCCATCTCGTCGTCGCGGCGCGACCAGCGCGACGGCATCAGCACGGGGATGAACAGGGCCACGCCGAGCAGGGCGAACACGCCCGTCGTGAGCAAGGTCTTGGCGCCGAAGCCGGCGTCCCTGACGATCTGGTGGACCGAGGGCTCGGCCGGGATGAAGGACAGCGCCCGGTTCACGTCGAGCGCGTACACGACCGTCCAGGCCAGCAACACCATGGAGGGCACGAACGTCGCCAGCGGCGAGACCCGGCCGGCCATCACGAGCCCGAAGACCAGTCCGACGGCGGCCATCGCGCCGAGCGCGATCCACATCTTCTGGTTGTCGGGCGGGGTGGCCGCGGCGTTTCCGACGGCCTGCTGCACCGCCCACCCGCCGCCGCCCAGCACTGCCGCCGTTACCACAAGCCCGATGAGCAAACCAGCTAAGTGCCGCAACGTTCTCACCTCTATGTCAACGTGGGTCGGCACGACCCTAGCGACAAATGCCATTTTCGGACCAGGCATTGCGCAGCTTGGGACTCGAGGTCTCCTGGGACCCTGCCCCGTGAGAGCATGGGGCACACCCATGCGCGCGCGACTTCCCCTCCGGCTCGCGCGGACGGCCGCCTTCGCCGCCGTCTGCGTGACTCTCGCCGCGCTCGCCCACGTCTTCGGCGGTGGCGCGGCGCCCGCGCCGCAGACCGCCGCGCTCGGGCTGGCGGGCGTGGCCGCGCTGGGACTGGCGTTGTGCGGCAGGGAGCGTTCGGCGGGCACGATCAACCTGATGCTGGTGGGGGCGCAACTCGGGCTGCACGAGTTGTTCGCGGGCGAGGGCGCGGCCTACGTCTCGGTGCACGGGCACGCCCAGGGCGGCCTGGCGGTCAACGCCGGCATGCTGCTCACGCACCTCACGGCGACGGTGATCACCGGCCTGTGGCTGTCACGCGGCGAGGCCGCGCTGTGGTCTTTGCTGCGCCGCCTCGGCCGCCGCCTCACCGTGCTGCTCGCCCCGGCCGCCGCGCCCGTGTCGCCGGCGTGCGCGCCCATCGTGCTCACCAGGGTGGTCCCGCTCCAGCCGGGCTTCCGGCACAGCGTGGCCAGGCGTGGTCCTCCACTTCCCGCCTGACCGTCCGACACCCCTTTTCATCCCCCCATCACCAAGTGGAGTTCTCGCATGTCCTTCGTACGCCGTGCGGCGACCGTGCTCGCCGCCACCACCGCGCTCACCGCCGCCCTGGCCCTGCCCGCGCTGGCCCACGTCACCATCCAGCCCGGCACCGCCGAGCAGGGCGCGTTCACCAAGGTCGCCTTCCGGGTGCCGAACGAGCGCGACGACGCCTCGACCACCAAGATCGAGGTGTCCTTCCCCGTCGATCACCCGCTGGCCTTCGTGTCGGTCAAGCCGGTGCCCGGGTGGGAGGTCAAGGTCACGGAGAGCAAGCTGCCCAAGCCGGTCAAGACCGAGTACGGCGACCTGGAGGAGGCCGTCACCAAGGTCGTCTGGGAGGGCGGGAAGATCAACCCCGGGGAGTTCCAGGAGTTCGAGGTGTCCATGGGGCAACTGCCCAAGGACGTGGACTCGCTGCTGTTCCCGACGAAGCAGACGTACTCGGGCGGTGAGGTGGTGGACTGGTCGGAGGCGCCTAAGGCGGACGGCACGGAGGCCGAGCACCCGGCGCCGCTGCTCAAGCTGGTGCCCGCCGCCGCCGAGAACGGCACCACGGCTCCCACCACCGCCGCCGCCACCACGGCTCCTTCCGGCGCGCCCTCGCTGGCGCCCGTGGCCGCCGCGTCGTCGTCGGACGGCACGGCCCGCCTGCTGGGCGGGGCCGGGCTGGTCGTGGGCATCATCGGCGTCGTCATCGGCGTCCTGGGCCTGCGCCGCCGCCCGTCGGCCTGAGGCCACCGCCCCTCAGCCTGAGCGCCCGCCCCTCCGCCTGAGCCACCGCCCCTCAGCCTGAGAGCCACCGCCCGTCGGCCTGAAGCCCGGACACAAGCTCACGGGCCCTGCGCGCGGATGACCGACGCGCCGGGCCCGTGGCTCTCGCACCGATGCCTGGCTGACCCACCGGCCCCGGCTTGCGGCGGTCCCGGCTTGCGTGGGCCTGGCTTGTGAGGGCCTGGCTGGCTTGTGAGGGGTTCCGCTCGGCCGCGCTCCCCCTCGCGCGGCCCGTGCGGCGGGGTGGTCAGGAGGTGATGTCCTTGCCGGAGAAGCGCGCCCACGCGATCGAGCCGAACAGCGCGATGTACGCACCGAACGCCAGCAGCCCCTCCCCCAGCGCCCCCGTGTCGATCGGGCTGCGCAGCACCGCGTCGAAGTTCGTGAACCAGGTGGGCAGCAGGTACGGCGCGATCACGTCCAGGTCGGGGATGGCCCGCAGCACCTGGCAGACGATGACCAGCACCAGGGTGCCCGCGATGGCCCCGATGGGCACCTCGGTGAACGTGGACACCGCCAGCGCGATGGCGGCCAGCGCCGCCATGCCGGCTCCGACGTACCCGACCGCGATGGCGATGCGCACCAGCCCTTCCGCGAACGAGATCGTGGTGCCCGACAGCAGCGTCACGTCCCCGGCGGGAAAGAGCACCACCCCGGTAACCAGCGCCGACAGCGCCACCACCGCCGTCACGGCGTAGGCGTAGACGACCGCGTTGAGGTACTTGACCACCAGCAGCCGGGTCCGCCCGGCCGGCGCGGCCAGCAGGTAGCGCAGCGTGCCGCCCCCGGCCTCCCCCGCGATCGAGTCGCCCGCCACCACGCTCACGGCCACCGGCATCAGCAGCAGCACCAGGAACGAGAACGAGACGAACGTGAGCATGAGGCTGTTGCCCGCCACGTCCGCGATGATCCCGCCCATCTCGTCGCCCGGGCCGCCGGAGCCGCCGGCGATGCGCAGGGCGACACCGACGACGACCGGCACGAGCGCCAGCACCGCCAGCATGGCCAGGTTGCGCGGGCGCCGGAAGGTCAGGCGCAACTCCGAGCCGAGCAGCCGCCAGAACGCCCACACCGCCCTCGTGGCCCCCCTCGGCGCGGCGTCGCGCTCGCGATCGCCGTCGGAGGAGGAGGAGGGCGGGGGCTCGGGCGGGTGACGTTCGCTGGTGCGCATGGTCTCCGTCACCGGCACGAGGCCGGGCGTGCGCCGCCCGAGCGTGGCCGTGGTGGCGCCACCCGTGCCGGCGGCCGACGCCGCCCCCGCAGCCGTCGCCGCCCCCACATCCGATGCCGCCCCCGTGGCCGTCGCCGTTGCCACGCCCGACGCCGTCCGCGCGGCCGAACCTGCCTCCGAAGCCGGCGTCGTCCCCCGAGCCGGCGTCGCTCCCGACGTCGCGCCGTCACCCGTCGACATCGAAGCCCTCCCCTGTCAGTCCCACGAACACGTCCTCCAGGCTCGGCCGCACCACGGCCAGCCCCCGTACGGCCACGCCCTTACCCACCAGCGCGGCGTTGACCCGCTCCGGCGCGTGCCCGCCCAGCTCCGCCGTGACCTCGCGGCCCTCGGCCCGCACGTCGGCCAGGCCGGTCTCGGTCAGCACGCGCGCGGCGTCGTCGGCGTCGGGTGTCTCCACCCTGATCCGGGTGACCAGGCCGCTGCTGAGCGAGGCGATGGTGCCCTGCGCGACGAGCTTCCCGGTACGCATGATCGCCGCGTGCGTACACATCTGCTCGACCTCCGCCAGCAGGTGCGAGGAGACGAACACCGTGGTGCCGTCCGCGGCGATCTCCTTGACCAGCGTGCGTACCTCGCGGGTGCCCTGCGGGTCGAGCCCGTTGGTGGGCTCGTCCAGGATGAGCAGTTCGCGCGGCCCCAGCAGCGCGGCCGCGATGGACAACCGCTGGCGCATGCCGAGCGAGTAGTTGCGGTAGCGCTTGCCCGCGGCGGCCGACAGGCCCACCCGTTCGAGGGCTTCGGCGATCCGCCGCTTGGCGGTGCCGCCGCGCGCGGTCGGGTCGGCCGCGTCGAAGCGCGTCAGGTTGGCCGCGCCCGACAGGTACGGGTAGAACGCCGGCCCTTCGACCAGCGCCCCCACCTTGGGCAGGGCCTGGGCCTGCGGCAGCCCGAGCACGGAGTACTCGCCCTCGGTGGGCGACACCAGGCCCAGCAGCATGCGGATCGTGGTGGTCTTGCCGGAGCCGTTGGGCCCGAGGAAGCCGAACACCGAGCCGCGCGGCACGGCCAGGTCCAGCGTGTCCACGGCGATCTGGCCGCCCCTGAAGCGCTTGGTCAGCCCCGCGGTGACGATCGCCGAGTCCCCGGAGGGCGGGGCCGCCCCGAAGGGCGCCCCCGCTTCCTGCGTGACGACGGTCACTTGGTGCCCGCCGCCTTGGTGATCGCCTCCGGAGTGACCGCGCCGACGAGCAGCCGGCCGTCATCGGTCAGCAGGGCGGTGACAAGCTTGGTCCTGATCAGCTTGCCGGAGCCCCACGTGCCGCTCACCGGGGTGGCCGACTTGAGCACACCGTCCAGGACCGCCTTCGGGTCGGCGGTGCCGCCGAAGGGCCCGCCGTCGCCTTGGGAGCCCTGAGAGCCCTCGGAGCTCTCGGAGTTCTCGGGCGTCGGGGTCTGCTTGGTCAGGTCGGACAGGGAGAACGGCACCACGGCCACGCTGCCCCACCCGTCGCCGACGACCTTCATGTCGCCCGCGACGTCCTTGGCGTGCTCGGCACGCTCCTCGGCGTGCTCCTCGATCTTCATGTCCTCACCGAGGGTCTTCTCCTCCACCTTGGCGCCCGCGGGCGGGGTGAAGGTGAAGTTCTCGGCCGCCGGGGGCGTGAACGTCACCTGGGTGAAGCCCACCTGGTACGCCGGCTCGGCCGAGCCCTTGGCGTACACCTGGACCTGCAGCGGGACGTAGGTCTCGCCGTCGAGCGCGACCCTGATCTCCTGCACCAGGGAGCTCTCCTCCTTGGGCGACAACACGAGCTGGTAGACCGGCCGGCCCGCCACCTCCGCCGTGTTGATCACCCGTACGGCGGTGTGCTCGTCGGCCTTGGCCAGCAGCCTCTCGGCCAGCTGCTGCGGCGTCAGGTCGGTCGGCTGCGGCACCGGAGTGCTCTTGTGCGGCGCGCCTTCGCCCTTCTTGACGGTCAGCTTGGTGGCGGTGTTGGTGGCGCTGTCCCAGTACCAGCCCTGGCCGCCGTTGACGATCAGGTTGGTCTCGTTGAGCTGGGTCGGCATGGCCACGCGCAGCTTGTCCTCGGCGCCGTACCAGACCTTCACCTCGTGCGAGCCGGACAGCAGGCTCAGCGGCGAGGCCGAGCCGGTCTGCGGCAGCGCCGGCAGGCCGAGCGAGGCCGTCTGCTGTACGGTCCCGGACATCGGCGGGATGCCGCCTTCCTTGCTGGTGGCGGCCGCCGCGTCGGCCAGCAGTTGCGCCGCCGAGCGCTCGGGCAGCACAGGCTCCCCGCTCACCGCGGCTATCACGGGGCCGGCGCCGATCGCGGCTCCGATCACGGCCGCCGCCGCGATCGGGACTCCCCACCTCACGAACGTGCCTCTTCGCATCTCACTCCTTAACGGTATGTCGATGCCCAAAGCCTGCGTCATGGTTCCTGTGGCAACCCTGAGACAGCCTGAGACGACTCTCAGCCCTGAGCCCCGGAGTCCGGTGCCCCGCCGGCACTGTGCCGGCACTATGCCGGCACTGTGCGGTTGCCTGAGCTGGCTAGAGTGCATGGCGCGGCCCTGGTCCGTCCGGCCTGAGACGGCTCTCAGCCTCTCAGCGTGGTCTCAGGGCGGGAACAGGAGAATTGCCACATGAGAGTACTTGTCGTCGAGGACGAGCGGCGGATGGCGGCGGCGCTGCAACGGGGGCTGCAGGCCGAGGGCTTCGCCGTGGACCTCGCCCACGACGGTGAGGACGGGCTGCACGCGGCCAGGCAGGGCGACTACGACGTCGTGGTGCTGGACATCATGTTGCCCAGGTTGTCGGGCTACAACGTGTGCAAGCAGTTGCGCGCCGAGGAGAACTGGGTGCCGATCCTGATGTTGTCGGCCAAGGACGGCGAGTACGACATGGCCGACGGGCTCGACCTGGGCGCCGACGACTACCTGACCAAGCCGTTCTCGTACGTGGTGCTGGTGGCCCGGCTGCGGGCGCTGCTGCGGCGCGACGCGGGGCGGCGGCCGTCGGTGCTGCTGGCGGGCGACCTGTCGCTGGACCCGGCCCGCCGCAGGGTGGAGCGGGGCGAGAGCTCGATCGAGCTGACGCCGCGGGAGTTCGCGCTGCTGGAGTACCTGATGCGGCGGCGCGACGAGGTGGTGTCGAAGTCGGAGATCCTGGAGCACGTGTGGGACACCTTCGACACCGACCCGAACGTGGTCGAGGTGTACGTCGGCTACCTGCGCCGCAAGATCGACGCCCCGTTCGGCAGGAACGCGCTGCAGACCGTGCGCGGCGCGGGCTACCGGCTGGCGGGCGACGGTGGCTGAGTCCCCGCTGGTCTGGTGGCGGCGGCAGGGGCTGCGCTTCCGGCTCACGGCGGCGGCCGCCGCGGTGCTCGCGCTGGCGCTGGCGCTGTCGGCCTCGGTGCTGCTGAGCGTGCTGGACCGGGCCCTGATGGACACGGTGGAGGAGTCCACCAGGCAGCAGGCCCAGGCCGTGCGCGTGGCGGCCGACGCGGGCACGCTGACCAGCCCGATCACCACCCACGACGGCACGATCGTGCAGGTCATCGACGCGCGCGGGCGGATCACGCACGTCACCTACGGCGCCGACCGGCTGGTGCCGCTGCTGGACGCCAAGACCAGGGCGAACGTGCTGCGGCACGGTCAGGCGACGGAGCTGGACGGGCGGCCGTACGCCATCCCCGGGTTCCTGCGGGTCGTCGTGATCAGCGCGGACCGGGGGCAGACGGTGGTGGCGGCCCGGCCCGTCGGCGAGATCCAGACCAGCCTGGGCACGGCGGCGCGGGTGCTGCTGGTCGGCACGCCGGCGCTGATGGTGCTGCTGGCGGTGGCGAGCTGGCTGATGATCGGCCGCACCCTGCGTCCCATCGCGGCGCTGCGCAGGGGCGCGGCGGACATCACGCACACGGCCAGGTCGCGCCGGCTGCCGGTGCCGCAGTCGCGTGACGAGGTGCACTCGCTGGCCACCACGCTCAACGACATGCTGGCCAGGCTGGAGGAGGCCGAGCAGCGCCAGCGGGCGCTCATCTCCGACGCCGCGCACGAGTTGCGCAGCCCGCTGGCCAGCATCCGGCTGCAGCTCGAAGTGGCGCTCGGCCACCCCGACGGGCAGGACTGGCCGGACACCGCCGAGGGCGTGCTGGAGGACACCATGCGGCTGTCCCGGCTGGCCGAGGACCTGCTGGCGCTGGCCAGGCTGGACGAACGCGGCGGCGCGCCCGCGCGGCGCGAGCCGGTGGACCTGGACGACGTGGTGCGCCAGACCGTGGACCGGTACGCCGAGGCCCGCCTGACGGCCTGCGACCCCGTCGTGGTCCGCGGCGACGCCCTCGACCTTAGCCGGGTGCTGACCAACCTCATGGACAACGCGGCGCGCCACACCACCTCCAAGATCGAGGTGGCGCTGACTGCCGACGGCGTGCTGACGATCACCGACGACGGCCCCGGCATTCCCGAGCAGGACCGCGAGCGCGTCTTCAACCGCTTCACCCGGCTCGACTCCGGCCGCAGCCGCGACGAGGGCGGGACGGGGCTGGGGCTGGCCATCGTGCGGGAGACCGTCCGGGCTCATGGCGGCACGGTGCACCTGGAGGACGCGGAACCGGGCCTGCGGGCCGTGGTGAGACTGCCGGTGGCTCACTGAAGGCCGCCCGCCAGAACCGCCCGCCCGGTCAAGCCCGCCCCCCCTGGTCAAGCCCGCCCGCCGACATCCGCCCGCCCGGTCATGCCCGCCCGCGCGCTGAAGCCCGTTCGTGTCTCGATGGAGACAGGGCCCTGGCCATCAGGCGCTCGCCGTGTTACGCACAGGCCATGCGTGCAGCGCGCACAAGGCCCGCCGGCCGCGCCACCCTGACCGCCGCCGTCGCGGCGACCCTCGCCCTCACCGCGGCCGCCTACCCGGCCGCCGCCCTTTCCCGCACCTCCGCCGGACCGTCCATCACGGTGGTCGCCTCCGGGCTGGACAACCCCCGAGGACTCAACTTCGGGCCCGACGGCGTCCTGTACGTGGCCGAAGCGGGCCGGGGCGGTTCCGGGCCGTGCATCACCGGCGCCCAGGACCAGACGTTCTGCCTGGGCCCCAGCGGGGCCGTGACGGCCGTCTCGCACGGCAGGCAGCGCCGCGTCGTCACCGGCCTGCCCTCCCTGGGCACGCCGAACCTGAGCGAGGTGCTCGGCGTGCACGACGTGGCCGCGACCGACGGCGGCCTGCTCATCCCGATCGGGCTGGGCACCGACCCGGCCAGGCGCGCGCAGCTCGGCCCGGGTGGGGCCGCGATCGCCACGCTGGTCAAGGCGTCGGGCGGGCGCTGGCGCAGCATCGCCGACCTGGGCGCGTACGAGAGCGCCAACGACCCCGACCAGGGGCAGCCCGGGACCGGCCCGGACAGCCAGCCGTACGCGGTGCTGCCCGAGGGCAAGGGCGCGCTGGTCGTGGACGCGGGCGCCAACGACCTGCTGCGGGTACGTCCCGGCGGCCGGATCTCGACGGTCGCCGTGTTCGACGTCCGCCCGGTGCCGGGGCCCGGCGGCGGCGAGGTGCCGATGCACCCCGTGCCCACGAGCGTGGCCCGCGGCCCCGACGGCGCGCTCTACGTCGGGCAGCTCACCGGCTTCCCCTTCCCCGTGGGAGGAGCCGGAGTGTGGCGCCTGACGCCGGGCCAGGCGCCGCAGGTGTACGCCTCCGGCTTCACCAACATCGTGGACATCGCCTTCGACCGGCGCGGCCGGCTGCTGGTGCTGGAGATCGCCGCGAACGGCCTGCTGTCCGGCGACCCGGCCGGCGCCCTGTACCGCGTCGAACGCGATGGCACCAGGACACTCATCGCCGGGGACGGCCTGTTCACGCCCACGGGCGTGGCGGCCGGGCCGGATGGCGCCTACTACGTGTCCAACAGGGGCACGCTGGCGGGCACCGGGGAGGTACTGCGGATCAGAGGCTGACAGCGCGTCTTTCGCGAGCCTTGCCGGGAGCGCGTCTTCCGCGGGCCTTCAGGGGCGCGGCGCCAGTCGCCGGGCCCCGGGGGGCTCTGCTGCCGAGTTGCCTGGTCCTGGGTGCCAGGCTCTGCTGTCGGAGTGCCTGGTCCAGGGTGCCGGCTCTGCTGTCGAGTGCCTGGTCCTGGGTGCCAGGCTCTGCGATCGTGCCTGGTCAGGTGGAGCGCCAGGCTCTGCTGTCGTGCCTGGTCAGGTGGAGCGCCAGGCTCTGCTGTCGTGCCTGGTCAGGTGGAGCGCCAGGCTCTGCTGTCGTGCCCGGTCGGGTGGGGCGCCAGGCTTTGCTGTTGTGCCTGGGTCAGGTGGGGTGCCAGGCGGAAATGGATCGTTCCCGATGGGTCAGGCGGCGGTTCCCTTCTCCGCGGTGGCCAGGAAGTCCTGGGCGATGAGCGGCAGGCGGCGGCGGGCGTGCACCACGGCTATGACGCGACGCACCGCGGGTTCGAGCGAGCGCACCACCAGGCCCGCGCGTCCGGCCTGCTCGGCCATGCCGCGGTACCACAACAACGACGCCTGCCCGGCGCGCACGGCCTTGAGCCAGCCGTTGCGTTCGTCGGTCTCGAGCACGACCACCGGGGTGACCGCGTACTTGCCGAACATCGCTTCGAGCTCCCTGCGCCGCATGCTGCCGCGGGCGGGCAGCGCCAGGCGCATGCCGTGCAGTTTGCCCATCGGCACCGGATTGGGCAGTTCGAGCCCCGGCGGGGAGATCAGTACGATCTCCTGGCGTTCGAGGGGATGGGTGATGAGATCGGTGGGCACGGGCAGGTCCGTGAGGCCGAGGTCGGCCCGCTGGTCCCTGATCGCGCTGACGACGCCGTCTCTGCCGTCGCAGCGCACGATGTGCACGCGCACTCCCGGGTGGTCGGCCGCGTAGGCCGGCAGCAGCCGTCCCGCGAGGCCGGGTTCGAGACTGGGGGTGGCGGCGATGCGGAGTTCCGCCTCGGTGACGGTGTTCTGGTTGGCCAGGCCCTCGATCTCGTGAACGGCGTCGAGTGCCTCCCTTGCCAGCTTGACCACCCGGCGTCCCTGTGCGGTGACGACCACTCCGCGCCCCGAACGGGCGAAGAGGGTCATGCCGAGCTCCCGCTCGAGGTCGCGGATCGCGCGGGACAGCGCAGGCTGCGCGATGTAGAGCGACCTGGCCGCGTCGGTCATGGTGCGGTGCTCCGCAGTCGCGACCACATAGCGGAGCTGCTGGAGATTCATGCTCAGAAAGCTAGGACACCGCCCCCCGCGGGGACCGGGAGATAGCGGAGATCACCTCGAATGATTTCGGACTGTAACCGAGCACTGCTACATCCGTGACGGGTGAGAAATCAGTATGCTTTTGCCCCAAATTTGGCAAGGGTCCGGCAAGTCGCGATCCAAAGCCATGCATTTCGGATTACGGGGCATCGGGGGAGACAGGGTGACAGGGAACGGGCAATACCCACCGCCGCCACAGGGGCCCGGGCAGCCACAGCGGCCACACTCGTTGCCGTGGCCGCCGCCCGGATACCGCCAGCCGCAGCAGCAGGGCGGCCAGGGCAACCCGTACCAGCAGCCACCGCCTCCCCCTCCTCCCCCGCCGCCTCCGCCGCCGCAGCAGGGGCACGGATACCAGCAGCCCCACCCGCAGGGCCCTTACGGCCAGCCCCCGTACGGGCAGCAGCCTCCGTACGGGCAACCTCCATACGGGCAACCTCCGCACGGGCAGCCCCCGTACGGGCAGCCGCACCGGCAGCCGCCGCCCCCGCCCCCTCCTCCGCCGCCCATGCCGCCACCACGGCAGTGGGGGCACTACCCGCCGCCGCGCAAGAAGTCGGGCATGGGCGTGCTCGGTGCGCTCGGCGCCGTGTTCGGCTCGCTGGCCGCCCTGTTCGTGCTGATCGTCATCGGAGCGGTCATGATGCACGGCGCGGACTCCGACTCCGACGACTCCTCGCCGGTGGCGATCCCGACCTGGCAACCGTCGGACGACCCGTCCGACGAACCGTCGTACGAGCCCTCGCAGGACACCACGGAGAACACCCCCGACCGCAGCGAGGAGCCGACCCCGAGCCCCTCGGAGAGCGAGGACGACGAGCCGGAGACGACGGTCACGCCGCCCGCCAGGGTCCAGGTCAACACGAGCCTGAAGAACAACTCCATGTACCGGGCCGGCATCCTGCCCAGGCTCAACTGCCGTGCGGGCAACGCCAGCATCTTCAGTCACAGCCAGCTCAAGGCGCTGATCCTGAAGACCGGCAAGTGCATGGACCGGGCCTGGAAGCCCGCACTGGAGAAGCAGGGCTTCCGGTTCAGCCCGCCCAACTACGCCATCGCGGCCGTGCGGGGCAGGGGCGCCTGCGGCGACTATCCGTCGGCGGGCAGCATCGTGCCGTACTACTGCCCGCGCAACAACACCATCTACGCCTCCACCTCGGCCATGGCCAAGGGCAGCGGCAACGCGCTCGGCTACGGTCAGATCATCTCCTGGCACGGCGGCATCATCGGCATGATGGCCCACGAGTACGGCCACCACGTCCAGAACCTCACCGGCCTGATGGACTCGTGGTGGAGCTCCACCACGGCCTCCAGCAGCCAGAGCGGCAAGCTGGCGCTCAGCCGCCGCCTGGAACTGCAGGCCAACTGCCTGAGCGGCATGTGGATGCGGTCGGTGGCGGCGTCGTACCCGGTGAACTCGGCCCGGCGCAACGAGTTGTTCACCTTCTTCGGACGGGTGGGCGACCATCCGGGTTATCCGCGCGACCACGGCAAGCCGGTCAACAGCGGCCGGTGGTTCCGTCAGGGCTATGAGAGAAGCCAGGCATACCAGTGCAATACGTGGATGGCGTCGTCCTCGTCGGTCTCCTGATTGACCTGCGGTGTTCATCTCAGGTTGAGCACATGTCTCTGATGTCCAGGTATGGGGACTAGAATCCTGGCAATCTTGTGCCGATCGGGGGGCAAACGTCAGTTTTGCCTGGTAGGCGTTGAAGGAGCCGGGTGTGAGTAATCGCGATGGGGAAGAGACCGTGCCAGAAGGCAGGAAGCGGCGCCCCACGCGACGATCTCGCCCGTCCAGGCCCGCCGACCCTCCCCAGGGCCGCGCGGGCAAGCCTTCCGGCTCGGGCAAGCCCACCGCCTCGGGAAAACCCACCGGCCCGGGAAAGCCCCCCGCTTCGGGAAAGCCCACCGGCCCGGGTGAGCCCGACAAAGCCGGGAAACCCACCGGCGCGGGGAGGCCGCGCACCGGCAGGTTCTCCTTCGGCTCCGGCTCGGCCGTCCCGCGCTTCGCCAAACCGCTGACCACCGCTTCCATGCTCGGCTGGACCGCCCTGTCCGCCATCGTGCCCGGCGCCGCTCATCTGCGGGCCGGGCATCGGCGTACCGGGCTGGTGCTGATCGGCGTGTACGCGGTCCTGCTGCTGGCCCTCCTGGCCTACGGCCTGAGCGTGGCCGGGAACCTGTCGAACGCGGCCGCCCTGGTAGACGACGGCATGATGGTCGTCGTCATCGCCGGCGCCTCGGTGCTCGCCCTGGCCTGGTTCGCGCTGATGGTCACCTCGTACGTGGTGCTCGGCCCGAACCGGCTCAACCAGCAGGGCCAGATGGTGACCGGCGTCGTGGTGGGCCTGTTGTGCGTCGCGGTGATGTCGCCGTTCGCGCTCACCGCCAGCACCGTGGTGACCATGCGTGAGGCGTTCAGCATCTTCCCCAGCGACCCCGACACGCAGGCGTCGCACGCGGCCCAGAACCCCGAGGACCCCTGGGACGGCAAGGACCGGGTGAACTTCCTGCTGATCGGCGGCGACGCGGCCGGCAACAGGACCGGCGTGCGCACCGACAGCATGAACGTGGCCAGCGTGGACCTCAAGACCGGCGCCACCGTGCTGTTCAGCCTGCCGCGCAACCTGCAGCACGTCCGCTTCCCCACCAGTTCGCCGCTGCACAAGCAGTTCCCGAACGGCTTCCTGGCGGAGCTGCCCAACGGCGGCCTGCTCAACGAGGTCTGGCAGTACGCCAACGACCACCCGCAGCTCATGGGCGGCAAGAACAAGGGCCCTCGCGCGCTGATGGACGCCATCGGCCACACCCTGGGCCTGAAGATCGACTACTACGCGCTGATGAACATGTACGGCTTCGCCGACCTGGTGGACGCCATCGGCGGCCTGCGCATCCGGGTCGAGCAGGACGTCAAGTGGGGCGGCCTGTACGGCACGGCCGGCACGATCAGGGCCGGCAACCGCAAGCTGAGCGGCGAGCAGGCCCTCTGGTACGGCCGCTCCCGCGTCGGCAGCGACGACTTCTCCCGGATGGCCCGCCAGCGCTGCGTCATCAGCGCCTTCGCCCAGCAGGCCACGCCGACCGTGATCCTGGCCAACTTCAACAAGCTGGCCGGCGCGGCCAGGCGGGCGGCCCAGACGAACATCCCCCGCGACCTGGTGCAACCGGTGGTGGAGCTGGCCGTCAAGGTCAAGGACGCCAAGATGACGAGCTTGCAGTTCGTGCCGCCGCACTTCTATCCGGGCAACGCCGACTGGGCGAAGATCCGGCAGGCCTCGAAGCGGGCGATCGCCAAGTCGCTCCGTCCGGCCCAGGCCAAGAGCGCGAACGTGAGCGCCTCTCCGAGCGTGACCGCCTCGGCCCCGGCCACGACCCGCGCAGCGGCCCCCACTCAGACGCCCACCCGCAACAACCAGGGAAGCGACGGCGAGTCCGTCGATCAGCTCTGCGGCTGACCGGCCGGGATCCGGCCGAATGTCACGGGCAGCTCCTGCGGCCCCCTGATCGTCAGGCTGGCGCGCCACCGCAGCCGCTCCTCCGGCACGGCCAGCGCCAGCCCCGGCAGGCGGACGACCTCCGCCAGTGCGGCAGCGCCGACGATGCGGGCCAGCAGCGCGCCCAGGCAGTAGTGCGGCCCGTGGCCGAAGCTCAGGTGGCCGTTGTCCTCGCGATCGAGGTCGGGCAGGTCCGGCTCGGCGAAGCGCCGCGGGTCCCGGTTGGCCGCCGCCAGCGCCACCAGGATCGGCTGCCCGGCCGCCAGGCGTACCCCGCCCAGTTCCACCGGCTCCAGCGCGAAACGCCAGGTGGCCAGCTCGACGGGGCCGTCGTGGCGCAGCAGCTCCTCCACGGCCCGCTCGATCAGCTCGGGGCGGGCGCGCAACCGGTCGAGCTGCGCGGGATGCCGCAGCAGCGTGTACGTGCCCAGCCCGATGAGCCCGATGGTCGTCTCGTACCCCGCGACGAGCAGCAGGAAGATCATCGACAGCAGCTCGTCCTCCGTCAGCCGGTCCCCGTCCCCGGCCGCGGCGCTCATCGCGCTGATGACGTCGTCCCCCGGCGCCCGCCGCTTGGCGGCCACCAGCCCGCGCACGTACGCGCCCAGTTCCCCCAGCGCCGCCCGCCTGGCGTCGTTCCGCCCCGCCTGGGACGACACCACGGCCGTCGTCCACCGCCGGAAGTCCGTACGGTCGCGCTCGGGCACGCCCAGCACGTCGCAGATCACCCCGGCCTGCAGCGGCGAGGCGAAGTCCGCCACCAGGTCGGCCCCGGGAGTCAGCCGGGAAGCGAGGGTGCGCGCGGCCGACTCGATGCCCGGCCGCAGCTCCGCCAGCCGCCGCGCGGTGAAGAAGCCGGACACCAGGCGGCGCAGCCGGGTGTGCTCGGGCGGGTCGGTGGTGAGCAGGTGGGTGCCGAGACCGGAGCGGTCCTCCAGCGGCCGGCCCCGCCCCGCCTGCTGCCAGTCGTCCGGCGCGTGCCGCGGGTCCTTGCTCAGCCTCGGGTCCGTCAGCGCGGCGCGGGCGTCGTCGTAGCGGGTCACGAGCCAGCCGTACAGGCCGCTGCGCAGCCGTACCAGGTGCGGGGCGCCCGACTCGCGCAGCTCGGCGTAGGCGGGATAGGGGTCGGCCAGCAGATTAGGGTGCCCCGGCAACATCTCTTCCAGCATTCGTCTCCCCCGATGCGGTGAGCGGTACGGGCGGCGGGCGCGGCGGGAGCCCGCCCGCCACCCGCGACGCTACTTGCCGAGCTGTCCGAGGATCCACTCGGCCAGCGTGGCGGTCACCTGGCCGTGCTCGGAGTTGTGGGAGTCGCAGTGGAAGTCGTCGAGCTGGCTGTGCTCGGGCGACAGGGAGGTGATGTCGGTGTAGAGGTCGACCGTCCAGTCCACGGGGTCGTACTGGAGGGCCACGGCGCTCACGGTCGGGACGAAGCAGGCCGAGCGGTACTTGGTCGCGATCGGCGCGCCGAGCCGGTCGGCGAGCATGCCGTACAGGGGCAGCGTGCCCCCCGGCACGCCGTCGAACGGAGCCACGTCGCTGGTGTAGCTCTTGCTGGCCCACATGGGCACCGCCCGCATGCCGCCGACGTGCCGGTTGGTGCCGCGGTCCGGCTGGGTGCGCACGGTCGCGCCGACCAGGCCGCCCAGCGCGCTCCACTCGAACACGGGCTGGTCGGCCGGCATGTTCCTGCCGGTGCCGTCGGCGGCCCCGTTGGCCACGCCGAGCTTGCGCGGGCGCACCGGGAACCAGCCGACGCGGCGCAGGTCCTCCAGGAACTCGGTGCGCACCGGGCTGGCGGTGGCCACGGGTCCCGAGTAGCGGCCGCTCTCGACCCACGCCCACAGGAGCTGTTGCGCGGCGGGACTCGCGATCAGGGCCGTCTGGCAGGGTTCGGACGGGGAGAGGCTCGCCGCGAAGTGCGCGAGCTGCTGCAGGATGAGCGGGATCCAGGCGCCGTTGTGCGGCGCGTCGTAGGACAGGTACGTCGCGGTCTGGTGGTCCTCCCCGCGGTTCTCCATCTCCGCCAGCGCGTAGCGGGCGATCAGCCCGCCCATGCCGACCCCGCCGGCGATCAGCGGCGCGTTGCCGTCCCGCTCGCTGATGGCGCGGCGGATGCAGGTGGCCGCCACGCCGGCGTTGGCCTGGATGTGGGTGTGCCGGGCGCCGAAGCCGAGCAGCACGACGTCGATGCCCTGGGCGAGGAGCTGGTCCAGCAGGCGCTGCTGGTGGGGCGGGTAGGGGGCGTTGAGGTGGTGCCACAGCCCCGGCAGGTCGCTGGGGCCGTAGTTGAAGCCGTCGGCGATGATCATCGGCCTGACGAGGCGTTCGTGACCGGCGCCGTAGTGGATGACGGCGGTGCCGGTGGCGGTCCGGCCCTGGTAGGGCCAGGCGGAGGTGAGTGCCCATTCCGCCTGCGGCACCCGCGTCCGTCCGCCGGGGGGCGGCGCGGGGGTCGCGAACAGCACTCCTTTCGGGAGCACCGCGGCGATCTGGTCGGCGCGGCCGGCGGGCACCGGATCGGTCTCCTGCCGCAGGGCGAGCTCGACATCTATCCTTGCTGCCCCTTGTGTCGCCATGATTACACCTTTTCTCGTGGGTTTACCGGACGTCACCCCCGATCTCTTGCCTCCTTCTGGAAAAGACGAGTTTCCCTTTTCACATACAACGATCATCGCGATCAAGGCATGGCTGGTATCTCTACCTCACCTCGCGGTCTCCGACAAAGCAACCTTCGCGGGAAACCGTTCACCTGACCGTCGGTCAAGGCGATACATAGGGAATTTCGGAAATACCCTTCGGCATTTCCGGCGCGGTCACGCCAGGACGGAGTTCTTCCTCGGCAGCAGGATGAAGGCGCCGACGTACAACAGGCCCGCGACGATGATCAGGCCCTGGTAGCCGATCACCAGGGCCACGTACTCCAGGCAGCCGCCGACCATCGCGCCCAGCAGGTTCGCGCCGAAGGAGGTGGTCGCGTCGGCCGAGTCGGCGAAGCGCTTGGCGAACACCACGTTCGCGACGAAGATCGGGAAGAACGCCACCGCCACGGCCACCACCGCGCGCAGCGGCAGCGGGAGCGACAACAACCATTCGTTCGGCACGAGCCAGGCCAGCAGCAGGCCCGCGAGCAGCACGCCGTACATGACCGGTAGGGGCGGGGTGCGGAAGCGGCGGGTCACCTCGACGGCGGCGAGCACCGCGACGAGCACGCCGGCGAAGACGATCGCGTTGACCACCCACGTGGTGCCGAACAGCAGCGCGAAGCCGGTCACGCTCTTGGTCTCCAGCAACATGAACGCCACGCCCAGCAGGAACAGGTCCGCGTACGGCCGCATCCGCTGGTACGGACCGGCCACGGCGCGCACCGCGAGCAGGCTGACGATGAGGATCAGGCCGAGCGTGATGAGGTAGATCGGCGGGATCGTGGCGTCCTTGAGGTACAGGAAGGGCCGGTCGTCCCCGGCGGGCGCGGGCGTGCCCGGGGCGGCGCCCGGCCACTCGGTGGCGCAGCGCTGGTCGGTGGCGACCAGGCCGGCGGTGATCACGGCCTGCTGGCCGCTGGTGCTGACCACGTCCACGCACGGCTTGTGGCCGAAGGCGTTCTGCATGGTCGAGGCGAGGCGGTCCACGAGCCAGCTCTCGCGGTAGTAGTTGTACATCGAGAACGTGCCGCCCGGCCGCAGGTGCTCGCGGGCCGCCCGCATGGCCTCCTCGGTGAACAGGTAGCTCTCCAGGCGCAGCGAACTGGCGCCGGAGACGAGGGTGAGCGAGTCGGGCAGGGCGAACAGGATCAGGTCGTACTTGGTGTCGGTGCGCTCCAGGAAGGCGCGGCCGTCGGTGACGTGGGTGGTGACGCGCGGGTCGTCGTAGGGCCTGTCGGGGTGGGCCGAGCCGCCCAGCTCGCGCAGTTTGGGGTCGATCTCGACGGCGTCCACCCGCTGGGCGCCCTTGGACAGGGCGATCGCCACGTCCGTGCCGCTGCCGGCGCCGACGATGAGCACGTCCTTGGGCGGCTTGGCGGTGCGCTCGTACGGCAGGGCGTACTGGGCCTCCCACTGCAGCCGGGCGTAGGCGGGCGTGGCCTGCTGGTGCGGGATGCCGTTGACCGCGATGTCGAGCACGGGGATGCCGAGCATCTGCTTCTGCTCGGTGGTGACCTTGTAGTACGGCGACCAGATCGCCCCGGCGGTCAGGGTCTCGGCCAGCAGCAGCCCGACCACGGCCAGCGACGGCACGCTCACCAGGCCCACGTACAGGGCCCGGGGCTTGGGCACCAGCAGCAGCCCGTAGCAGACCGCCACGATGATCCCCCAGAACACCGGCGGCGCGCTCAGGAACGACAGCGCCGTGAACGCCGCGATGCCGGTCAGGCTGCCGATCAGGTCGTAGCGGTAGGCCTCCAGGCGGGGCAGCTCGGGGAAGCACCGCCCGACGAGCTCGGCGGGCCCCATGAGCACGACCGCGGCGGCGGCGAAGATCACCGGCAGGATCGCCCAGGCGGGCGGCCCGGTGGTGGACAGGCTCGTCCAGTACAGGACGCCCTCGGTGTTCCTGTCCACCGTGACGGGGAAGGTCAGCACGACGATGACCAGGATGGCCAGGACGACGGGCGAGTAGAACGGCTGCCGCCGCGAACGCCCCACGCGCAGGAAGCCCAGCCCGATGCCGAGGAAGGACCCGAGCAGCACGAAATTGGTGAAATAGCTGAGATGGACGATGTTCGACCCGGTCCATCGGATCAGCGCCAGCTCCAGGAAGAGCATGAACGCGCTGGCGAGGATGAGCCTCGGCCGCACCGCCAACCAGTGTGCTTTTTCTCCGTCATCGACCGGCTTTTGCGCCTGGAGCGTCATAACGCTTCACCGTAGTGAACGGACCGAAAACAAGGAAGCCTGACATCCCAGAACAAATGTCGTCCACTTCGCCCCGCTTAGGGAGTTTCTGCAGGTCAAAACCCCTCAGATCCGCTGGACGCGCCGGTACGGATGAGTGAATGTTGGATGGTTCGTTTCCCTCCAGATACCTCCCGGCGGTGACCATGCGGATCCTGATCCAGCTTCGTCCCTCCCCCGATCTGGTCGCGGCGGTCGCCGACCCCGCCCAGACCGCCACCACGGCCGACGTCGCCGACGGGCTGCCCGGCGTGGAGCTCGATCCCGCCTTCCTGCCCGTGGCCGTGCCCAGGCCCGTCCCCGCGGCGGGCGGCGATCCGCTCTCGCTGAACCAGCCGCTCGACTACTCGCTGGCCGCGGAGGACGCCTCGGTGCTGGTACGGGGCACGATCTCGGACGACGAGCTGACCGCCAGGGTCACCCTGCTGCCCGCCCTGCGGCCCGACGTGGTGGGCGTGTTCGCCGATCCCGTCATCGAGTCCACGCCGACGTGTGGCGGCGATCCGCCGGTCGGCGACTGGCACGACGTGGAGCGGCTGCTGAACGTGGCGGGGCTGCTGGCGGAGGGGCTCGACGGCGACGGCGTGGCGATGGCCGTGCTGGACACCGGGATCAACGCGGCCCACACGGCCAGGCAGCTCGGCAGGGGCGTCACGGTGGACGCCGGGCGGAGCTGGAACCCGGCGGGCGCGCTCGGCAGGCCGGGCCAGTTCGAGGTCGGCCACGGCACGATGTGCGCGTTCGACTCGCTCATCGCCGCCCCGCAGGCCACCCTGATCGACATCCCGGTGCTGCTGTCGGCCCGGCCGGGCGGCTCGGCGCTGGACGGGCTGCTGTCGGACGCGGTGGCGGCCTTCGCGCACCTGCGTACCGTGCTCGACGCCCAGCCGGCCGAGTCCAGGGCACTGGTGGTCAGCAACTCGTGGGGGTCGTTCTCCCCGGACTGGGACTTTCCCGTGGGGCATCCGGGCAACTACTCCGACAACGCCGCGCACCCGTTCAACCTCATGGTGGGCGCCCTCGACAGGGCGGGCGCCGACGTGTTGTTCGCGGCGGGGAACTGCGGGCGCGAGTGCCCCGACGGCCGCTGCGCCCACCCCAACCGGCCCATCGTGGGCGCCAACTCCCATCCGAGGGCGCTGTCGGTGGGTGGCGTGGACGTCAACGGCGGGCGGGTGGGCTACTCCTCGCAGGGTCCCGGCCGGCTGACCGCCCGCAAGCCCGATGTCTGCGCCTACACGCACTTCTCCGGGTCCGGGGCGTTCGGCGCCCGCGAGCCCGACTCCGGCACCTCGGCGGCGGCGCCGGTGGCGGCCGGGCTCGTGGCCGCGGTGCGCACCCGCTGGCCGGTGAGCCGGCTGTCGCCGGCCCAGCTGCGGGCGCTGCTGCGCAGGACGGCGGAGGACCGCAGCGAGGTCGGGTTCGACTACGACTACGGGTACGGGACCGTGGACCCGGCCGGGATCATCGCCGCCCTGAAACGGCGGGCCAAGAGCGCGGCCTGACCTCTCCGCACGGGAGGGGCCAGGCTGGGGCAGGCCCCTCCCGCCTCGCTCTAGGCGTGCTCGCGGTTGAACACGCGGGTCCCGATCGTCAGGCTGATCACCGCGAAGAGCACGGTCACCGCCACGCCGACGCCCACGGTGCCGGTCAGGTAGCGGCCGTGGAACAGCTCGCGCAGGGCCTCCAGCACGTACCTGAACGGGCTGACGTGCGAGAGGCCGTCGAGCCAGGCCGGCGCCATCGACATCGGCAGGAACGAGCCGGACAGCAGGACCAGCGGCACCACCGCCGTGCTCATCACCGGCGGGAAGAGCTGCTCGTTCATGGTCAGCGCGATCGCGTACGACAGCGCGGCCAGGCTCGCCCCCAGCACCGCGACGAGCACGAACCCGGCCGCCAGCCCGAGCACGGGGGCGCGCAGGCCGAAGGCGAAGGCCGCCACGAGCAGCAGCACCGTCTGCGCGGCCAGCGTGACGACGTTGTTGAGCACCCGCCCCAGCAGCAGCGCCAGGCGGCTGGCCGGGGTGACGCGCAGGCGCTCCAGCACGCCCGTGCGCTTGTCGAAGACCACGCCGAACCCCGCCATGCCCGTGCTCATCAGCCCGAGCTGCACGATCAGGCCCGGCACCAGCGTCTCCCATGTGCCGATCGTGGCGAAGATCGGCCCGAACAACACCAGGAACAACATCGGCTGAACCACGCCGAAGACGAGGCTGATCTTCTGCTGGAGCGTGACGTCGAGGTCGTGGCGGAACAGCACCCAGGTGTCGCGCAACATCACGCCACCGTCCCGGCCGGCTCGTTGTCCTCGCGCAGCGACCTGCCGGTGATGTCGAGGAACACGTCGTCGAGCGTGCGCCCGCCGGTCTTCAGCTCGGCCGGGGCGCCCTCGGCCACGATGCGGCCGTGGTCGATGATCAGCACGCGGTCGCAGAGCGCGTCGGCCTCGTCCAGGTAGTGGGTGGTCAGGAAGACCGTCATGCCCTTCTCCTCACGCAGCGAGCGGATGTGCGCCCACAGGTTGGCCCGGCTCTGCGGGTCCAGGCCGGTCGTCGGCTCGTCGAGGAAGAGCAGCACCGGCTCGTGCAGCAGCGCGAACGCGATGTCGAAGCGGCGGCGCTGCCCTCCGGAGAGCGTGGCGGGGATCCTGGTCTCCAGGCCGGTGAGCTCCAGCCGGGCCAGCACGTCCGCGGCCCTGGCGGCGACCTGGGCGCGGCTCAGGCCGTACAGCAGGCCCTGCAGTCGCAGTTCGCCCTTCACCGGGGAGACGGGCGGCATCCCGCTGCCCTGGGCGACGTAGCCGATGCGCCTGCGCACCTCCTTCGGCGCGCCGACCAGGTCCTGGCCGGCCACCGTGGCGGTGCCGGCGGTGGGGCGCAGCAGCGTGGTCAGCATGCGCATGGTCGTCGTCTTGCCCGCCCCATTGGGGCCGAGGAACCCGACGATCTGGCCGGGCTCCACCGAGATGTCCACGCCCGCGACGGCTTCGACGCCGCCCTTGAAGGTCTTGCTCAGACCCGATGTCTTGATCATTTCATCGCCTCCAAAATTTAAGTAACCACAATTTTGGTGTCACTGCAAACTTGGTACGATGACGGCATGCAAGAGGGGTTGCGGGAGCGGAAGAAGCGCGAGACCAGGGAGCGGATCTCGGACATCGCGACGGGCCTGTTCATCGCCCGGGGGTTCGACAACGTGACGGTGGCCGAGGTGGCGCAGGCCGCCGACGTGTCGGTCAACACGGTGTTCAACTACTTCAGGACGAAGGAGGACCTGTTCGCCGACCGGCACGACCTGGCGGTGGAGCTGCCGCAGCGGGTGCTGCGCGAGCGCGGTCCCGGTGAGAGCGTGGCGGGCGCGTTCAGGCGCGACTATCTCGACGCGATCGACACGCGCGACTGGCGCTACGGGCTCAACGACGGCAACGACGTCTTCGCCGGCGTCGTCAACGCCAGCCCGGCGCTGGTGGCCCGGCTACGCGAGCTGGGGGTGGAGCGGGAGGAGGGCCTGGCGCGGGCGCTGGCCGAGGAGCTGGGCAGCGACCCCGGCGATCTCGCCCCGAAGGTGGTGGCCGCGCACGTCCTCAACACCACGCGGATCCTGAGCGATCACGCCATGGCCATGATGCTGGCGGGCGAGCCGTGGGAGCGGATCGGGCCGTCGCTGAGAGCGCAGGCGGAAAGGGCCTTCGACCTGCTGGAGGCGGGACTGGGCGACTTCGGCGCGACCGGCTCGGGTGGGCGCTAGTAGCCGGCCGAGGAGAAGGCTCCGCCCATGAGGGCGATGGCCACGAACAACAACATGCCGCCGATGGTGGCGATCATCATCACCGAGGAGATGATGCCGCAGATCTTCCCGGCCTGGATCTGGCCGCGGTTCTCGTAGTGCTGGCCGCTCGCGTCGATCTCCTGGAGCGCCTTGTTGCCCATCGACCAGGCGAAGGGACCGAGAATCTGGCAGACCACCAGGCTCAGAATGCCCAGCACGAGAATGGTGGCGCCGTTGGGGTGGCTCAGCGGCGGGCCGTAATAACCAGGCCCGTAATTGGGATACGACACGGTCGCTCGGCCCCCTCCGTTCAACACGTCCGGTGGGTTTTATACCACAGTCCTCCTCTTGATCATGTTGCGTCATCATGGGACGGCATATGATCGACCTCTGAGGAGCATTCCCCCGTGCGTGAACGCACCCGTGCCGTACTCGCCCATCGGCATTTCCAGCGATTCATCATCGCTGTCATCCTGGTGAACGCCGCCACGCTCGGCCTGGAGACCTTCCCCGCCGTCGTGGAGAGCCACGGCACGCTGCTGACCGTGATCGACCACATCGCGCTCTACATCTTCGCCGCCGAGCTGATCGCCAAGCTCTACGTCGAGCGCGCCGCCTTCCCACGCGACCCGTGGAACATCTTCGACACCCTCATCGTCGCCATCGCCTTCGCCTCCACCACCGGCGGCCTGTCGGTGCTGCGCGCCCTGCGCATCCTGCGGGTGCTGCGGCTGCTGTCGGTCGTGCCGAGCCTGCGGCGGGTGGTCTCGGCGCTGCTGCGCGCGATGCCCGGGATGAGCTCGATCGTGGTGCTGCTCTCGCTGGTCTTGTACGTGGCGGCCGTGATGGCCACCAAGCTCTACGGACAGACCGCGCCCGACCGTTTCGGCAGCCTGCCGACCTCGCTGTTCACCCTCTACCAGACGATGACGGGCGACGACTGGGGCAACATCGCCAGGGAGGTGATGGAGCGGCATCCGTCGGCCTGGATCTTCTTCACCATCTTCATCCTGGTGTGCACCTTCGTCGTGCTGAACCTCTTCCTCGCCGTCGTGGTGAGCGCGATGGACGAGGAGAACGCCGAGGAGCGGGCCGAGGAACTGGCCGCCCTGGAGGATACCTCGGCCCACACCCAGCAGGTCCTGCGGGAGACCACGGCCCGCACGCAGCAAACCCTTGAGGACACCACGGCCAACACGCGGCAGATCCTGGACGAACTGGCCGAACTGCGCAAGGAGGTCGCCGAACTACGCGGCCTGTCCCCGGCGGAGGCCGCCGCGTCCACGATGTCGAGACCGTCCGGCGCGCCCACCTCCTCCAAGAAGAAGGCCCGGGGGAGGCGGTCACGACGATGACCGTCTCCCCCGGGCCCTGCCCGTACGTGAGTCAGCGAGAGTAGAACTCGACCACGAGCTGCTCGTCCACCGGGATCGCGATCTGCTCGCGCTCGGGCCGGTTCACCAGGGTGAAGCGCAGCTCGGACAGCTCTACCGACAGGTACGCGGCGGTGCGCTCGTCGGCGTAGATGCCCTCGGCGGCGGCCACGAAGGGCTGCATCTTGCGCGAGCGCTCCCGTACCGTGATCACCTGACCCGGCTTGACCAGGTAGCTCGGGATGTCCACCTTCCGGCCGTCCACGGCGATGTGCCCGTGGTTGACGAACTGCCTGGCCGCGTAGATCGACGGCGCCAGGCCGGAACGCAGGACGAGCGAGGCCAGGCGGGTCTCCAGCAGTGTGACCAGCTCCGTGCCCGACGCGCCGGACTTGCGCACGGCCAGGTCCCAGTAGCGGCGCAGCTGGCGCTCGGACACGTCGTAGTACCAGCGCAGCTTCTGCTTCTCCATCAGCCGCATCCCGTAGTCGCCGGTGTTGCGGCGGTTGGTCTTGCGGCCGTGCTCGCCCGGCGGGTAGGGGCGCTGTTCGAAGTAGCGGACGGCTTTCCTGGTCAGCGGGACGCCCGCGCGACGAGACAGTCGCACCTTCGGGCCGGTGTAGCGCACGTTCACCTCGATGTGATTAGGTAGTCCTTACTTAGGCAAGCCTAACCTACCATTAAAGTTGCCCTCAAGGAGGCGCCATGCTGCCGATCCCCGAGCGGGTCCGCACCCTCGCCGCGACGGCCGACGTCGCCAAGCTCTCCGTGGACGGCGCCCCCTCGCCCGCACGCGGCGGGGTGGACGAGCGCGGCCGGCCGATACTTCTGGTACGGCCCGGCGAGGCGCTGCACGGCCTGCGCGCCGACGCCGTCGTGGCGGTGAACCTGACGGCGATGCGGCAGCTGGGCACCGTCACGCACCCGCGCGGGCTGATCGAGGTGCAGGGCTGGGCGGAGGCCGTACCGGAGCCCGAGGCGCGCGCCGCGGCGGTGGCGGTGGCCGCGCACTCGGCGGACGAGAGCCTGTTCGAGGCCCTGGAACGGTTCGGCCGGCCGGACGCGCCCCAGTTGCTGCGGTTGGACGTGGGCCAGGTGGTGTACCTCACGGGCCAGGAGTCGGGGGTGCTGGACGCCGACGACTACCTCGGCGCGTCGCCCGACCCGCTCACCGAGACGGCCGAACGGGTCCTCGAACACGTCAACTCCTCCCACCGCCCCCAGCTCACCGCCGGGGTGACACGGCAACTCGGGGAGCCGGCCGGGGATGTGTGGTTGTGGGAGCTGGACCGGTACGGGGCGACGGTGCGCGTTGACGAGTCACTCGTGCGCTTCCCCTGGCCGACCCCCGCCCAATCGAGCCTGTGCCTGGAGACGGCCCTGCGCGGCCTGCTGTGCAGCTGCTGATCGACGTTGACCTGCCTCATCTTCCCGCGCGGGACTGTTCCATGCCGTCGAGGAGGTAGCCCAGGCCCTCGTCGAACGTGGCGTCCCACTCGTGGTCCAGGCCGTGCTCGGCGAGGGCCGGGTAGCGCCCGCCGCGTTCGCGCAGGAAGTCTCCGGTGTCGGCCTCGTCACTGTCCTGCCACGTCACCTGCATGATGACCGACCCCATGACGTAGTTGGACAGACTGTAGGCCGCGGCCTTCGGGGCGGTGAACCCGGCCGCGATCAGCCGCTCGTACAGGAACTCCGTGCGTTCCAGCGCGTTCGGGCCCATGAGCGGGCGGTCCAGGAGGGCCGCCGACCACGGATGCCGCAGCAGCGCCGCCCGCCAGCCCCGCATCAACCCACGCACCGGCCCCCGCCAGTCCCCACCCGAACCCACCCCCACGCCGGACCCGAGCCCCACACCCCCGCCACGCTCCCCCGACCGCGCAGTCCCGCCCAGCCCTCCACTTCCGCCACGCGCTGCACTCCCGCCCAGCCCCGCACTCCCGCCATGCGCGTCCAGCCCCGTGTTTTCGTGTTCGAGAGCGTCCAGGCGGACCTCGCGGAAGACGGCGTCCAGGGCCAGGTCCAGCACGTCGTCCTTGGTCTTGACGTGCCAGTAGAGGGTGGTCGAGCCGGTGTCCAGGCGTTCGGCCAGGCGGCGCATGGTCAGCCGGCCGACGCCCTCCTCGTCCAGCAGTTCCAGCGCCTCCGCCACGATCCGCTCCAGCGTCAGCCTCTGCCGGGGGGCCTTCCGGTCGCGCGACCACACGTTGTCCATCCCCGGATAATACGTTGTACGCAAACCGGATCGATGGTCTAGTTGGTGGAACGTTGGTCGGGTTGGACGATCGCCGGGCCGGGACAACGATCGGTCGGGCAGGCAAGGAGAGTCCCGTGGGGCATGTCGAAGTGAGCGGGGTGACCTACCTGCTGCCCGATGGGCGGCCGTTGTTGCTGGAGGTGTCGTTCAAGGTCGGCGACGGCGCCAAGGCGGCGCTGGTGGGGCCCAACGGGGCGGGCAAGAGCACGTTGTTGCGCCTCGTCGCGGGCGAGGTGACGCCGGTCGAGGGCCGGGTGGCGGCCACGGGCGGTGTCGGGGTCATGCGGCAGTTCCTCGGCACGGGGACCGTACGGGATCTGCTGCTCAACGTGGCGCCGGCCCGCGTACGGCAAGCGTGTGCCGCGCTCGAACGGGCCGAGGCGGCGATCGCGGCGCGCGACGACGAGGCAGGACAGCTCGCCTACGCGCAGGCCATCGCCGACTACGCCGACGTGGGCGGCTACGAGCTGGAGGTGGTGTGGGACGTGTGCGCCACCGAGGCGCTGGGCCTGCCGTACGAGCGGATCAAGGACCGGAGCCTGGCCACGCTGTCCGGCGGCGAGCAGAAGCGGCTCATGCTGGAGGCGCTGCTGCGCGGGCCCGATGAGGTGCTGCTGCTCGACGAGCCCGACAACTTCCTCGACGTACGCGGCAAGCAGTGGCTGGAGCGGGCGATCAGGGCCTCTGCCAAGACGGTGCTGCTCGTCTCGCACGATCGGCGGCTGCTGGCCGAGGCCGCCGATCGGATCATCACCGTCGAAGGGCGGACGGTCTGGGTGCACGGCGGCGGGTTCGCGAGCTACGCCGAGGCCCGCAGGCGGCGCAAGGAGCGGCTGGAGGAGTTGCGGCAGCGGTGGGAGGAGGAGCGGGCCAGGCTGCGGCGGCTGGTGCACACGCTGCGGCAGCGCTCGGCGAACAACGACGCGCTGGCGGGGGCGTACCGGTCGGCGGTGACCCGGCTGGAGCGCTTCGAGCGGGCAGGGCCGCCGCGACGCGCGCCCAAGGAGCAGAACGTGCGCATGCGGCTGCGCGGCGGGCGCACCGGCAAGCGGGCGGTCGTCTGCGACGAGCTGGAGCTGTCGGGGCTGCTGCGGCCGTTCAGCACCGAGATCTGGTACGGCGAGCGCGTCGGCGTGCTCGGCATGAACGGCACCGGCAAGTCCCACTTCCTGCGCCTGCTGGCGGGCGAGCCCATCGCGCACCACGGCACCGCCCGCCTGGGCGCCAGGGTCTCCCCCGGCCACTTCGCCCAGACGCACCTGCGCCCCGACCTGCACGGGCGGGCGGCGGCCGAGGTGGTGATGGGCGAGCACGCGATGACCCGCAACGAGGCGATGGCGGCGCTGGCCCGCTACGAGCTGGCGCCGGCGGGCGGGCAGCCGTTCGAGACGTTGTCGGGCGGGCAGCAGGCCAGGCTGCAGATCCTGCTGCTGGAGTTGTCGGGGGCGACTCTGCTGCTGCTCGACGAGCCGACGGACAACCTGGACCTGGCCAGCGCGGAGGCATTGCAGGTCGGGCTGGAGGCGTATGAGGGAACGGTGCTGGCCGTGACGCACGACCGCTGGTTCGCCGACGACCTCGACCGGTACCTGATCTTCGGCGCGGACGGCCTCGTCAGGGAGAGCGACGCCCCTCGCTGGGACCTTTAGGCGGGCCCCGCGGTGGCCTCCCCGTGGAGCGCGCGGTGGCCTTCCTAAAGAGCGCGCCGGGCCTGCGGGTCAGCCGGTTTCTGTGGCGGGGGTGCGGTCGCGGCGCAGGAGGGTGAGGGTCATGGTCTCGTCCACGGCCTCCGGTGACAGCACGTGGTCCAGCACCATCACCGCGCACCCGCTGATCCCGGCCCCCGCCCCCAGCCGGCTCGGCTCGATGCGCAGGCGCCGGGTCGCCAGGGCGGTGGAGCGGCGGTAGACGACCTCGCGGATGCTCGACACCAGCGGCCCGAACGTCTCCGCCATGTCCCCGCCCAGCACCACCACCGACGGGTTGAGGATGTTGACCGCCCCGGCCAGCACCTCGCCGATCCGGCGGCCGGCCTCGCGGACCGTGGCCATCGTCTCGGCGTCGCCCGCGCGCACGAGGGTCGTGACGTCCGCGATCGTCCTGACGTCCTTGCCGCGCGCCCGCAGGTCCTTAAGCAGCGCGGTCCCGCTGGCCACCGAGTCGACGCAGTCGTAGTTGCCGCAGCGGCACAACACGCCGCCCCCGTCCAGCACGGGGATGTGCCCGATCTCACCGGCCGCGCCGAGCGCGCCGCGCAGAATCTCGCCGCCGGCGATCACGCCCGCGCCGATGCGGGTGGAGATCTTGACGAACATGAGGTCGTCGAGGTCGGGATAGGCGCCGCGGTGCTCGCCGATGGCCAGCACGTTGACGTCGTTGTCGAGGAGCACGGGTACGGGGAAGCGCTCGCGGATGAGCGGCGGGATCACCACGCCGGTCCACGAGGCCATGACCCGGGCACTCTCCGTACGGCCCTGCGCGAACTCGACCGTGGCCGGCACGCCCATCCCCACGCCGCGGATCATCGAGCGCGGCCGGTCGCCGAGCAGCTCGTCCCACGTGTCCATGAGCAGCGGCAGGACGGTGTCGGGCCCTTCCTCCACGTCCATCGTGAACTCGCGCCCGGCCAGCTCGCCCCCGGCCAGGTCGCACACGGCCACCCTGGTACGGCTCGCGCCCAGCGCCGCCACCAGCACCACGCCGCCCGCGGCGTTGAACTCCAGCCGGACCGGCGGACGCCCGCCCGTGGAGGGCGCGTCGGTGCGCTCCACGACGAGGCCGCGTTCCAGCAGCTCACCGACGCGCAGCTGCACCGCGGGGCGCGACAGGCCGGTCACCCGGCCGAGGTCGGCCCGCGTCACGGCCTCACCGGTGCGGATGAGGCGGAGCACCTCGCCACTCGTGGCAAGGGCGGTGGCGGTACGTCGAGGCATCGGCTAAGTGAACCACATGCAGTTGTGTCATGAAAAGTCGCGACTTTTTCATCTCAAATGCCAAAACTCCGCTTGTGGACGACCCAAACTCTCGCTAGTGTCCGTTCTGTCCCTCTTGGTAGATCAATCGGAGCCTTCACCGTGTCCCCCGCAGCACTGCCCACGCCAGAAGCCGGCCCAGAGATCAGCACAGATGCCGGCCCGGCCCACACCGCCGACCTCGTCGTCTTCGGCGGGACCGGCGACCTGTCCATGCGCAAGCTGCTCCCCGCGCTGTACCACAGCGACCGGGAGGGCCGGCTCTCCCCGGAGACCCGCGTCATCGCCATGTCCAGGGGCGGGCTGACCGACGCCGACTTCCGCGGCAAGGTGGACGCCGAGGTACGCGACGAGGTGCCGATCGACGACCCCGCCATGTGGCAGCGCTTCCTTGGCCGCCTGCACCACGTGTCGGTGGACGTCGGAGGCCAGAACACGTCGGGCTGGAACGCGCTGGCCGACCTGCTGACCGGCTACGAGGACCGCGACCGGATCTTCTATCTGGCCAGCCCGCCCAGGACGTTCGGCCCCTTCTGCCGCGAGGTGGAGCAGGCGGGGCTGGTGACGCCGCGCTCGCGCGTGGTGCTGGAGAAGCCGCTCGGCAACGACCTGCCCAGCGCGCAGCGCATCAACGACGAGGTCGGCGCCATCTTCGACGAGCACCAGATCTTCCGCATCGACCACTACCTGGGCAAGGAGACGGTGCAGAACCTGCTGGTCCTGCGCTTCGCCAACGCCTTCCTTGAGCCGATCTGGAACTCCCTGTGGATCGACCACGTGCAGATCACGGCGGCCGAGACGGTCGGCACGCCCGGCCGGCGCGGCTACTACGACCACGCGGGCGCGCTGCGCGACATGGTGCAGAACCACCTGCTGCAACTCCTGACGCTGACCGCGATGGAGCCGCCGGCCCGCAACGACCGGGAGTCCATCCGCGACGAGAAGGTCAAGGTGCTGCAGGCGCTGCGGCCGATCGCGGGCGGCGAGGTGGAACGGTTCACCGTGCGCGGCCAGTACACCGAGGCCGGGGACCTGGTGGGTTACCTGGACGAGCCGGGCTCCACGCCGCCCACGGAGGAGTCGCGGCGGGTGGAGACCTTCACCGCGATCCGGGCCGAGGTCAAGAACTGGCGGTGGGCGGGGGTGCCGTTCTACCTGCGTACCGGCAAGCGCATGCCGTACCGGCGCTCGGAGATCGTGGTGCAGTTCAAGGACGTGCCGCACTCGATCTTCCCCGGCGGCACGCCGAACAGGCTCGTGTTGCGGCTGCAGCCGGAAGAGGGCATCGAGCTGCACATCATGGCCAAGGAGCCGGGCGCGGGCGAGACGACGCTGAAGCCGGTGCCGCTGTCGCTGAGCTTCGGCAAGACGTTCACCGCGCGGGTGCCCGAGGCGTACGAGCGGCTGCTCATGGACGTGCTGACCGGGAACCCGACGCTGTTCATGCGCCGCGACGAGGTGGAGGCGGCCTGGCGGTGGATCGACCCGATCCTGGAGGCCTGGAAGGCCGACGCCGCCCTGCCCGAGCCCTACCCGGCGGGAACCACCGGCCCTGCCGGAGCCCACGAACTGCTCGGCCGCAGCGGTCGTGCCTGGCACGAGGAGGAACTCTAAATGAACCGAGTCATCCAGGAGATCACCGATCGGATCGCCGAGCGCAGCGCCGCCAGCCGCAGCGCGTACCTGGAGCGGATCCGCCGCGACGGCGCGGAGGCCAGGGCCAAGGGCCCGGCGCGGGCGCACCTGGGCTGCGCGAACCTCGCGCACGGCTTCGCGGGCGCGGACGCCGAGGACAAGCCGGTCCTGCGGGCCGGGGCCAAGCCCGGTGTGGCCATCGTGACCAGCTACAACGACATGTTGTCCGCGCACCAGCCGTACGAGACCTACCCGCCCGAGCTGAAGGCGGCCGTGCGCAAGGCCGGCGGCGTGGCGCAGGTGGCGGGCGGCGTGCCGGCGATGTGCGACGGCATCACGCAGGGCCGGGCGGGCATGGAGCTGTCGTTGTACAGCCGTGACGTGATCGCCATGGCCACCGCGATCGCGCTGTCGCACGACATGTTCGACGCGACGCTGCTGCTGGGCGTGTGCGACAAGATCGTGCCGGGGCTGTTCATCGGGGCGCTGCACTTCGGGCACCTGCCCGCGCTCTTCGTGCCGGCCGGGCCGATGACCTCGGGCCTGCCGAACAAGGTCAAGGCGCGCACCCGGCAGCTCTTCGCCGAGGGCAAGGTCGGCAAGCTGGAGCTGCTCGACGCCGAGGCCAAGTCCTACCACTCCCCCGGCACCTGCACCTTCTACGGCACCGCGAACTCCAACCAGGCGCTGATGGAGGTCATGGGCCTGCACCTGCCGGGCTCGACGTTCGTCAACCCGCACACCGAGCTGCGCCACGCGCTCACGGAGGCCGCCGGGCGCAGGGCCGTGGAGATCACCGCGCACGGCGCGGAGTACACGCCGATCGGCGAGCTGGTCGATGAGAAGTCGATCGTGAACGCGTGCGTCGCGCTGCTGGCCACCGGCGGCTCCACGAACCACACGCTGCACCTGGTCGCCATGGCGGCGGCCGCGGGCATCGTACTGACCTGGGACGACCTGGCCTGCCTGTCGGAGGCCGTGCCGTCGCTGACCAAGATCTACCCCAACGGCCAGGCGGATGTGAACCACTTCCGCGACGCCGGCGGCATGCAGGTGCTCATCGGCGACCTGCTCGACGAGGGCCTGCTGCACGCCGACGTGATGACCGTGGCGGGCCCCGGCCTCGACCGCTACCGGCAGGCACCGGAGCTGGTGGACGGCGAGCTGGTCTGGGCGCCGGTCACCGGCGGCAGCAAGGACCTGGACGTGCTGCGCCCGGCCGCCGACCCGTTCTCCGCCGACGGCGGCATCCACATGGTCGAGGGCAACCTGGGCCGCGCGGTCAGCAAGGTCTCGGCGGTCAAGCCCGAGCACCTGGTGATCGAGGCGCCGGCCAAGGTCTTCCACGACCAGCTCGACCTGCTGAAGGCGTTCGAGACGGGCGAGCTGGACGGGCAGGACTTCGTGGCGGTCATCCGCTACCAGGGTCCGAGCGCGAACGGCATGCCCGAACTGCACAAGCTCACCTCGCCGCTGGCGGTGCTGCTGGACCGGGGACAGCGGGTGGCGATCGTCACCGACGGCCGCATGTCGGGCGCGTCCGGCAAGGTGCCCGCGGCCATCCACCTGTCGCCCGAGGCGGCCGACGGCGGGCCGATCGCGCTGGTCCGCGAGGGCGACGTGATCAGGCTGGACTCGGCGGCCGGCACGCTGGAGCTGCTGGTGCCGGCGCAGGAGCTGGCCCGCCGGGCGCCCGAGGGCCGTCCGCTGAGCGACGCGCAGTGGGTCGGCACGGGCCGGGAGCTGTTCGCCGCCTTCCGCCGCATGGCGGGACACGCCGAGCAGGGCGCCGGAATCTTCGGGGTCAGCGGCGCCGAGTCGCCGCACCACGGCCCCGGGCTGGGCTTCCCCGCCGAGGCCGGCTCCTCGCACCTGGAGACGGGTGTTTCGGTCGGAGCGCGGCCCTCCGGCCTCGTCCGGTGACAACCTATCTCCGGGTACGGTGCTCTATGTCCGTTTGGCGCGCGCTGAACGCTCCCGAGCATGTTCGTCCGCACGCCCTCGCTCGGGGCGTTGTGAGAACTCGTGGCATTCTTCGGAGTACGGCGAGCGATCTTGACGCCGCCCTGAATGCCGGAGGTATGCGTGAGTGCCTTTGACCTTCCGTGGCTCGTGGCCGACATCGGGGGCACCAATGCCCGATTCGGCCTGGTCACCTCGCTGGGGGCGCGGCCGTCGAACGTCGCCGTCCTGCACGGGGCCGACTACGCCACGCTCCCGGAAGCCGTGTCCGCCTACCTCGCCGGGCACGCCGGCGGCGTGCGGCCGGGGGCGGCCTGCCTGGCGCTGGCGGGGCCGGTCGACGGGGATCGCTACCGGCTGACGAACTCGGCCTGGGCCGGATCCGTACGGGACCTGAACATCCCCTACACCCGGCTGCTCAACGACTTCGAGGCGCTGGCCGTGTCGCTGCCCCACTTGGACGGCGACGACCTGGTGTCCCTGGGCGGGCCCCCGCCGCGCCTCGGGGTCAAGGCGGTGCTGGGTCCCGGGACCGGGCTCGGCGTCGGCGGGCTCGTGCCGGGCGAGCACGGCTGGACGCCCATCCCCGGCGAGGGCGGGCACGCCACGGTGCCGGTCGTGGAGCCGCGCGAGATCGAGGTCGTACGGGCGCTGCAGTCGCAGGGCATGCCGCACGTGGTGGCCGAGCACCTGCTGTCGGGCCCCGGGCTGGTGCACCTGCACCGGGCGCTGGCCCTGGTCAACGGCGTCAACGCGCCCGCGCTGACCGCCTCGGACATCGTGGCCAGGGTGGACGACTCGTTGTGCGCCGAGACGGTCGACGTCTTCTGCGCGATGCTGGGCACCTTCGCCGGCAACGTCGCGCTGACGCTCGGCGCCAGGGGTGGGGTGTACCTGGCCGGCGGAGTGCTGCCCCGTATTGTGGAACGCGTGCGTACCAGTTGTTTCCGTACGCGGTTCGAGAACAATCCCGACATGCCCGCCTACCTGGCGGACATCGGGACCGTACTGATCGTCGCGGACCAGCCGGGGATGACGGGCGCGGCGGCGTGGCTGAGCCAGCGAGCCCGCCGTGAGCTGGTGGGCTGACCCATTGCACGTGACAAGACGACGGCCGTGAGCCGGCCGACGAGGAGAGATAGCTGATGAGCCTGCTCGATCTCGCCCCAGTGATCCCCGTCGTGGTGATCGAGGACGTCGAGACCGCCGTCCCGCTGGCCCGCGCGCTGGTGGCCGGTGGGCTGCCGGTCATCGAGGTGACCCTGCGCACGCCCGCCGCCCGCGAGGCCATCGCCAGGATCGCCGAGGAGGTGCCCGAGGCGAACGTGGGCGCGGGGACGATCCGCACCACCGACGACATCTCGTCGTCCGTGGCGGCGGGGGCCAAGTTCCTGGTCTCACCCGGCACGACGTTGTCGCTGGTCGAGGCGCTGGACTCCAGCGGTGTGCCGTACCTGCCGGGCGCGGCGACCGTGTCGGAGGTGATGGCGCTGGCCGAGCGCGGGGTCAAGGAGCTGAAGTTCTTCCCGGCCGAGGCGGCGGGCGGCGTGCCGTACCTCAAGGCGCTGGGCGGGCCGCTGCCGGACGTGCGTTTCTGCCCGACCGGCGGGATCCGCGTGAACACCGCCCCCGACTACCTGGCGCTGCCGAACGTGGGCTGCGTCGGCGGCACCTGGCTGACCCCGGCCGACGCCCTCGCCTCGGGCGACTGGGCCCGCGTGGAGAAGCTGGCCGCGGAGGCCGCGGCCCTCAGGTGACGAAGGCGCTCAACTCCAGATCGACACGTGCACCGGCGGGCGGAAGCGGCTGCGGGGGATGCCGTCGTCCGGGGTGCGCATGGTCTGGGTGGCGGCCGGGGTGGTGAGGAAGTCCATGAAGGTTCCCGCGCAGGGTGAGCGGGTGGCCGGGTCCAGGGTGGTGGCGTACCAGTAGGCGGGCAGCGGGGTGGCCGGGGTTTCGATGGGGATCAGTTCGCCGCGGCGTAACTGGGAGGCGACCAGGTGGGCGGTGGCGGGGGCGACGCCCGCGCCTTCGGCCGCCGCCTTCCAGGCCGCCGTCTGATTGGCGAAGACGCGTACCTGGGAGTCCTGGATCCGCAGCAGGCGCAGCAGGCGGCTGGTGTCGCCGGCCGGGTCGGTGGCCGACGGGCCGACCAGCCAGTGGTCACGGCGGCCGCGCGGTGAGCCGACCACGATGAGGCGGCAGCGCAGGACCGGGCGGCTGACCAGGCCGTCGCCCGTCGTCTGGGCGCCGAGGGCGACGTCGGCCAGGCGGCTGGACAGCAGCAGCGGGATCTCGGCGGTCGCGGCCACGCCGGTGGTGGCCTCCACCGACTTGCGCTGGGTGAACAGGCACAGCAGCGGGCCCGCGACGTACTCGGCCAGTCCGGCGTCCATGACCACGTGCAGGCGCGCCGGGTGGTTCTGCTGGACGGCGGCGACCGCCTCCGCGCCGAGCGCGACCATCTGGGAGGCGATGCCGAGCAGGCGGCGGCCGCCCTCGGTGAGGACCATGCGGTCGCCCGCGCGGGTGAGGAGGGGGTCGCCGAGGTGCCTGCGGAGCTGGGCCAGTGACTGGGAGACGGCGGGCTCGCTGACGCCGAGGGCGCGGGCGGCGGCCTTGACGGAGCCGAGGCGGGCGACGAAGACGAACGCGCCGAGCTGGCTGAGGGTCACCCCCTCTTCTTAGTTGTCCCGGCCGCATTAAGGAAAGCCTTATTTACGGATTGTCGCGACAAATCGGGAACAGCAATGTGCTGTCATGCAGGTTCCCGCGACGTTCGAATACGAGAGAGCCGACAGCGTTCCGCACGCTCTCGAGCTCCTGGAGCGCTACGGCCCCGAGGCCAGGGTCGTGGCGGGCGGGCACAGTCTCATCCCGATGATGAAGCTGCGCCTGGCCCAGCCCGAGGCGCTGATCGACATCAATGGACTGGCCGCTGAGCTGGGGCGGATCGCGGTCGAGGGCGACGAGCTGGCCATCGGGTCACTGGTGCGGCACACGGAGTTGCTGGAGAGCAGCACAGCCACCGACCTTTTCCCGATATTTCGGGATGCGGAGCGTGTTATTGCGGACCCAATAGTGCGAAATCGGGGGACCGTTGGAGGTTCCTTGTGCCAAGGGGATCCTTCTGAGGATTTGTCGGCGGTGTTCACGGCATTGCGGGCGACCGCGGTCATCCAGGGGCCGGGCGGAATTCGTACCGTGCCTGTCAGGCAATTCCACCAGGGTCCTTACGAGACGGCGGTCGCGCCGAACGAGCTGCTGATCCAGCTCCGCGTGCCGATCACGCCGGGCACCGGCAGCGCGTACGAGAAGGTCGAGCGGCGCGTCGGGGACTGGCCCGTCGCCGCGGCCGGGGCGGTCCTGCGGATCGAGGACGGCGTGATCACGCGGGCCGGGATCGGGCTCACGGCCGTCGGGGCCGAGCACTTCTGCGCCCCCGAGGCCGAGAGCCATCTCGAAGGCCGGGCGCCCGGCGCGGAGGCGTTCGAGCAGGCGGGCAGGATCGCCGCCGAGCACTGCTCGCCGCACGCCGACCAGCGCGGGCCCGCCGACTACAAGCGCCACCTGGCCGCCGAGCTGACCAAGCGGGCGCTGACCGCGGCCGCGGGGAGGATCTGAACGATGCGGATCACTGTTTCGGTGAACGGACAGCCGTACACCAGGGACGTCGAGCCGAGGCTGCTGCTCGTGCACTTCCTGCGCGACGAGCTGGACCTGACCGGCACCCACTGGGGCTGCGACACCTCCAACTGCGGCGTCTGCACGGTGCAACTGGACGGCGTGCCGGTCAAGTCGTGCACGGTGCTGGCCGTCATGGCCGACGGGCACGAGGTGACGACGGTGGAGGGGCTGGAACGGGACGGCGAGCTGGACGTCGTGCAGAAGGGGTTCGTGGAGTGTCACGGGCTGCAGTGCGGGTTCTGCACGCCGGGCATGTTGCTGACTGCCCGCGCGCTGCTGGACCGCCATCCCGACCCGGACGAGGGCCAGATCAGGGAGGCCATCTCGGGGCAACTGTGCCGGTGCACGGGCTACGAGAACATCGTCCGTTCGATCCGCTGGGCCGCGGAGGCCAAATCATGAGTTTCGGCAGAATGCACCGCAAAGAGGACGCCCGGTTCATTCGCGGGCGCGGCAACTACACCGACGACGTACGCCTGCCGGGCATGTTGTACGGCGCCGTGCTGCGCAGCCCGCACGCCCACGCGCGCATCGTCTCCATCGACACCAGCGCGGCCGAGGCGCATCCGAAGGTCAAGGCGGTCATCACCGGCCAGACCCTGGAAGGGCTCAACCTGGCCTGGATGCCCACGCTGTCGAACGACATCCAGGCGGTACTGGCCACGGACAAGGTGCGCTTCCAGGGGCAGGAGGTCGCGTTCGTGGTCGCCGAGGACGCCTACTCGGCGCGCGACGCGCTGGAGCTGATCGACGTCGAGTACGACGCCCTGGAGGCGGTCATCGACGCCAGGAAGGCGCTCGACCCGGGCGCGCCGGTCATCAGGGACGATCTGGAGGGGCGTACCGGCAACCACATCTTCGACTGGGAGGCCGGGGACAGGGCGCGCACCGACGCGGTGTTCGAGCAGGCCGAGGTGACGGTCGCGCAGGACCTGCTCTACCCGCGCGTGCATCCGGCGCCGCTGGAGACGTGCGGCGCGGTGGCCGACTTCGACAAGGTCACCGGGAAGCTGACCGTCTGGTGCCCGACGCAGGCGCCGCACGCGCACCGCACGCTGTACGCGATGGTGGCCGGGCTGCCCGAGCACAAGATCCGGGTGATCTCGCCCGACATCGGCGGCGGCTTCGGCGGCAAGGTCGGGATTTATCCAGGATATGTGTGCGCGATCGTCGGCTCGATCGTCACCGGCAGGCCGGTCAAGTGGATGGAGGACCGCTCGGAGAATCTCATGAGCACCGCCTTCGCCCGCGACTACCACATGCACGGCGAGATCGCCGCGTCCCGCGACGGCAGGATCCGGGGCATCAGGGTGAAGGTGCTGGCCGACCACGGCGCGTTCAACGGCACCGCGCAGCCGACCAAGTTCCCCGCCGGGTTCTTCCACGTCTTCTCCGGCTCCTACGACATCGAGACCGCCCACTGCGAGGTCACCGGCGTCTACACCAACAAGGCACCCGGCGGCGTGGCCTACGCCTGCTCCTTCCGCGTCACCGAGGCCGTCTACCTGGTCGAGCGCATGGTGGACGTGCTGGCCGCCGAGCTGGGCATGGACCCGGCCGAGCTGCGCATGCGCAACCTGCTCAAGCCCGAGCAGTTCCCCTACCACTCCCCCACCGGCTGGGAGTACGACTCGGGCGACTACCCCAAGGCGCTGCGCCTGGCGCTGGACATGGCCGGATACGACAAGCTCCGCGCCGAGCAGGCCGACAAGCGGGCCAGGGGCGAGCTGATGGGCATCGGCGTCAGCTTCTTCACCGAGGCGGTCGGCGCGGGACCGCGCAAGCACATGGACATCCTCGGCCTCGGCATGGCCGACGGGGCCGAGTTGCGCGTGCACCCGACGGGCAAGGCCGTGCTGCGGGTGTCGTGCCAGTCGCAGGGCCAGGGGCACGAGACCACGTTCGCCCAGATCGTCGGGCAGGAGCTGGGCATCCCGGCCGACGACGTGGAGGTGGTGCACGGCGACACCGACCAGACACCGTTCGGGCTCGGCACGTACGGCTCGCGCTCCACGCCCGTCTCAGGGGCCGCGACGGCGATAGTGGCCAGAAAGGTCAGGGACCGGGCCAAGATCGTCGCAGCGGCCATGCTGGAGGCCGCTCCGGACGATCTGGAGTGGGCCGAGGGCAAGTGGTCGGTGGTGGGCGACCCCGGCACCGGCAAGTCGCTGGCCGAGATCGCGCTGGCCGCCCACTCCAGCCTGGAGCTGCCCGAGGGCGTCGAGGGCCACCTGGACGCGGTCACCGTCTACAACCCGCCCAACCTCACCTATCCGTTCGGCGCCTACATCTGCGTCGTGGACGTCGATCCCGGCACCGGGCAGGTGAAGGTGCGCAGGTTCGTGGCGGTGGACGACTGCGGGGTGCGGATCAACCCGATGATCGTCGAGGGGCAGGTGCACGGCGGGCTGGCCGACGGGGTCGGCATGGCGCTCATGCAGGTGATGGCGTTCGACGAGGACGGCAACCACCTGGGCGCCTCGTTCATGGACTACCTGCTGCCGACCTCGATGGAGTGCCCGTCGTGGGAGCTGGGCGAGACCGTGACGCCCTCGCCGACGCATCCGATCGGGGCCAAGGGCGTCGGGGAGTCGGCCACGGTCGGCTCGCCGGCGGCGGTGGTCAACGCCGTGGTGGACGCGTTGCAACCGTACGGGGTGCGGCACGCGGACATGCCGCTCACGCCCGCGAACGTGTGGCGGGTCATCAACGGCGATCCGTTCCGCACGGACCTGGCGATCCCGTGAGCGAGTTCCTCGGCATGCCGGCGCCCCGTCCTCGCGGCGGGACGCTGGTCCCCGCTGCCAAGGAAGGGCCGCTGGATGACCGGGTGGCGCGGCTGCGGTCAGGTCGGGAGCCGTACGTGCTGGCCACCGTCGTCCGCGCGCTCCGCCCGACCAGCGCGAAGGCGGGCGATCGCGCGCTGGTGCTGCCCGACGGGACGATCGAGGGGTTCGTCGGCGGCGTGTGCGCGACGGACACCGTACGGGCGCAGGGGCTGCGCCTGATGGGCACCGGCCGGGCCACGCTGCTGCGCATCACCCCCGAGGCGGAGGCGCCGCACGAGGAGGAGGGCCTGGTCGCGGTCGGGCAGCCGTGCCTGTCCGGCGGCACGCTGGAGATCTTCCTGGAGGCCGTGCTGCCGCCCAGGCTCGTACGCGTGCACGGCGACGGTCCCATCGCGCGGGCCTTCGTCTCGGTCGGCGAGGCGATGGGCTGCACGGTCGAGTCGGGGGACGGCCCCGTGGCCGCGGACACCTCGGCCGTGCTGGTCGCCTCGCACGGCGTGGACGAGGAACCGGTGTTGCGCGAGGCGCTGGCGCGGCAGGTGCCGTACATCGGGCTGATCGCCAGTCGCAAGCGCGGCGCGGCGGTGCTGGCGCGGATCAAGGGAGGAGAACGGGTTCATGTTCCGGCGGGTCTGGACATAGGGGCCAGAACGCCTGGTGAGGTGGCTGTTTCCGTGTACGCGGAGATCATCAAGCTGCGCTGAGCGGGTATTCAGCGCCCGCCTGCCGGGGTACTCCAGCAAAGGTAAACGAGAGCCCCCGGGAAGCCCCCTTCCGCTACTCGGAGAGCGAAGGGAAATTGATGCCGACGGAAATGGTCAGTCAAGCGCAGGCGGTGACGGACGAGCGCCCCGCGTCCCAGCCCGGCAGTCTGGAGAGGGGGATCGACATCCTGCTCGCGCTCAGCGCGGCCTCCCGCCCGGTCACGCTGTCGCAGCTCTGCCGGAGCACGGGCCTGCCCAAGTCGACCGCGCACCGGATACTCGGCGTGTTGTGCTCGCGCGAGCTGGCCCGGCGGGTGGGCAACGCCTACCTGCCGGGCGAGTTGCTGGAGTCGATGACGGGCATCACCCGCGCCCGTGTCCCCGGCACCCGCAAGGTGGTGCTGCCCTACCTGCTCTACCTGTTGGAGACCACCAGGCAGACGGTCAACCTGGCCGTCCCCTC
This sequence comes from Nonomuraea sp. NPDC050404, assembly GCF_040655495.1. Lineage (NCBI taxonomy): Bacteria > Bacillati > Actinomycetota > Actinomycetes > Streptosporangiales > Streptosporangiaceae > Nonomuraea > Nonomuraea sp. NPDC050404. The sequence goes on from NZ_JBFAKB010000001.1 coordinate 1,106,316, forward strand.
CGGTCTGGAGGCCCGCTACGTCGAGCGCCTGTACGGCCACAACCGGGTCTGCTCGCGCTCCGACGGCCTGGACCGGGTGCCGCTGCACTGCACGGCGACCGGCAAGGCGCTGCTGGCCTTCGATCCCAAGCTGCGCCAGGAACTGCTGGCCCGTGGCGCGTTCGAGCGGATGACGCGCCGCACGATCACCAGCCTGGCCGGGCTGGAACGGGAGCTGGCCCAGGTCCGCCGGCACGGCATCGCCTACTCGCAGGAGGAGTACACCGAGGGCGTGGCCTGCGTGGCCGCTCCCGTGTTCGGTCCCGGCGGCCGGATCTGCATGTCGCTCGGCGTGGCCGCGCCCGCCCACCTGGCGCCGCTGGCCAAGCTGAGCATTTCGGTACGCGGCGCGGCCCAGGCCATCTCCGCCGCCCTCCTCGGCGTATGACCTCGTTCCGGTCACCGGAACACTGACAGATCTTGAGACCGAAAGTGTTCCGGTAACCGAAACCCCGCATTGCGAACGCGATCCCCGGGACGATCACATCGAGGTCATGAACGTCCCACCCGGATCGCCGGAACACGCACGTGCCTAGGGGGCTGCCCAAGGCCACCCTGCTGGAGAGCCTGCGCCTGGCGCCGGCCCTCGTCCCGCCGGGCACCCCCCACGTGACGCCCGGCCGCGACGTGCTGCGCTCCCGGGCGCTGCTCACCGCCCTGGAGTCCCGCTACGGCGGCCGCCCCGTCCTGGTACGCGGCCCGCGCGGCCGGGCCCTGCTGGTCATGTCCAAGCGCGACGCGCTGCGCGTGCTGGGCGAGGACGACGCCTACGCCCACACCCTGGAGGAGCGCCCTTTCGGCCTGCCCACGGACGTGCTGCGCCCGCGCTTCATCGAGATCGCCCAGCAGGAGGCCAAGGCGCTGACCGAAGGCGTGGTGGAGCACCCGAGGCTCAACGCCTGCTGGGAGCGGGTGGCCAGGCGCTGCGTCTACGGCGACGGCGCGGCCGGCGACGAGGAGCTCACCAGGCTGCTGACCGGCATCACGCGGGCGGGCCGGTGGCGGCGGGGGCGGCGCAAGGAGATCCTGGCCGGCCGGTACGACGCGCGCATCATCGACCACCTGCGCCGCGCCGAGCCGGGCAGCCTGGCCGGGCTGATCGCCGAGACGCCCGAGTTGGAGTCGCGCGGGCTGATGCAGGCCGCGTTCTGGCTGATGGGGCTCGGCTCGATCGCCGCGGGGCTGACGCAGACGCTGGCGCTGCTGGCCGCCCACCCCGGCCACCGCAAGGCCGCCCGCAAGAACTCCGACCACCTGCGCGCCTGCCTGCGTGAAGGGCTGCGCCTGTGGCCGCCGGTGCCGGCGCTGTCGCGGGTCACCACCGCCGAGACCGAGTGGTACGGCAGCACCCTGCCCGCCGGCACCACCGTCCTGGTGCCGGTCGCGGCCCACCAGCGCAGCCCGCGCCTGCCGTACGCCAACACCTTCGCCCCCGAGATCTGGCTGGACGGCACCGCCGCCGACGAGTGGTGGGCCATGCCGGGCTGCGGCGGCGTGCACCTGACCCTCGCGGTCGGCACCGCCTTCCTGGGCGGCATCCTGCGGGTGGCCCGCCCCAAGCCGGTCGGCCGGCTGCTCTCACCGCACCGCCCGCTGCCCCACGCGATCGACGTGGCGCGGCTGCGGGTGACGATGCGGGCCGCACGACGCGACCCCGCTGGGGGTTAGTGGCCGACGGACAGGCCCTGTCTCCGTTAGAGTCTGGGGTACAAACGGGATGCCAGGCGGCGGAACGGTTCGGGTTGCCATTCGGGTTGCCAGCGGAACGAACCGGCGGGAGGAACGGTTCGGTTTGAGAAGGGATGACGACGGCGAGAGGGCGGCGACGTTGGGGCGCTCCGGAGGCACTCCTCTGCAGCCGGATGACCCGCCGGCGATCGGCCCTTATGAGCTGATCAGCCGTATCGGCTCCGGCGGCATGGGCGTGGTCTACCTCGCCAAGGCGGCCGACGGCCCGCGGGTGGCGCTCAAGGCGATCCGGCGCGACTACACCGCCGACCCCGTCTACCGGGCGCGTTTCCACGAAGAGGTGTCCAACGCGCGCAAGGTGGCCTCGTTCTGCACGGCGCGCGTGCTCGACCACGGCGAGGACAACGGCGTCCTCTACCTCGTCACCGAGTACATCGACGGCATCTCGCTGGAGGACCACCTCATCGAGCACGGCGCGCTGTCGCCGTCGGTGCTGCACGCGGCGGCCGTGGGCGTGGCCGCCGCGCTGACCGCGATCCACGCGGCGGGGCTGGTGCACCGCGACCTCAAGCCGGCCAACGTGATGCTGACGCTGGCCGGGCCGCGGGTGATCGACTTCGGGCTGGCGCGCTCGACGCACGTGGACTCCCGGCACACCAACGCCGGCATGGTGATGGGCACTCCCGGGTGGATCGCTCCCGAACAGGTCTTCGAGGGGCGTACGAGTCCGGCGGGTGACGTGTTCGCGTGGGGGTCGCTGATCGCCTACGCCGGGCTGGGCGGGCATCCGTTCGGCGAGGGGGACGCGTACGTGATGGCGGCCAGGGCCCGGCAGGCGCCGCCCGACCTGCGCGGGCTGCCCGCGCCGCTGGACCGGCTGGTCGCCGCGGCCATCCACCCCGACCCGGCGCGGCGGCCCGCCGCCCGGCAGCTCCTGCTTGAGCTGGTGGAGGCGGCCGACGAGCCCGCGGCGCAGCTCGCGGCCACCAAGCACCTGACCAACACGTGGAACCCGTCGGAGTTCGGCCCGCTGATGCCGCCCCCGCCGCCCGTGGACCGGCCCGCCCAGGCTCCCCACCCCGCCCAGGCGCCCCGGCCCGCACGCCACCCCGAGCAGCCCCGGCCGCAGGCCGAACGACCGGGCCCCGGCGCGTCCCGCCCACCCCAGCAACCGCCTCCCGCCGAGCGAACGGGTCCCGGCGGGGTCCGGATGCCCCAGCAGCCGCCTCCCGCCGAGAGGACAGGTCCCGGCGGCGTCCGCAGGCCGCAACAACCGTCTCCCGCCGAACGAACGGGACCCGGCGGCGTCCGCAGGCCGCAACAACCGCCTCCCGCGGAGCGTACGGGCCCCGGTGGGGTCCGCATGCCGCAGCAACAGCCGCCGCACCCTGAGAGGACAGGTCCCGTGCCGGGTGCCGGGCGCGTGCCGCCGCCGAACCCCGAGCGGACCGGCCCGGTCCCGGGTACCGGGCGGGTGCCGCACCCGCACCAGACGGGTCAGGGGCCGCTGCCGCACCACTCGACCACCGGTCAGGGACCGCTGCCCGGCTACCGGCCCGCGCGGCCCAAGCGGGGCGTGTTCGCGGGCTGCCTGACCGTGATGGTGGTCGCGGCCGTGCTGATGGTGCTGCTGATCGCCGGGCTGTTGTGGATGTTCAACGGCTCGCCCGCCTCCGGTGCGGACGGCCCGGTCATGGACGGCAAGCTGAGCTTCGCCGTGACGGGTGCGAAGTGTCCCAAGCCGGCCAAGGGCGCGACGAAACGCACCTGCCAGATCGGCTTACAGGTGAAGAACGTCGGCCAGGAGGCCAGGGTGCTCTATCCCGGCCAGCAGAAGCTGATCGACGAGGACGACGAGTCGCACGGCGGCACCAAGCTGCTCGACAAGAGCGGCAAGGAGATCACGCCGATCCGCATCGAGGCGGGTCAGGCGTTCACCGGCGCGCTGGTGTTCGAACTGCCGAAGGGCCTCGAACCGGCGAGCCTGGAGGTGCACGACTCAGGGCTGAGCACCGGAGCCAGGCTCAACCTGGACTAGCCCGCACTGCCCGGCCTGGAGCAGCCCGCACCGCCGGCCTTGATTAGCACCTGAGATCAGAAGCCCTGTTTCGGGGAGACCACGCCCTCCAGCGGGGCGCCCGCGCCGAAGCGCCGCACGTTCGAGGTGACCCGCTCGGACAGGCCGCGCCAGTAGGCGGGGCGGGGGTTCGCGGAGTGCGGCGTGATCAGCACGTTGTCCAGTTCCCAGAGCGGATGCCCGTCCGGCAGCGGCTCCGGGTCGGTGACGTCCAGCGCCGCCCCGCCGATGCGGCCCGCGCGCAGCGCCTCCACCAGGTCATCGGTGACGACGAGACTGCCCCTGGCCACGTTCACCAGCCACGCGTCCTGCCGCATGAGAGCGAACTCCTCCGCCCCGAGCATCCCCCTGGTGCCGGGCGTGGCGGGCGCCGCGACGACCACGTAGTCGGCCTCGGGCAGCGCCTCGCGGTAGCGGGCGCGCGGCAGGATCTCGGCCGCGCCGGGCACCTCGCCGCTGTCGGTGACCGCCACGATCCGGCAGCCGAACGGCTTCAGCAGCGCGATCAGCGCCCGCCCGATGCCGCCGCAGCCGACGATCGCGACCGTGGAGCCGGCCAGTTCCCTGGAGGTCTTGGGCCCCCAGGACGTGGCCCTGGCCATGCGGTGCAGTTCGCGGGCGGCGGCCAGCATCAGGGCCAGCGCGTGCTCGGCCACCTGCGGCCCGTAGGAGCCGGTGGCGGCGGTGAAGACGGGATGGTCGGTGATGACTCCGGCGTCGGCCCACCGCTCGACGCCCGCGTGCGGGAGCTGCACCCAGCGGATGCCCTCGTGCAGCATGGAGCGCACCTCGTCGGGGTCGTCGTTGCCGAAGTAGACGATCGCCTCGGCCTCCGCCAGCGGTACGAGGCGGCCGCCCGCACGGCGTACGGCGTCGATGAGGGCGGGTACGGGTTCGGGGCCGACGTGAACGGCGACGGTCATCGGGCAGCCTCCCGGTCGTTACACATAGATCGCGAGTGAGCATATATGGCACCCGATGTCCGGATGAGCGCCACCCCCTTTCTCATGCAGTCGCATTGAATAAACGGGCGCGGCCTGTTTACAATGCGCATGCATTAAAAAAAAGGGGGCAGGCGGCGATGCCGATCGAATGGGCGCGGAACAGCGAGCTGGAGCTGGCCTACGAACGCATGGGGGCGCGGGACGGGGAGCCCCTGTTACTGATTATGGGCATGGGTCTGCAGATGGTGGCGTGGCCGGACGGGTTCTGCGACGCGCTGGGGGCCAAGGGGTTCGCGGTGGTCAGGTACGACAACCGGGACGCGGGACTGTCCTCGCAGCTCACCCGGCGGGGGCGGCCGGGCCTGCTCAGGGGGAGGAAGGGCGCGGCGTACGAGCTGGCGGACATGGCCGACGACGCCGTGGCCGTCATGGACGCGCTCGGCTGGGAGGGCGCCCACCTGTTCGGCGCGGCGGTCGGCGGGACCATCGCGCAACTCGTCGCGCTGCGCCGCCCCGAACGGGTGCGCACGCTCGGGCTCGCCGCCGCGTACGCGGGATCGCGGCGCGGCCAGGTGCACACCGGGGCGGCCGTGCGATCGATGCTCGGCAAGCTGCTGCGGCGCTACCCGCCCGGCCGGGAGGGCTCCGCGCGGGCCCTCACCGACATGGCACGGTCGGCGGCCTCACCCGGCTACCCGTTCGACGAGGAGATGTGGCGGCAGATGGGCCTGACCTCCTACGACCGGCGCCCCGACCCCGGTCCCGGCCTGATGCGCCAGTTCCGCGCCTTCCGGGCGGCCGGCGACCTGCTGCCGAGGCTGGCCGGCATCACCGCGCCCACGCTCGTCATCCACGGCGAGGCCGACCCGATGGTGCGGGTCGGCGCGTCCCGGGCGATCGCCGACGCCATCCCGGGCGCGCGCATGAAGCTCTACCCGGGCATGGGCCACGACCTGCCCCGCGACCTGTGGCCGTCGATAGCGGACGAGCTGTGGACCCTGGCCGCCACCACACCGACCTGAAAGCGGTCAGCTGGCCTGCTTGCAAAGCGGACAGCGGACCTGCCTGAGAGCCGGTCAGCGGGCCTGTGCCAGCCGGGCGAGCAGCGCCGTGACCCGCTCCCCCGCCGCCTGTGCGCCGCCCGAGGTCAGCGCCGAGCCCATGCCGCAGGCCACGGCGCCGGCCTCGATCCACTCCTGCGCGTTGTCCAGGGTCACCCCGCCCGTGGGGATCGCCGGAGTCTGGGGCAGCGCGGCACGTACATCACGCAACCAGGACGGCGACACGACCGAAGCCGGGAAGATCTTCACGGCGTCGGCGCCCTCCTCCAGGGCCCGTACGATCTCCGTCGGGGTCGTCACACCGGGGAAGACCGGCACGCCATAGCGGTGCCCCGCGCGGATCACCTCGGGATGCAGGTTGGGCGAGACGAGGAAGCGCGCCCCGGCCTCCACGGCGGCGCGGGCGGCGGCCGCGTCCAGCACCGTGCCGGCGCCGACGAGGGCCTCGGGCCGCTGCTCGGTGAGCCGCGCGACGGCGGTGAGCGCGCGCGGCGTGGTGAGCGCCACCTCCACCGCCTTCAGCCCGGCGTCGAGCACGGCCTCGGCGGCGGCCACCGCCTCCTGCGGCCCGGCGCTCCTGACAATGCCGAACACGCGCTGCTCGGTGACGGCCTGGACGATCTCCCAGCGGTACATGACTCCCTTTCCAAGGGCGGACGGTTTCAGGGCTTCCAACGGTGGACGGTGTCCACGACATCTAACGGTGGACGGTGTCCACGGCGTCGGTGAACGCGGCCAGCGCGCGGTCGAGGCCGGCCCGGTCGGGCAGCCCGTCGATGTCGTTGGCACACTGCACCACGAGTGCCGCGACGGCCGCCGCCTCACGCAGGCACACCTCCCGCGGCACCCCGCGCAGCAGCCCGGACAGGAACCCGGCGGCGAAGGCGTCCCCCGCGCCGACGGGATCGGTCAGCGGCACGGTGAACGCCTCCTGCCGCAGCTCGCCGCACGTGGCCGACTTGTCGCGCCGCTTGACCACGACCAGCCCGCCGAGCCCCGCCGGGTCCACCTCCAGCAGCTCCAGCTCATCCTCCCCCGCCAGCACCACGTCGGCGCGCCCGAGCAGCGGCGCCACACGTTCGCGCCACCGTTCGGGCGTGCCGAGCTTGAGCCTGATGTTCGGGTCGAACGAGACCGGCGCGCCCGCCTCGGCCGCCAGGTCGAGCAGCCGGAGCGTGGCCCGGTGCGCCGTGTCGGACAACATCGGCGTGATGCCGGTGACGTGTACGAGCCGCGCCCCGCGTACCATCTCGGCGGTCAGCTCGCCGGGCGTCAGCCGGGAGGCGGCCGAGCCCGCGCGGTAGTACTGCACGTCGATGGCCCTGGCCGGGTGGCTGTCGCGCAGCAGCAGCCCGGTCGGGGCGTCGGGGTCGACGACGGCGTGGCGGGTGTCGATGCCCTCGGCGCGCAACTGCGCCAGCACGGCCCTGCCCGCCGGGTCCGCGCCCACCCGGCCCAGCCAGCGCACCTCGTGGCCCAGCCTGGCCAGCCCCGCCGCCACGTTGCTCTCCGCGCCGGCGATCGAGCGGCGGAACGCGGTGGCGCGCTCCAGCGGGATCCCCGGCTCGGCCAGCATCAGCAGCATCGTCTCGCCGCACACCACGACGCTCAAAACCCACCTCTTTCCAGGACTTTCGGCGGAAATAATACTATTAAATGTCCCGACTTATCAGGCTCTGACGCGCGAACTTAGGTCAAACAGGCCCTCTTGGCCACAAGACGCCCATGAGTGACGCTAAAGCGGGCGATCGATGCGGGGGCATTGCTTGTGAGGCGTTCATTCATCATCTTGCTGGCCGCCAACGCTCTTTCCGTCACCGGGAACGTCCTGTCCGTCCTCGCCGTCCCGTGGTTCGTGCTGGAGACCACCGGCAGTGCCGTACTGACGGGAGTGGCCTCGTTCACCACGACCCTCCCCATCGTCATCTCCGCCGCCTTCGGCGGCACACTCGTCGACCGGGTCGGCCACCGTGCGGGCAGCATGCTGTCCGACCTGGTCAGCGGCCTCATCGTGCTGACCATCCCCGTGCTCTTCCTCACCACGGGGCTCAGCTACCCGTTCCTGCTGGTGCTGCTCTTCCTGCGCTGGCTGGCGGCCACCCCGGGCGAGACCGCGCGCAAGGCCATGCTGCCCGACCTGGCGGCGGCGGCCGGTGTGGGCCTCGAACGGGCCACGGCGGCCTACGACGGCGTCCACCGGGGAGCCTCGATGGTGGGCGCGCCGCTGGCCGGGGTGCTGATCCTGTGGATCGGGCCGAGCACCCTGCTGCTGGTGGACGGGGTGACGTTCCTGCTGTCCGCGCTGCTGGTCGGCGTGGGGATCCCGCGCATGAAGCGGCACAGGCGCGACTCCGGCGGGTACGCGGGCGACCTGCGGGCCGGGCTGGCCTTCCTGCGGCGGGACCGGCTGCAGTTCAGCGCCACCGGGATGATCGTGGTGACCAACCTGCTCGACGCGGGCGTGACGCAGGTGCTGCTGGCCCTGTACGCGCGCGACGTGGCCGGCGACCCCCGTGCGTTCGGCCTGCTAGCCGGCGTGCTGGGGGCGGGGGCGATGGCCGGGACCATCGTGTACGGGGCGGTCGGCGGCCGATTACCCATGCGGCTCACGTTCGGATGGTGCTTCCTGGTGGCCGGGGTGCCGCGCGTGCTGGCGCTGGCGCTGGGCGCGCCGTTACCCGTGGCGCTCGCCGTGACCGCGGTGTCCGGGTTCGCCGCGGGGGCGATCAATCCCATCCTGGGCATCCTGCAGTACTCCCGGACCCCCGCCCCGCTGCGGGCCCGGGTGATCGGCGCCATGTCGGCCGCCGCGTACGTGGGCATGCCGATGGGCGGGCTGCTGGCCGGCTCGCTGACCGAGTTCACCGGCCTGAGCACCACGCTCTTCGTTTTCGCCGGCGTCTTCCTGCTGGTCTCCGTGCCGCCCTTCGTCTGCCGGGCCTGGCGGGAGCTGGACCGCCCTCAGCCGGCGGAGACCTGAGCCCTGGCCAGGAGCAGCGCCTCGGTGATCGGGGACTCGTGCGTGCCCGGCACCGTGCAGGCGTGCGCGCCGGCGATCGCGCCGAGCCGTACGCACTCCTCCAGCGGCCTGCCGCGCAACGTGCCGTACAGGAATCCGGAGACGAACGCGTCGCCCGCGCCGTTGCTGTCGGCCACGGGGGCGGGCGGCGGCTCGGCCGGGAAGGCGCGCACGCCGCCGGCGCCGTCGCGGGTCAGGACGAGGCAGCCGTCGGCGCCGCGCGTGCACACGACGGTGTGGGCGCGCCCGCGCGCGATGATGTCGCGCATGGCGGCGGCCGGGTCGCGGAGGGCGGTCGCCGACAGGAACACCAGGTCGCAGCCGTAGGCGAAGTCCTTGTGGTAGTCGTTGACGCCGTCCCAGTCGTGCAGGTCGGTGGAGACGGGCATGCCCGCCAGGTCGGGAAAGACGTCGCGGCAGCGGTCCGTGATCGACATGTGCGCGTGGCGGGCGCGGACGCCCGCGTAGAGCGGCCTGGGCAGGCGCTCGCCCGGCGTGGCCTTCGGGTCGTGCAGCGAGGTGCGCCGCCCGTCGGGGCCGACGAGCAGGACGCTGCGCGTGGTGCCCGCCCGGGCCGTGCCCCAGCGGCAGTCGAGGTCGCGCAGCGCGTGGCGGATCAGCGCGCCCTGCGGGTCGTCGCCGATGAGGTCGGCGAAGGTGACGCCGAGCCCGAGCGCGTGGCAGCCGAGCGCCACGCCGGAGCCGGTGTTGCCGATCCGGTCCACGATCGGGGGCACGTGGTAGGTGTCGCGGTAGGGCAGGGGCAGTTCGGGCACGTAGACGGTCGAGTCGACGCCGGAGCCGCCGAGGACCAGGACGTCGGTGGTCATCGGTTGACGAGGGGGCCGGAGCCGGTGGAGCCGCGTACGACGAGCTCCGGCTGGAAGATCAGCTCGACGTGCTTGGCGGGCGCGCCGTTGACCTCTTCGAGCAGCGTCTGCACGGCCGCCGACGCCATCGCGCCGATCGGCTTGCGCACGGTGGTCAGCGGCGGGTCGGTGAACGCGATCAGCGGCGAGTCGTCGAACCCGACCACGGACACGTCGCCCGGCACGGACAGCCCCTGCTGCCTGCACGCGCGGATCGCGCCCAGCGCCATGAGGTCGCTCGCGCACACGATGCCGGTGCAGCCGCGCGCGAGCAGTTGCGCGGCGGCGGCCTGGCCGCCCTCGACCGAGAACAACGAGTGCGAGATCTGGTCCTCCACGTCGTCCGCGCCGAGCAGTTGCGCCATGGCCTGCTTGAATCCCTCGATCTTCCTGATCACCGGCACGAACCGGCGAGGCCCCAGCGCGATGCCGATGCGCTCGTGGCCGGAGTCCACCAGGTGCTGCACCGACAACCGCGCGGCCATGCGGTCGTCGGGCGAGATGAAGGGCGCGTCGATGTGCTCGCTGTAGCCGTCGACCAGCACGATCGGCAGCCCGCGGTCGGTCAGGCGGGTGTAGCGGTCCATCCTGGCGGTGGTGTCGGCGTGCAGCCCTGAGACGAACACGATGCCGCTGACGCCCCGATCGACCAGCAGTTCGGTGAACTCGTCCTCGGGCGCGCCGCCGGGCAGCTGGGTGCACAACACGGGCGTGTAGCCGTGCTGGGTCAGCGCCTTCTCGATGGCCTGCGCGAAGGCGGGGAAGATCGGGTTGTCCAGCTCCGGCGTCACCAGGCCGATCAGCCCGTTGCTGCGTTGCCGCAGACGGGGCGGGCGCTCGTAGCCCATGAGGTCGAGCGCGGTCATCACCGCCTGACGGGTGGCGGCAGAGACGCCGGGTTTGCCGTTGAGCACCCTGCTGACGGTGGCCTCGCTCACCCCGGCCTGGGCGGCGATGTCGGCTAGGCGAGCGTGACCGTTCATGGCAGCTACTTTACTTTCCACCAGGCCGTCGAATCCGCTGCTCCGGGGACATCGGAGGCGAGCAGGAGCCGCCCCTCGACGCCGAAGTCCACGGGCGTCGCGGTGAGGTTGACGGCGCAGACGAACGTGCCTTCGGACAGGGTCCTGGAGAAGATGAGCGTGCCCTCGGGCGAGTCGTGCCAGACCAGCGCGTCGTCCCGCTCGAAGTCCAGGTCGCGGCGCAGGTGCAGCGCCTGCCGGTACAACTCCAGCGTCGAGCCCGGCACGCCCTGCTGGGCCTGCACGCTCAGCTCGCCCCACGCCTCGGGGATCGGCAGCCACGGCTCGTCCCAGCCGCCCTCGCGCGTCCAGGGCAGCGGCACGCGGCAGCCGTCGCGCCCGCTGTCGGGGTCGCGCAGCCGCTGCGGGTCCTGGCACAACTCGGCCGGCAGGTCGAGCACCTCGGGCAGGCCGAGCTCCTCGCCGTTGTAGAGGTAGGCGGAGCCGGGCAGGGCGAGCGTCAGCAGCGCGGCGGCGCGGGCCCTGGCCAGGCTGCCGTGGCGGGTGACGTGCCGCTTGACGTCGTGGTTCGACAACACCCAGGTGGTCGGCGCGCCGACCGAGCCGGCGGTGGCCAGCGAGGAGTCGATCACGGTACGCAGCTCCGCGGCCTCCCACGGCGCGAACAGGTAGTGGAAGTTGAACGCCTGGTGCAACTCGTCGGGGCGGACGTACCTGGCCAGCCGCTCGGGCGTCGGCGCCCACGCCTCGGCCACGCCGATCCGCTCGCCCGGATAGGAGTCGAGCACCCGCCGCCAGGCGCGGTGGATCTCGTGCACGCCGTCGTTGTCGAAGAACGGCACCGGCTCCCTGCCGACCATCGTGGCCTGGTTGCCGTGGCCGACGTCGGGCAGGCCCGCCGGCTTGACCATGCCGTGCGCCACGTCGACGCGGAAGCCGTCCACGCCCAGGTCGAGCCAGAAGCGCAGGATCGACTCGAACTCCCCGCGCACCTCCGCGCTGTCCCAGTCGAGGTCCGGCTGGGACGGGTCGAACAGGTGCAGGTACCACTGCCCGTCCTCGACCTGCGTCCACGCGGGCCCGCCGAAGATCGACTCCCAGTCGTTGGGCTCGTCGCGGAAGATGTAGCGGTCGCGCCGCTCGCCGCGCAGCGCCTGCTGGAACCAGGGATGGGCGGAGGAGGTGTGGTTGGGCACGACGTCCACGATGACCCGCAGGCCGTGGCCGTGGGCCTCGTCGATGAGCGCCTTGGCGTCCGCGAGCGTGCCGAACAGCGGGTCCACGTCGCGGTAGTCCGCCACGTCGTAGCCGAAGTCCGCCATCGGCGAGGTGTAGAACGGGGTCAGCCAGATGGCGTCCACACCCAGCCCCGCCAGGTACGGCAGGCGATCGCGAACGCCGATCAGGTCACCGATCCCATCGCCGTTGCCGTCGGCGAAGCTGCGCACGTAGACCTGGTAAATCGCGGCGTTCCGCCACCAAGCGGTCATGGTTTCCCCCGAAGTCATCCCCCGAACGTTCCGACTATGAAAGCTCTTTCCGCAACTTTACGCAAGTCCTTCCACACGCCACAGATTGGGAAAGGAAGGTGTAGGGATGCCCAAAACACCCGTCCGAAACGCCCAGACAAGAGAATCTTTTATGTCAAGGGTGGACATGTAGCGTTAAGGCGCGATGTACTACCTCTTCTATCAGCCTCGTCACAGGTGACACGCGCGCAAGGTAGTGGGGCCATGAGCTCGGTCGTTCTCGACAAAGTGACCAAGGTGTATCCGGGCGACTACCTGGCAGTCGACCGGCTGAGCCTCCAAGCGAGCGACGGCGAGTTCCTCGTCCTCCTCGGCCCCTCGGGGTGTGGCAAGTCCACGTTACTCCGCATGATCGCCGGCCTGGAGGAGATCACCGAAGGGGACCTCTGGCTGGACGGGGAGATCGCCAACCACCTGGCTCCGCGCGACCGCGACGTGGCGATGGTGTTCCAGAACGGCGCCCTCTACCCGCACAGGACGGTCCGCGGGAACATCGCCTTCCCGCTGGAGATCGCCAAGGCCGACCCGGCGCTGGTACGCGAGCGGGTCACCGAACTGTCCAAGGCGCTGCACATCGGCGAGACGCTGGAACGCAGGCCCGGCACGCTGTCGGGCGGGCAGCGGCAGCGGGTGGCGATGGGGCGGGCGATCGTGCGGCAGCCGAAGTTGTTCCTCATGGACGAGCCGCTGTCCAACCTGGACGCCGGCATGCGCACCGAGTTGCGGATGGAGATCTCGGCGCTGGTCAGGTCGCTCGGCGTCACCACGGTCTACGTCACGCACGACCAGGTGGAGGCCCTGACGCTGGCGGACAGGATCGCGATTCTGAATCGCGGGGTCCTGCAGGACGTCGGCACTCCGGCCCAGATTTACAACGATCCAGCGACGGCTTTCGTGGCCGCTTTTCTCAACTCCCAGCAGTTGAACCTGTTGGCGGCCGGTGTCAGGACGCCGCAGAACCAGTATGTGATGCTCGATTTCGGCCCTCATCAGTTCACGATGCCCTGGAGCGATCCCAGGGCGTACGCCATCTCGCAGCACACGGGCGGGCAAGTGCTGGTCGGGATGCGGCCGGACGGGCTGGCGCCGGTGCCGGAGTCGTACGAGGGGCCCTCGTTCTACGGGCGGGTCAGGACGCTGGAGTACCACGGGCACGAGTGGCTGGCCTACCTGGAGTGCGGGATGCCGGCCGTGCCGGTGCCCGAGCCGCCGGACCCGCGCGGGCGCGGCGGGCGGCGCAACGGCGGCAGGAACGGGTCGGGCAAGCTGTCCGGGCTGGTGCGGCGGCTGCTGACCCGCGAGGAGGAGGAGCAGGCGCCGCAGGAGCAGGAGCAGACCGGCCAGCACCCGAACAGCGGCATCCACCGCCGCTCCGACCTGATCATCCGGCTGGGCAACCGGCCCATCTGGCGCGCGGGCGACGCCGCCAAGGTGGCGGTGGACCTCTCCCGCATCATGATCTTCACCCAGGACGGCGCCCGCATCGACCCCCCACGCCGGTAACGCCTACCTGCGCGAACCGGTGAGCGCGGCGGGATCGAAGGCGATCCGGAACGGCAGGTCGACCGTGAGCGTGTCTCCCGCCTTGGCCTCCGCGAGCAGCTCGTAGCCATGGGCACCGAGCCGGAACACCTCGACCCGTGGCGCCGGGTCGCCCTGCAACTCAACCCTCATGAAGAACGGGATGCCGCCCGCGGCGTATTTGGGCGGCTTCATGTCGTAGTGCCGCCGACGCGCGCCAAGGCCCGGACTGACGATTTCGACGACGCAAGTGACGCTGCTCGACGACAACCTGGTCACCCCGGAGAGCATCGCCTCGGAACGACCCACCACGATGTCGGGGATCAAGCCATCTTCGCCCACCTGGAGGTTGCCCGTCTCCACGACCTCGCAGTCCTGCGGGCGTGCATCATCCAGGATGCTCAGCAGGCGCTTGGCGGCGATCGCGTGATCGTAGCCGGGCATGGGACTCACCAGGAAACTCCCGTCGACCAACTCGATCCGCTCCTCAATTTCGGGGAGCTTGAGCCAGTCCTCCACGGTGTACTGATCCCGGGCGCTTGGCATGGAGAAGAGCCTGACCCGCCCGGGCGGCGGATGGGCACACAGCCAGCCGTCATCCGGCAGGGCGGTCATCGTCTCATCGCCTTCCATGCATAAGAACCTCGCACTGACAACCATGGGAAGCCGATTGTGCCCGTTCGAGCACGTCGAGTGACGAGATCACATTACCGTGGCTTTGTCGTCACCGTTCGTCATCCGCCGGAGTCGGTGTCAGGAGGACGCGGTCCAGCGGGGTCCCTCTGGGGTGTCCTCGACTGCGATCCCGCCGCGCGCCATCGCCTCTCGTAGCGCGTCCGCCAGGTCGTAGCAGCCCTTCCCGCGCAGTTCGGCCCGCAGTTCCAGCAGCGGCTCCACCAGCACGGGCAATCCCAGTGAGCGCCGGCTCGCCGTTGAGGCCAGTTCGCCCAGGCGGGCGATCAGCAGCCGCATCAGCTCCCTGGCCTGCTCCACCCCGCCCGAGTCCTCCTCGGTGTCGGCGGCCCACTTGACCATCTCCGCCTCCAGGTCGAGCACGGCCTGCGCCGCCGCCACCAGGTCGGGCCGGTCCGCGGCGGCCTCGAACAGCTCCTCGCACGAGCGGATCGACTCCTCCAGCGTCACCTCGGCGGGCGCGGCCTCCGGCTCGGGCTCGGGCGGGATGGGCAGGTCCGTGCCGCCCTCGGCCAGGCGGCGCAGTTCGGCGAGGCTGGTACGGGTCCCCGCGGCCAGGACCGTGCACGAACCCATCCGCCGCACGGTCAGCGCGCCCCGGCCCGCCACCCGTACCGACTCGTCGCCCAGGTCGATGAAGAGCGCCGTGTGCTCGTCCAGCCCGAGCACCGCCGTGCCGGGCGGCAGCTCGCGCTCCATCCGCGACAGCCGGCGCTCACCCAGGTAGCAGTAGCGCGTGTCGTGGGTGCCGCCCTCGGCGTTGTCGAAGTGCGGGATCAGCACCGCCTGCAGCCCAAGCGGCTCCAGCAGGTCCACGCCCTCACGCCAGTGCGGCTCCGCGCCCACCTTGTAGATCTCGTACACCGGTACGGTGGCCAGCCCCGCCGTGCAGGCCGCCGCCGAGGCCAGTACGGTCACCCCCGTGCGCGCGCGGATCCTGGCCCGCAGATCGCCGGCCACGCCGGACTCGGCCCACCGCTCCAGCGCGTACGTGGGGCTGCCCGGCCCCGCGAACACCCAGTCGGCGCCCGTGATCGCGGCCCCCACCTCGACATCCAGGCCGACGCTGTGGGCGAAGTAACGGCAGGCGCGGGCGGAGATGTCGGCGCGGTTCTCCTGGAAGGCGTAGGGAGTGTCGAGCAGCACGGCCCGAGCCCCCGCGCGCAGCGACCGCGCCGCGGCGCGGTGGATCTCGACCATGGTCGGGCTCGTCTCACCCGACCCCATCAGCACCAGCAAACCGGGCATGGATGTCTACCTTCTCTCTCGCACGCCATCGACTACAACCCGGCCCACCGCGAAGTTTCAAGAGCAGGAGACGAATGCCTATGGAACGCACTTGCGCATGATTGGCAGTAAGTTGGTGCCGGTGACGGGAAGACACGTGGTCTCGGTTGAGACGCTCATGCTACGGGTGGGGCCCGATGGGCGCTGGGCGTACAGACATGCCATTACCCAGCCGCTACACGGTGAAAGCCCCGACGAGACGGCCCGCAGGCTGAGTGGCGTGGCGGCCGGCACGTCCGGCACCGTCGTGCACTCCACGAGCTGGCGTCACGAGCCGGACGAGGGTTATGTGCTGACGTACGCGGTCTGTCCCGATCCCGAGCCGTGGCTGCCCGCGATCGAGGTGCCCGTGCTGGAGATCGTCAGGGGCCGGGCCCCCGCGACGCCGTCACCCGAGCGGGTCGGGCTGGCCAACGTGGTCGCGCACGCGGTCAGGCACCTGGCCTTCCTCCTGGCCGAGGACCCCGTCGTCGCCCGCGCCCTGTCCCGCGACCCGCGCCTGGTCGCCGCCCTGGAGAGCCCCGCCGCCCTGGAGACCCGCGCTGGGGGGACCGGCGCTCTGGAGGCCGGCGCTCTGGAGACCGGTGCTCTGGAGGCCGGCGCTCTGGAGACGGCTGCGGTATCGGCGTGACACGCGGCGGCCCAGCGACTGCATGGGCCGCTCGATGTAGCGGTAGGTCAGCGCGCTGACGCCCACGACCAGCCCGACGGCCAGCGCCGCCATGCCGAGCTGGTACGGCAGCGCGGCCGCCCGCAGATCCCCGCTGACCGCCACGAAGTACTTCAGCACCGGATGGTGCACCAGGTAGAGCGAGTAGCTGATCAGCCCGAACCACACGAGGACCCGGGGCAGCCGCCGCCCGCGCAGCGCCATCCCGCCCGCGAACGTGGCCGCCGCCAGCGCGATCGTGGTGATCCACACGTCGGTCCGCACCCACCACCAGCCACTGGTGATGGCCCACAGCGGCGAGATCGCCACCAGCGCCGTGGTCACCGCCACCGGCCACAGCCGGCCCGTGCCACGCTCCCACCGGTAGATGGCCGTGCCCGCGAACATCACCGCCACCACCGCCACGCCCAGCCACGGCACCCGGCTGCTGAACACCAGCAACACCAGCGCCATGACGCCGAGCACGCACGCCGCCGCCGTACGGAACCTGCCCGCCACCACGGCCGCCAGCCCGACGGCGAACACCACGCCCGACACGTACGCCGGCCACCCGCCGGTCAGCACCGCGCCCGACGTGACCAGCCCGACCACCACGGCCACCGCCGCGAACACCATCGACAGCAGCCCGCTGCGCTCATGCCCCCGAGTCAGGAACAGCGCCGTGACCAGCAGGTAGAACACCATCTCGTACGACAACGTCCACATGGTGTCGACCACGCCGCCGACGCTGACGACGTCCAGCAGCATGGTCGCGTGCGCCGCCACCGCGCTCCCGTCGCGCGCCACCTCATCGCGTACCGGCACCCACCACGCCAGGGCCAGCACGAGGGCGATGGCGGCGAGGTAGAGGGGGTAGAGGCGGAAGAACCGGCTGATCCAGAAGGCGCGGACGTCGCCGTGACGCTCCAGCGAGGCCGGGATGATGTAGCCGCTGACCAGGAAGAACACCAGGATCCCGTAGACGCCCAGGTTGAACCAGTAGGGCCGCAGGCCGGGCAGGAACCAGGGCAGCAGGTGCTCGGCGACCACCGCCATCGCGCCGATGCCACGCAGGGCATCCAGCCAGGCGAGCCTCGTGGCGGAGGCGGCGGCAGGGCCGACGGCGGCGGGATTGGCGGCGGGCACGGCTGCGGCGGACACCCGCCTCAACCTACCCGTTCCGGCACCGGTGATGCGGCGGGTCGGATCTTCGGATGATGCGGGTCGAACCCTCAAGCGACGCGGGAACGGACGCTCAAGTGATACGGGAGCGGACGCTCAAGTGATACGGGAGCGGACGCTCAGCCGGTTCGGCGGACGCTCAGCCGGTTCGATGGGAGGTCAGCCAGTTCGGCGGACGCTCAGCCGGTTCGATGGGAGGTCAGCCAGTTCGGCGGACGCTCAGCCGGTTCGGTGGGAGGTCAGCCGGTTCGGCGGACGTTCAGCCGGTTCGGTGGGAGGTCAGTGAGGCGTGATGGTCGGCGCCGGCCGGGCCGTCCGGGTCCGTGTGCACGGTGGCGGCCCTCAGGCGCGGCAGGTCGTGGATGAGCCGGTGCTCGGCCTCGACCGCCACCCTGTGCGCCGCCACCAGCGACATCTCATGGGAGACGAGGAGGTCCACCTCGGCGTGCAGCGCGTGCCCGATCCAGCGCAGCCGTACGGACTCCACCCGCCGCACCCCCGCGACCGTGGCCAGGATGCGCTCGGCGTCGTCCACGAGCGACGGATCCACCGCGTCCATCAGCCGGTGGTAGATCTCGCGGGCCGCGTCGCGCAGGACGAAGCAGATGGCGACCGTGATGAGCAGGCCCACGATGGGGTCGGCCAGGGGGAAGCCGAGCGCGGCGCCGCCCGCGCCGAGCAGGACGGCCAGCGAGGTGAAGCCGTCGGTCCTGGCGTGCAGGCCGTCGGCCACCAGCGCGGCCGAGCCGATCTCGCGGCCCACCTTGATCCGGTAGCGGGCCACCCACTCGTTCCCGGCGAAACCGATCAGCGCCGCTCCCGCCACCCATCCCACGGCCCTGATCTCCTGGGGGTCCAGCAGTCGCATGATGGCCTCGTACCCGGCCAGGGCGGCCGAGCCGGCGATGAGCGCGACGATGACGATGCCCGCCAGGTCCTCCGCGCGGCCGTACCCGTAGGTGTAGCGGCGGTTGGCGGCGCGGCGGCCGAGCGAGAACGCGATCGCCAGCGGCACGGCCGTCAGCGCGTCGGCCAGGTTGTGCAGCGTGTCGCCGAGCAGCGCGACCGAGCCCGAGGCCACCACGATGACCGCCTGGATGGCGGCGGTGACCATGAGGACGGCGAAGGAGATGGCAAGCACGCGCATGCCCCGGTCACTGCCCTCCAGGGCACTGTCGGTCTTGCCGGCGCTGTCGTGGCTGTGCGGAACGAAGGCGTGGGCGACCCTGGCCAGCGCCGCCCCGATCCCCCGGCGCCCGCGACCGCGCCCATGGCCATGGCCGTGCTCATGCCCGTGCTCATGCCCGTGCTCATGATCCTGCCCATGACCGTGCCGATGCCCATGCCCATGCCCATGATCGTGCCCATGATCGTGGCCGTGGCCGTGCGGGGCGGGATCTCGCTGGTCGGACATGGCATCCCTCGCTGGCGCGGCTCATCCCTTTGTATCAGGATGCCCGCCCCCGCCTACCAGCCGACCTTCCCCTTCCCCGACACCAGCGACCGGGCGATGACCAGGCGCTGGACGTCGTTGGTCCCCTCGCCGATCGCCATCAGCGGCGCGTCCCGGTAGAGGCGCTCGACCACGTACTCCTGCGAGTACCCGTACCCGCCGTGGATGCGCATCGACTCCAGCGACGCCTTAAGCGCCACCTCCGAGGCGAAGTACTTGGCCATGCCCGCCTCCATGTCCACCCGCTGCCCGCCGTCGGCCCGGGAGGCGGCCCAGTACGTGAGCAGCCGGGCGGCCTGGATCTCGGTGGCCATGTCGGCGAGTTTGAGCTGGACGGCCTGGAAGTCGGCGATCGGCTGTCCGAAGGCCGTGCGTTCGCGGGCGTAGCCGAGCGCGGCGTCGTACGCGGCCTGGGCGACCCCGACGGCGCGGGCGGCGATGTTGATGCGGCCCATCTCCAGCCCGCCGAGCACCTGCTGCATGCCGCGCCCCTCGACGCCGCCGAGCAGGCACGAGACCGGCACGCGTACCTCGTCGAGCACCACCTCGCAGGTCTCGGTGCCCTTGTAGCCGAGTTTGGGCAGGTCGCGGCTGACGCCGAAGCCCGCCGACGACGGGTCCACCAGCAGCACCGACATGCCCTTGTGCGCGGGCTCCTCGACCGAGGTCTTGACCAGCACGGGCAGCGGGTCGGCGTGCCGGGCGTTGGTGATCCACGTCTTGGTGCCGGTCACGACATAGTGGTCGCCGTCGCGTACCGCGCGGGTCTGGATGCCCTGCAGGTCGGTGCCCGCGCCGGGCTCGGTCAGCGCGATGCCGGTGCGGCGCGTGCCGGCGGCCAGGTCGGCCAGGTGCAGCCGCTTCTGCTCCTCGGTGCCGTGGCGGTTGATCATCCAGCAGGCCAGCGAGTGGGAGCCGATCGTGCCCGCGACGCCCATCCAGCCGCGCGCGATCTCCTCGAAGACCAGCGCGAAGGAGACCATGTCGGCGTCCATGCCGCCGTACTCCTCGGGCACGGACAGGCCGAACAGCCCCATCTGCTTCATCTTCTCGACGATCTCGGCGGGATAGCGCCCCGAGTGCTCCCACTCGGTCGCGACCGGCACGATCTCCTTGTCCACGAACGCGCGCAGCGTCTCCCTGAACGCCTTCTGCTCGTCGGTCAGCTCGAAATCCATGTGCCTCCTCAGAGCGGGCCGGTCTTGGCCTGGGGGAAGTAGCCCTTGTCGTGCGGGGCGTCGCGCCGGTAGACCATGACGGTCCGCGTCCAGGACATGACCTCGTCGCCGTCCTGGTTGAGCCCGCGCGTGTGGCAGGTGACGATGCCGGCGTACGGGCGGGACTTCGACTCCCGTTTCGCGGTCACCTTCGACTCGGCGTAGAGGGTGTCGCCGATGAACACCGGGTGGGTGAGCTTGATGCCGTCCCAGCCCAGGTTCATGATCGCGGTCTGGCTGACGTCGATGACGGACAGGCCGAGCACGATGGCCACGCTGAGCCCGGAGTTCACGATGATCTTGCCGGTGGGTGACTTGGCGGCGAGGTGGGCGTTGAAGTGGTTCTGGTTCGTGTTCATGGTCAGGAGCGTGAACCAGGTGTTGTCCGCCTCGCTGATCGTGCGGCCCATGGGGTGCTGGTAGACGTCCCCGACGGTGAAGTCCTCGTAGTAACGGCCGATTCCGGGCTCGTGCAGGGTCACTGGGAAGGGCTCCTGTTCACACGATCAGAACGCCCACGTTAGTGACCAGATGATTGTTCGGTCAATCACCCCACGACGGCGCGGGAGGCCAGCTTCGAGACCACGTCCACGATGCGCGCGGCCCGCTCCACCTCGGCGCGGTGGAACTCCGGCCCCTCCGCGCGGGCGATGACCAGGTGCAGCCCCGCCGCGACGACGGGCAGCAACATCAGCCGCAGTTCCTCGGCCTCCATGGTGACGGCGCGCGGCGGGGACTCCGGCAGGTCGAACTCGGCGGGCGCGGCCAGCGAGGCGTGCCGTACGGCGCCGTCGGCCACCGCCATCGACCACTCCGCGCCGCACAGCCCCGGAAGGGCGTCCACGAGCGTGGCGAAACCCCTGCCGGGCTCGGCGGCCACGTGCATCAGCAGGTCGTAGTCGAGCGCGGAGCCGGGCACTTCCCTGGTGACCCAGACCCCCTCGACCCGTACGCCGGGCATGGCGGACAACCGCTCGCGCGCCTCGGCCGCGCTGCCCGCGCCCGGCCAGGAGACGGTGAAGTCGTCCACGGCCCGGCCGGCCTCGCGTTCGAGCACGGTGACCTGCAGGATGTCCGCGCCCAGCGCCCCCAGCGCCTTCGCGACCTGGCCGAGACCGCCCGGCCGGTCCGGCAACGACACCCTCAGTCGCAGCAGCATGCCGCCCCCTTTCCCGTGGCTCTCACAGTGCCGTGGAAAAGTTTCCGGCATGTTCCACGGACATGTCGCACATGCTGCGGTTATATCCGAGAATGCAGTATTAAGTCCGAATTGTCGTTAAAGGGTGGCTCGGTTTTCCACAGGTCGTCGTGGTGTGACCGCCCCGCGCGGGGAACCCGGGTCAGGCGAACACGTCCTGCTGGTAGCGCCCGTCCGCCTCCAGCCCGGCAAGCCAGGCGGCGCCGTCCTCGCCCGTCCTGTCCCGGTACAACTCCAGCAGGGCCTGCCGTACGGCCGGGGCCATGCGCAGCCCGTCGCCGCAGACGTACACGTGGGCGCCCTGCTCAAGCAGTTCCCACACCTCCCGCGCGCGGGCCGCCACCGCGTCCTGGACGAACCGGTGGGGATGCCCGGCCACGGCCGAGTACGCCCGGTGCACCGTCACCCCGTCCGCCCGGCCCCACGCCTCCAGCTCATCGGCGTACAGCAGGTCGTGCTCGGGATGGCGGCACCCGGTGAACACCTCGGCCCGACCGGTCGCCCCGTTCAGCGCCCGCTCCTCCAGGAAGCCGCGCAGCGGCGCGAAACCGGTGCCGGGGCCGACGAGGATCACCGGCGTGGCCGGGTCGTCCGGCAGCCGGAACGGCGGCG
The DNA here is from genome assembly GCF_040655495.1 of Nonomuraea sp. NPDC050404. NCBI lineage: Bacteria > Bacillati > Actinomycetota > Actinomycetes > Streptosporangiales > Streptosporangiaceae > Nonomuraea > Nonomuraea sp. NPDC050404. The sequence goes on from NZ_JBFAKB010000001.1 coordinate 1,128,338, forward strand.
CGGGCACCCGGATGTAGCCGTAGAACACCTCGCCCTCCTTCAGTCCCGCCAGGTAGGCCGAGCACATGCCCTGGTAGGTGCCGGTGCCGGACCAGGCGGGGCCCTCGACCAGGCCGACGGTGAGGCGTACCAGGCCGGGGTCGGCCAGCGGCGAGGAGGACACGGAGTAGTAGCGCGGCTTGATCGGCCCGGCCAGCTCCAGGAACACCGGCAGCGGCAGCTCGATCGCCGGGAAACGTTCCAGCAGGGCCAGCGTGGACAGGCGCTTGGCGAGGATCTCCTCGGCGTAGTCCGCGGTCAGCGCGGCGAGCCGGCTCGTGGTCCACGGGCAGGCGGTGTGCGCGGCCAGCGCCTCCAGGTCCGCCCTGGTGGCCACCTCCTGCAACTCGGCGAACTCGGTCAGCAGCAGGCCGGCGGTGACCGGCGTGTCCACGGGCAGGTGCGTCGAGCCGGCCGCGCGCAGCCGTACGACCTGGTCGCGCGGGACGCGCAGGCAGCGCAGCGCCCACTCCACCAGCTCGGGGTCGTTCTTGGCGAAGACGGCCACGTGGTCGCCGGCCTCGTACGTCACCCCTTCCGGCAGCCTGGCCACCACGGAGCGCACGCCGGGGCGCGGCGCCTCGACGGAGAAGTCCCACAGGCCGGCGGGGTCGCCGGTCAGCTCCTCGGTGGAGACCACGGTCAGCGGGAAGGCCCGCTCGGACACCACCGACGGCCTGACCTCGGACTCGGTGAGCACCTCCATCTCATACCGCGGCCCGGCCGCGCCGGGGGCGGCGCTGTACTCCCGCGCCAGCGCCGCCCACAGGCTCGCCATCCACGCGGACACGTCGCCGTCGAAGTCACCGTCCGTGTCGGCCTCGCCCCGCTCGATGAGCGGCACGGCCCCCGCCGCCGTCAGCTTCTCGTGCGCGCGCCGCGGGAAGTCCTGGTACGTGGGCCACTGCGTGTTCCCGCAGCCCAGCACGGCCAGCCGTACCCCCGACAGGTCGGGCAGGTCCTGCGCCGCGTCGAAGCGCTGGGCGTTGTCGGGCGCCTTGCCGTTGTAGGAGGAGGCCACCACGACCAGCAGGCCCTCCGCCGGTGGGACCAGGTCGTCCAGCGTGGTCAGCGTGGTGGCGAACCCGGCCCGCCCGGCCCGCTCGGCCAGCCGCTCGGCGATGTCGGCGCTGGTGCCGAGGTTGGAGCCGTAGGCGACGGTGAGCGGCACGCCGGTCACGGCGATGTCGGCCTGCTCGCTCTCGCGCTCGGGCCGCTCGGCCGCCGCGGTCCGCTCGTGCGCGCGCCGCTCGCGGACCCTGAGCGTGAACCCCTCCGGCTTGAGGGTGAGCGTCTGCTTGATCTGCATGCGGTAGACGTTCGGGTCGGACAGCGCGAAGCGCCGCAGGATCATCGCCAGCGCCAGCCTGGCCTCGGTGAGCGCGAACTGGCGGCCGATGCAGGCCCGCTCGCCGTTGCCGAACGGCTTGTACGCGCCGGGGTGGTGGCCCTTCCTGTTCTCCGGCAGCCAGCGGTCGATGTCGAACTCCTCGGGCCGCTCCCACGCCTTGGCGCTGCGGTGCAGCGGCGGCAGCAGGATGGCGACGCCCTGGTCCTTCGGGATGAGGTAGTCGCCGATCATGGTGTCCTTGATGGCGGTGACCGCGAAGACGGGGATCGGCGACCAGAAGCGCAGCGTCTCCTCCAGGACACGCGGGATGACGTCGAGCTTCATGATCGTCTCGTACGAGGGCGGCTCGTCGCCCGGCAGCAGCCGGTCCACCTCCTCGTAGGCGCGGGCCAGCAGGTGCGGCTCGCGCAGCAGGTTGTACAGGGCGAAGGAGAGCAGGCCACTGGTGGTCTCGTGACCGGCGATGAGGAAGGTGAGCACCTGGTTGCGGATGTTCTCATCCGACAGGCGCGCGCCGCTCTTCGGGTCGGACGCCTCCAGCATGAGGCCCAGCAGGTCCTTGGCCCCTCCCGCGCCCTCGGCCCGCCGCCGCGCGATGACCTCGTCCACCAGCGCCTGCATGGTGGCGATGTCGCGCCGGTAGGTCTCCTCGTTCTTCTTCTTCAGTTTGGTGACGAACGGCAGCTGCTGGTTGCGGTACATGGCCTCGGTCAGCGCGCCGCCCATGGCCCGCAGGAACGGGTGCAACTCGGGCGAGTCGAAGGAGTTGAACCGGTAGCCGAACCCGGTGAGCGAGATCGTGTCGAGGGTCAGCCTGGTCATGTCGTCGGAGACGGGCAGGTCCTCCCCCTGACGACCTGCCCACGACTCGACGAGCTGCTCGGCGACCTCCAGGAACTGCGGGTAGTACGCCTTCATCGAGCGCTGGCTGAAGGCGGGCATCAGGATGCGGTGCGCGTGGCCCCACACCGGCTCGTCCGGCTCGGCCGTGAACAGGCCGTCGCCGCCGAAGTCGCGCACGATCGACAGAGGCGGCCTGATCCGCTTGACGAACCGGGTCTCGTCGCACAACTCGGCGACCAGGTCGGGGTCGTAGGCCAGCACGACCCGCCGGCCGGCGATGTCCAGCCGGAAGATGCCCTCCTCGTACCGTGAGGCCACCTCGACGAAGTGCTGGACCGGCGAGTGCGAGGGAATCTGCAGCGTGTTGCCCACAATCGGCAGGCCCGCGGGGGCGGGGATCCGAGCCATGAGTGCTCCCTTTTCGTAGCCATACACCGTATGGCTGACGCTACCATACGGTGTATGGCAGTGAGCGCGCGAAGGGGTTCGCCCCTGACCCTCGACGAGATAACCACCACGGCCCTGCGTCTGATGGACGAGGGCGGGGTGGAGGGGTTGTCCATGCGCAAGCTGGCGGCCGAGCTCGACGTCAACCCGATGTCGCTGTACCACCACGTGGATAACAAGGAAGGGCTGATCAAGCTGATCTGCGCCACGGGCGCGCAGCGCATGAAACTGCCGCCGGACGACGGCTCACCCTGGCAGCAGCAGTTGCGCGCGATGGCCCTGGCCTACCACCGGCACGCGGTCACGCATCCGGCCATGTGGCGGCACCTGCACGACCACCCCGAGCTCATCGCGGACCGGAAGCTGGAGATCTGGCAGACGCTCTACCGCATCCTGCGCCTGGCCGGGGTGCCCGAGTCGGAGCTGCGGCGGACGAGCGACGTGCTGCACGCGTTCGTCACGGGGTTCATCGCCGCCGAGACGCAGGGCCATCTGGCGGACGACCCGCAGGAGGTCGAGCTCGCCTTCGACGCGGCGATCCGGATGATCATCCACGGGGTGGCGGGCTGCTCGGACTGACCTTGCGGGTCAGCCCGCCGCCTCCCAGACCGCCTCGAACGACTCCCGGGGGATCTCGGTCAGCTCCCACACGTCCAGCGGCTGGTCGGTGAGGAAGCCGTACTCGTCCTGGAGATGCCGCCACCAGTAACGGCGGGCGCCACGGTCGGCGCCCACCTCCACCTGACGCACGGCCCACTGCTCGCCACCGTCGCCCTCGACGCTCTCGAACAGCCAGGCCCGCCCGTCCTCGTCGCCCATGTGCCAGTACTGGCGGGGGACGTCGGACTCGGCGAGCTGCCGCACCAGCGGCAGGCGAAGATCGGGAACCACGGGGACACTCTAGCCGCGTCAGTCGGGCGCCGGCGGGATCGGCCGCAGGCCCCAGTGCTCCCTGATCCCGCCCAGCAGGGCTCTGGCCTGGCGGTCGGCGGTGCCGATCCGGCTGCCCGTCCTGGCCAGCAGGGTGAAGGAGCGCTCGCGCTCGGCCGTCCTGATGCGCTCGGGGGTCAGCCCGGCCGTGAAGACGCCGATGACCGTGTCGAGGAAGTACAGCCGGTTGGCGACGGTCAGGTCGGTGACGCGCTCCGCCAGCTCGCACAACATGCCGGGGCGCAGGTCGGGCTCCACCTCGGCGAGGCCGGCCTCCTGCGGCGGGATCCGGTCGTCGCCGCCGCCGGCCAGGCGGTGCAACTCGCGCGCCACCAGCCGGCGTGCCGTGTCGGGCAGTTCCTCCGCGAGCGCCTCCTCGCCCTCGGACGGCGGGTCGTGGAAGAGGATCGCCGCTCTCGCGATGCGTAACAGGTCGCGGGGGATGCCCCCGGCCAGCGCGTTGAACAGGGCGGTGAAGGCCACCGGCAGCCCGATGACGCGGAAGTCGAGCAGCCGGGCGGCGTCCTCCTGCCCCAGCGGCTCGACCCTGATCACCTCGTCGATGGCGCTGTCGAAGACGTCGCGCCCGCCCACCGGCGCCAGCTCGGCCGCGCGCAGCGCCTCATCGGAGACCGACAGCAGGAACAGGCAGCCGGGCACGTCGAAGATGACCTTGAGCTCGTTGAGGAAGTCCTGGGCCGCGGTGGCGGGCTGGATCCGGTCGAGCTCATCGATGCCGATCACCAGCCGCCGCCCGTCGTCCAGCGCATTGCCGATCTGGCGCAGGAACTCCCTCAGCCCGTACACGATCTCCGGGTAGCTGAGCGGCTGCCGCGTCCGGCTCAGGCTCCGTTTGAGCGACAGATTGACGCCCGGCACGCCGATCCCGGCCTCGCCGCCGTGCGTCTGCAGGTATCTGATCTGCTGCAGGTGCTGGGACGCCGACCGGCGCAGTGGCCGGGGGCCCTCGCTCAGCACCAGCTTGCACACCTCGCCGAACAGGTGCAACGCGAAGTCGCGCCGCTCGTACAGGACCGGGGCGTCCACCACGACGCTGAGCCGGTCCTCGTGGCGGCAGTACGTGGTCAGCAGCTCGGTCTTGCCCACGCCGCGCGGTCCCGACAACGCGATGCTGCCGTCGTCCATGCCACCGGCCACCACCTCCAGCCGCTTGCCCGCGGGTGTGCTGACGTGGTTCTCGTCGCGGGTACGCGCGAGGTCCGGCGTGCGCGGGACCTCCAGCCGGCCCGAGACCGAGCGCTCGGCGGCCGCCTGGACGTGCCGGCGCAGGAGCCGCCGCATGCTCTCGGCCAGTTGCTCACGCCACAGGTGACGCAACTGCCGCAGGCGCTCCCCGTCCCTGACGGCGGCGCTCGGGTGCGCCAGGGACAGCCACCAGGCCCGTACGGGGGCCGCGAACGCGCCCGTCCACACCCCTCCCGCCGCCAGCAGCGCCGGCACGGCCCAGCCACCGAATGCCTGGTAGAGCAGGAACGTCAGACCGCCCGTCGAGACCACCGCCACGAGCGCGGCCGAGGCCAGGAGGGCCGCGTCCGGCGGGTTGCCGCGCTCGGCGTCGTACGGCGACAGCAGCCAGGCCGCCCCGAACACCAGTGCCCCGGCCGCGAGCACCACGAGCAGCGCCAGGCCCGCGCCGGGCAACATCGATCCCGCCGAAGCCGGGCCCGCCCGGCTCGCGGTGGCCCACCCGAAGAGCAGGCAGGCGGCGGCCGTCACCCCCGCGCAGGCGGCCAGCAGCAGGACGCGGCCCACACTGGCCCTCGGGCCATCGGCGGGCAACCGGGCGACCACTTTCTCGTAGTCGGCGCGGTATCCCTCGCCGAGGCCGCTCATGAGCGACTCCTTCTCGCGCTCCAGCACGGCGTTCAGCTCGTCGGCCGAGGTTCGCGCGTTCTGCAGCCCCGCTTCCTCGAGTATGGCCTCGACCGCCGCCTCGCGCGCCTGCCCGAAGATGCTCTCCAGGTCGCGCCGGTGCTCGGGATCCGGCGCGGTGGCTGGTGTGCTCATCGGGTCACGGCTGACACGACCCGGTACGGCTCGAAGCCCGCCGGCATGTGCTCCAGCACCGGCGAGTTGAGTTGTTTGACGGGGATCATCCGGCCCACCGCCCTGCCGCCCTCCTCCGTGGGGAAGCTGAGCTCGCCGGAGGCGCCGCGCACGACGTGGGCGAGCTGGAGGTTGCCGAACTGGGGCGGGATGTCGGCCGCCCTGGGCACCGCGGGCCCCATCCTGGCGACCATGGCCAGCACGGCCAGCTCGTCGTGGTGCGCGATGGCCATCCCGTCCCTCAGGTCGGGCAGCCCGAAACCGTGATGCCGATATGCCTTGAGGAAGTCCTGGAAGCCGGCCGGCTGCCCGGTGACCCCGCTCTGCCAGCCCTCGGAGTCGGCGGAGGTGGCGTAGACGACGCTCACGTTGCCCTCCTTCAGCGTGGGGACGTACACGTCGGTGGAGGCGAACCCGGTCGCCGCGGCCAGCACGGTGAGCGGGGTGGCCTTGCACTGCCGGTCCTTCAGCGCCTTGGCGAAGTCGGCGAAGTCGGCGCCGCGGCCCGCGTAGAGGACGGTGTCGAGGGGGTTCTTCTTCAGGGTGACGGCGATGCAGATGTTCATGACCACCGTGCCGAAGAGATTCGGCGCCGCCTTCCTGTCGATGGTCGCGCCGACATAGGACACGGGAGGTTGTTTCAGATAACCCCGCAGTTCTTTGTTGTAGGCAGCGAAAAGCGAATTGGTGTACGGGTCGTGATTGTCGTCGTGCACCACGATCGCCGATTTCAGCGTCTTACGGTGGTCCAGATAATGCCGCAGGGCCCGCGCGTACTGAATGTTGCTGGGCGAGACGCTCCAGAAAAGCGGCAGAGCGGTCAGGCTGTCGGCGGAGGTGATCGCGCTGACCATGGGGATGCCCGCGGTCCCGAGCCGCCTGACCACCTTCTCGGTGTTGGGCACGCTGGAGCCGAGCCCGAGCACGCCGACCAGGGGGTGCTCCTCTTCCGAGACCTCGAGCACCTTGTCCACGATCCGGTCGGCGTCCTGCCTGCTGCCCTGGTTGGCCAGCAGCAGTTGCAACCGCACTTTCCCGTGGTCGCCGAAGACGGTCTCTTGGTTGGCCCTGATCAGCGCCGTGTACGTGCCCTGCAGGGCGTGCTCGATCTGGCTCAGGGTGATGGCCGAGGCCGCGTCCCTCGCGACGGTGAGCGGCATCAGCAATACGGCCTTGACATAGGGTCCGCCCGCGTCGGCGACGCGCTCGTTCTCTTCCTGGATCTTGAGCTGGATGCGGTTGATCCGCTCCATGGTCCGCGCCGGTTCGCCGCGCGTGGTGGCGGGGTCGTTGAAGAACGTCCCGCCGTCGCTCAGCCCGAGCAGTTCCTCGTGTCCGTCGCCGCTCGGCCAGGTCAGCCGGTAGCGCTCGTAAATGAGCACCCCGCCAATGCCCAGCACGCAGACAAGAATCGTCACAATACCCGCGATGAGCAATTTCCGTACCATCGCCATCCCCCGGAGGATTTGGGGTTCATGTCAATGATTCTTGCTCAGCGCGCAAGCGAAGAGGCGGAAATGGGGCTCGCCATTTCCGCCTCTCTTAGGTGACCTTCTAGTGCTGGTAGGCGCCCGCGTCGGGCATGGCGGGCAGGGCCTTGCCCTTGATGTCCTTGGCGAACGCCTTGCCGCCGAACCACTTGTGCGTCAGGGCCAGGCCCCGCTTCAGCGCCGGGGAGCCGGGACGCAGCCGCAGGTCGGTGCGGGAGACGAACTTGGGGTCGGCCAGGACCGACTTCGGCCCCAGCTTGAACCGGGACTTGCTGCCCTGGTAGACGCCGCCCGCCTCGTCGGCGCCGGCCCCGTCCTCGTAGCCGGACTCGCCGCCGACCGCGATCACGTTGTTGCGCAGCTTCAGTATCGACGGGGAGCAGCCGTCGTGGCAGGACCAGCCGATGGTCGACTTGGCCGGCAGGTAGACCGAGTTGTGCACCGCGACCGTGCCCAGGACGGGGCCGACGGCGTGCCGCGCGCCGCGGGTGACCAGGAAGGAGGCGCGGCTGCGGGAGGAGGTGACGACGTTGTGGGCGAACAGGGTGCCGGTGGCGGTCTTGCCCTTCTGCGCGCCGAGTTCGCTGAACGTCTCGTTGTTCCTGGCGATGTTGTGCGTGATCTTGTTGCGGTCGCCGTTGAAGATCTCGACGGCGGCCCCGTCGGTGCCGTAGTCCTCACTCTGGGCGAAGCTGCCGGTGATGGTGTTGCCGGTGATCACGTTGTCGTCGCCGTTGAGCAGCACGCCGAAGGCGCCGGAGTCGTTGTCGCCGCCGGAGTCGTTGACGCTCATCCGGTTGTTGTCGGTCAGGACGCTGTCGCGCAGGGTGTTGCGCGAGCCGGACGGCGTGATGTAGACGCCGGTGACGTTGCGCTCGGCCTTCACCCCGCGCAACTCGTTGTTGTCGCCGTCGACCTCGAAGCCGGCCCAGCGGCAGTTGTGGGCGTGCAGGCCGCTGATGCTCCAGTGGTTGCCCTTGACGACCACGCAGTCTTCCCGGGTGCCGCTGATCTTGGGGAGCGCGCCGCTGCCGTACGTCTTGACGGTGATGGGCTTGGCCGCGGTGCCGCTGGCCTCCAGCTTGACCGGCCCGGTGAAGGCGCTGCCGCGCTTGACGGCGACGGTGTCGCCCGGCTTGAGCTCGGCGGCGACGGCCTTGTCCAGCGACTTCCACGCCGTGGCGGCGGTGGTGCCGTCGGCGGCGTCGTCACCGGCGCGGGAGTCCACGTAGTAGGTGGTGCCCGCCCGCGCCCCTGTCTGAGCGGTGGCCGAGGACGGTGCGGCGGCAGGCAGGAGCGAGGCCATAACGGCTACGGACAGCAACCTCATACGAGCACACCACTATCTAGTTGGGGCGGGAGTGACAGCAGAGGCCACCGTAGCGTGATCAGTGTGTCAGGCGCCACATACGAAACGAAGGTCCTTCACCGGGAACCTGGTCTCCATCAGGGGCGTTGTAGATGCCCGTCGCGTGCGCGCCGATGGCCAGCGGCTCGCCGGACGCGCGGCGCACACAGACCAGGATCGACTCCCCGTACGTCTCGCGCGCGAACACCAGGCAGTCGGCGTCGGCGTGCAGCCAGCGCAGCCCGCCGTGCCGCAGGGCGGGCTCGGCCCGGCGCAGCCCCAGCAGTTCGCGGTAGCCGGCCAGGGTCGGCAGGTCCTGGTCGTGCGGCCGGTTCCAGGGCATCGGGGTGCGGGAGTGCTCGCCGTTCACGCCGGTCAGGCCGAACTCGCTGCCGGCGAAGACCATCGGCGTGCCCGGCAGCGTGGCCTGCAGGCCGAGGGCGAGCAGGTGGCGTTCGCGGGAGCCGGTCACCGTACGGATGCGGGGCGAGTCGTGGGAGTCGAGCAGCTGCCAGGAGTGCACGAGCGAGCGCCACGACATTTGCGAGGCGAACGACCTGAACGTGGCCAGCGTGGCCGGGCCATCGCGCTCGGGCACGCCGCCCGGCACGCCCATGAAGTGCTCCAGGCCGGGGTCCCGGCCGCGCAGCCAGGCCCAGACGGGCCGGGTGAAGCCGCCGTAGTTCATGGTGCCGTGCCAGCCGTCGCGGTCGAGGTCGTGCGAGGCGTCGTGGTTGTGCTCGGCGATGAAGGCGGCCTCGGGGCCGACCTCGGCCCGCAGCAGGGCGGCGACCTCGTGGGCGTGGTCGTCGGCGCCGCGCCTGCCGGTCATGTTGGCCACGTCCACCCGCCAGCCGTCGAGCGGGCCGAGCCACTTCCTCATCACGGCCGCCATGCCGGCGCGCACCCGCTCGCTGCCCCAGTTGAGCTTGGGCAGCGTCTTGTAGCCCCACCAGGACTCGTAGTCGCCGGTCTCGGGGTCGAAGTAGAACATCTCGCGTTCCGGCGCGCGCACGTCGGAGACGGCCGCGGTGAACCACTCGTGGGTGTCGCCGCAGTGGTTGGTGGTGATGTCGCCGAGCAGTCGCATGCCGCGCGCCCGCAGCGCGCCCGACAGGCGGTGCAGGGCCTCGTCGCCGCCGAGCAGCGGGTCCACGTGCTCGAAGGTCGAGGCGTTGTAGCGGTGGTTGGAGCGGGCGGGGAAGATCGGCGTGAGGTAGACGGTGTTCACGCCGAGGCCCTGCACGTGGTCCAGCCGCCCGGCGATGCCGTCGAGGTCGCCGCCGTAGAACTGGCTGGAGGCGCCGGGGCCGTCGGGGATCACCGGGTCGCGGTCCCAGTCGCGCGGCAGCGCCCAGTCGGGCGTCTCGCGCCGGGGGCCGGAACGGTCGAAGCGGTCGGGGAAGATCTGGTAGACGATCGCGTCCTGCATCCAGGACGGCGGCGGCGTGTGGCAGACCAGGCGGAAGTCGCTCGCGTCGGTGAGGTCGTGGGCGGCCGGTCCCGCCGCGGTCAGCCACCTCTGGCCGGTCCCGGTGAGCAGCAGGAAGCGGTACGGGGTGACCGGGTTGACCGCGGTGACCTCGGCCCGCCACCAGACGTCGGTGGCGCCGTACCCGCCCGCGTGCCGGCGGGACTCATCGGCGGACGCCTCGAAGAAGCGCGGCTCCCCGTCGTGCACGGCACGCACGTGCACGGCCGTCACCCCGGCGGCCAGCGGCGCGCGCAACCAGAGCGTGACCCGCGAGCCGAGCTCGGGCCGCTGGTCGGAGACGTACAGGGCCGAGCCGTCGTGATGCGGCTCCCCCAGGAATTTCAGCACCGCACCTATCCCTTGACTGCTCCGGCGGTGAGCCCGGAGACGATGTACTTCTGCAACCAGAGGAACACACCCACGGTCGGAATCGCGGTAATGAGCGTTCCCGCGGCGAACATGCCGAAGTTCGCGTTGCGCTGGTCGCCGGCGATCATGCCCCACATGCCGACGGCCAGGGTCTTGCTGCCGGTGTCGCGCAGGAACACGTTGGCCATCAGGAACTCGCTCATGATGCCGATGAAGGCCAGCAGCGCGGTGACCGCGAGGATCGGCGTCACCAGGGGCATGATGACCCGCCAGAAGATCTGGGCGTGGGTGGCGCCGTCCATGGTGGCCGCCTCGTCCAGCTCCTTGGGCACGGTGTCCAGGAAGCCCTTCATCAGCCAGGTGTTCACGCCGAGCGCGCCGCCGAGGTAGAGCAGCAGCAGCCCCCAGACGGTGTTGAAGCCGAAGGCCGGGTACAGCTCGGTCACCTCGGTGAAGATCATGAAGATCGTCACGATGGCGAGGAACTGCGGGAACATCTGGATGAGCAGCAGCGCCATCATGCCGACGCGGCGGCCGGCGAAGCGCATGCGGCTGAAGGCGTAGGCGGCCAGCATCGACAGCAGCAGGCTCGCGAACGACGACACCAGCGCGATGAACACCGAGTTGAAGAACCACCGGGCGAACGGGTAGGTGTCGGAGGTCAGCAGGTCGGCGAAGTTGCCGAGGCTCGCGCCCGTGGGCAGCAGGGTGGTGGAGGACAGCGTGCCCATCGGGTTGAACGCGGCCGAGACCACGAACAGGATCGGGAACACCGCGAACGCGCACACGACCAGCACGAACGCGTGCCGGAGTGCCATTTTCACGCGTAGACCTCCTCCTGCTTGCGGGTGCGGCGGAACGTCACGGCCGAGATGACGGCCACGATGGCGAAGATGAACACCGAGATCGCCGCCGCGAAGCCGAACTGCGCGCCGCCCCCGCCGAAGGCCAGCCTGAAGGTGTAGGTGATGAGCAGGTCGGTGGAGCCCACCTGCGGGCTCTGCGCCGGGAACGGGCCGCCGTCGGTGGTCAGCGCGATGGCGTTGTAGTTGTTGAAGTTGAACGCGAACGACGAGATCAGCAGCGGCGAGAGCGCGACGAGCAGCAGCGGCAGCGTCACCCGGCGAAACGCCTTCCACGGCGTGGCCCCGTCGATGGCGGCGGCCTCGGTCAGCTCGCGCGGGATGGCCTGCAGCGCGCCGGTGGTGACGAGGAACATGTACGGAAAGCCGAGCCAGAGGTTGACCAGGATGACGCCGAAGCGGGCGGTCATCGTCTCGCCCAGCCAGTCGATCTCGGCCCCGAGCAGCTGGTTGATCAGGCCGAAGTCGCGGTTGAACATGTCCCGCCAGACCAGCAGCATGGCGAAGGCGGGCATCGCGTACGGCAGGATCAGCACGATCCGGTAGAACCGGGTGCCGCGCATGCGCGGGTGGTGCAGCGCCAGGGCGACCGACATGCCGATCGCGAAGCAGCCGAGCACGGAGGCCAGCGCGAAGACGAGGTTCCAGCCCAGGACGCCGGTGAAGTATCCGGAGATGGTGGGGTCGGTCAGGACGCGCAGGAAGTTGTCCGGGCCGACGTTGACCTGCCAGCCCTGCGCCAGGTGCTCGCCCCCGGCGTTGACGAAGTAGCCCCGGTCCTCGTCGGCCGTCCAGGTGTCGCCGTTGCCGCGTACGCAGTCGCACGCGGCGTCGTACACCAGCGCGGCCTTGCCCTCGACGGCGCGGCTGAGCCCGTTGGCCTTGATCACCCCGTCGGCGGTGGGCACGCTCATGGCCGAGATCTGCCGGCCGCGGGCGGCGGCCTCGGGGGCCTTGAGCACGCTGAGGCCGGGGGCGCTCAGCACCTTGCCGGTGACGCCGACCTGGGCGCCGTCCAGCCGGGTCAGCCCTTCCCCGGTGCCCAGCGAGACCTGTTTGGTGGCCGGGTCCACCAGCAGGAACACCAGTTCCTCGCCGCGCAGCGCGGCGGTCATGGCGTACTCGGGCGAGCCCGGCGCCTGCCGGACCGAGCCGGTCTGGATGGCGGTGACGGCGGCGGCCTTGTCGCCGCGGTGCCCGTCGCCGAAGTTCGTGAACGCCGTGGTGACCGTGTAGATCACCGGGAAGACCTGGAAGGCGACCAGGAAGACGGTGCCGGGAATGAGATACTTGGCCGGGATGAAGCGGCGGGTCAGGTAGAGGTAGCCGATGGCCGCGCTCACGGCGGCCAGCAGCCCCAGCCAGACCCACTCCCCGGCGGCGACGAGCGGCGGCGCGGCGTAGAGCAGGATCGCGGCGGTCACGGCGAGCACCGCGATCCTGCTCACCACGAACGCCGTGGTGATCTCCCGGCGGGGCCGTGGAGCCGCCTCGCGCTCCACGGCCTCGCGCACGTCCAGAGACATGTCGTCAGTTCTTGAGCGAGCCGTCGATGGCCTTCTGCGCCGCCGCGGCGGCCTCGGCCGCGTCGCCGCCCTTGACCACCGCCGTCTCCGCGATGCCGAACGGCTCCCAGATGGCGGCCATCTCGGGGATGGCGGGCATCGGCAGGCCGTCCTTGCCGGCCGTCATGAACTTGGCCGCGTCGGGGTCGGCCGCCTGGACCTCCTCCAGCGCGGCGGTCAGCGCCGGGGGCCGCGGGTCGGCCTCGTACAGGGCCTTGGCGACGTCCTTGTTGGTCACGTAGTTGGCGACGAACTCCTGGGCCAGGGCCTTGTTCTTGCCCTTGGAGGCCACGAAGAAGCTCTGCACGCCGACGAACGGGGTGGCGGGCTTGCCGTCCTTGAACGACGGGACGGCGGTGATGTCGTACTTGATGCCGCCCTTCTTGACCTCGCTGACCGCCCACGGGCCCGAGACGAGGTAGGCGCACTTGCCGCCGGCGAAGTTGACGATGTAGTTCTCGTTGGTCAGCGAGGTGCGCAGCGCGCCGTCGCCCTTCTCGCCGAGGTCCTTCAGCTTCTCGAACGCCTTGACCGAGTCGGCGGAGCCGAGCAGCACCTGCTTGGGGTCGGGGTCGCCGGCACTGGTGGTGCCGAACAGCGCGCCGCCGCCGGAGGCGAAGATCGGGTAGACGTGGAAGGCGTCGCCCTTCTGACCGACGGGGATGCAGAGCACCTCCTCGACCTTGCCGTCCTTCTTCAGCTTCTTGCCCTCTTCCAGCATCTCCTCGATGCTCGCGGGGGCGTCGGGGGCCAGGTCGGTGTTGCGGATCAGGGCGATGTTCTCCACCGCGTACGGGGCTCCGTAGATCTGGCCGTTGAACGTCACGGCCTGGATCGCCTTGTCGGAGAAGGCCGCCTTCTGCTCCTCGGTGAGCGTGACCGGGTCGATGGCGCCGTTCTGCACCAGGTTGCCGATCCAGTCGTGCGCGCCGATCATGATGTCGGGGCCGCTGCCCTGCTGGGAGGCCGTCAGGAACGTGACCTGGTTGTCCTTGCTGATCTCCTTCACCTCGACGGTCACGCCGTTCTCGGTGCCGAACCGGTCGGCGAAGGGCTTGAGCGGCGCGACCCGCATGGGGTCGGCCCAGATCACCAGCGAGCCGCCGGCCGCGGCGGACGCCTGGCCGGAGGCCGCCGCGCTGGGCGTCGCGGGAGAGGCCGACGGGGAACTACCGCACGCCGTGGCGGCGAACGCCAGGGTCGCGAGTGCTGCCGCACCCAGAGCCCGCATGCGCATGGGGGGACCTCCTGAGGTCACGGAGGAACGGCGGCGCCGCACGCGCCACCGCCGACTGCCGGAGAAAGCTTGAACGTTTCCGGGACGTTAGCGGCTCTTTGCAAGAATTGGAAGATCTTGCGCAAGAGCGTTATGCGATCCTCATCCGCCGTGAAGCCCCTGACCTGCCGGGTACCCTGGATCAACGTTGCAGGTGACATCTGCAACTTTCCGAAACTTGCACTTGACCATTCTCGGGTGATCGCGACATCGTGCTTCTGAGATCACCCGACATCTCGGTCATCCGGGGGAAGGACAGACATGCTCGGCAATGACGACTGGTGGCGTGACGCCGTCGTATACCAGGTTTACCCGCGCAGCTTCGCCGACGCGAACGGCGACGGCATGGGCGATCTGGAAGGCGTGCGCCTGCGCCTGGACTACCTTGCCGAGCTGGGGGTGGACGCCATCTGGCTGAGCCCCTTCTACACCTCCCCGATGGCCGACGGCGGCTACGACGTGGCCGACTACCGGGACGTGGACCCCATGTTCGGCACGCTCGCCGACTTCGACGCGCTGGTCGCCGACGCCCATGCCAAGGACATCCGGGTCATCGTGGACCTGGTGCCGAACCACTCCTCCGACCAGCACGCCTGGTTCAAGGAGGGCCTGCGCGACCGTTACGTCTTCCGCGACAAGCCGAACGACTGGGAGTCGATCTTCGGCGGTCCGGCGTGGACGCAGGTCGAGGACGGGCAGTGGTACCTGCACCTGTTCGCCCCCGAGCAGCCGGACCTCAACTGGGACAACCCGGAGGTGCGCGCCGAGTTCCGCGACATTCTGCGCTTCTGGCTGGACCGGGGCGTGGACGGCTTCCGCATCGACGTGGCGCACGGCATGATCAAGGCCGACGGGCTGCCCGACGTGGGGCAGAAGGACGGGCCCCAGGCCGAGATGCTGGGCGATGAGCAGGTGCCCTACTTCGACCAGGACGGCGTGCACGACATCTACCGCGAGTGGCGGCCGATCCTCGACTCCTACCCCGGTGGGCGGATGGCGGTGGCCGAGGCGTGGGTCTCCTCGCCCGAGCGGCTGGCCCGCTACGTGGGCAGGGACGAGTTGCACCAGGCGTTCAACTTCGAGTTCATGATGGCGGACTTCCACGCCAAGTCGTTCCGTACGGTGATCGAGAAGTCCCTGAGGGAGGCCGACCTGGTCGGCGCGCCCACCACCTGGGTGTTGTCCAACCACGACAAGCCCCGGCACGTCACCCGGCACGGCGGCCTGGCCCGCGCCCGCGCGGCCACCCTGCTCATGCTGGCCCTGCCCGGCTCCGCCTACCTCTACAACGGCGAGGAGCTCGGCCTGCCCGAGGTGCTCGACCTGCCCGACGAGCTGCGCCAGGACCCGGCGTTCCGGCGCAGCGGCGAGAGCCGCGACGGCTGCCGGGTGCCGCTGCCCTGGACCTCCACCGGCGACCTGGGCTGGCGCGACCCGTGGTTGCCGATCCCGGCCGGGTGGGCGGCGCTGTCCGCCGAGGCCCAGCAGGACGACCCGGACTCCACGCTGAACCTCTACCGGGCCGCGCTCAAGCTGCGCAAGCGGCATCCCGCGCTCGGCGGCGGCACGCTCACCTGGCTCGACTCCCCCAAGGACGTGCTGGCCATCGAGCGCGACCCCGGGCTCGTCGTGGTGGTCAACACCGGCGAGGAGCCGGTACGCATGGAGCTGCCGGGCGAGGTGCTGCTGTCCAGCGGCCCGCTGCCCGGTGACGGCTCGATCCCGCCGGACACGACCATCTGGTTGCAGCGCTGACGATTGGGAGAATCTTTCCCATCACCCGGCAAAGTATGGCGATCACGCTCGGTAACCTCAGGGGGTGGCACCCTGGTGGGCCAGATCCCTGCGCGGACGCGTCACCCTCATCGCGACGGCGGTAGCCGCCCTCGTGCTCATCCCCGTGGGCGTCGCGGCGGTGGTGGTGACCAGGTCCGTGATCGCCGCCACGGTGTTCGGTGAGACGCGGGACACCGCCGAGCGGGTCGCGTTCGAGATGCGCGGCGGCGCGCTGCCCATGGGCGCCGCCATCCCGGTGCCGAACCCGTCCATCGACCTGATCCAGGTGGTCGGCGCGGACGGGCGGTTCCTGGCCACGAGCGACGCGGCCAGGAACCTGCCGCCGCTCAGCGACGTGCGCCCCAGCGCCAAGGACCGGGTCGTCAACACCACGAACTGCCTGCCGACCGAGTGCGTGCACCTGTCGGCGGTGCGGGTGAACATCTACGCCGACTCCCCCATCGTCTACGCCGGCCGCAGCACGCCGGGCGTCCTGTCCACGCGCACTCTGGAGCTCGTCGTGTTCGCGGAGGTCGCGCTGCTCATCGGGCTGGCGGCGGGGGCCACGTGGCTGGTCACCGGGCGGGCGCTGCGGCCGGTGGCGACCATGCGGGCGGAGCTGGACGCCGTACACGCGGGGGATCTCAGCCACCGTGTGACCCGGCCGCCGGGCGACGACGAGGTGGCACAGCTCGCCGAGTCCGTCAACGGCACCCTGGCCCGCCTGGAACGCTCGGCCGAGCAGCAGCGCCAGTTCGCCTCCGACGCCTCCCACGAGCTGCGCACCCCGATCGCCGGGCTGCGCGCCCAGCTGGAGAGCGCCCAGCTCTATCCGGAGGACACCGACGTGGGCCGGCTGGTGGACAGCGCGCTGCGCGACACCGACCGGCTGGAGGCCATCATCACCGACCTGCTGCTGCTGGCCAGGATCGGCTCCCGGGTGGACGTGGCCAAGGAGCGCATCGACCTGGCCGACCTGGTGCGGGGGGAACTGGCCGTGCGCGGCGGCAAGCTGCCCGTCCGGGTTGACCTGGCCAAGGGGGTCGAGGTCGAGGGGGTACGGCTGCAGCTCGCCAGGGTTCTGGGCAACCTGCTGGACAACGCCCAGCGGCACGCCGAGCGCACGGTCCGGGTCACGGTCGGAACGGAGGAGCCGGACACGGCGGTGCTGGCCGTGGAGAACGACGGCGCGGAGATCGCCCCGGAGGACCGGGAGCGCATCTTCGAGCGCTTCACCCGCCTGGACGCCGCCCGTAGCCGGGACGCGGGCGGCACGGGGCTCGGCCTGGCCATCGCGCGTGACGTGGCGATGGCGCACCGGGGCCAGATCTGCGTGGACGACTTCAAGGGAGGCGCCAGGTTCGTCCTCCGCCTACCCGCCATTTAACGCCGTTTCGGTAGATTTCCGACACGCCGGTCGTGGATCATGGGCGCATGACGGAGCAGGCCCCTCAGGGCGTGAACCCCCACATCCCGAACGCGGCGCGGATGTACGACTACTTCCTCGGGGGCAAGGACAACTTCAAGGCCGACCGCGACCTCGGTGACATGGTGCTGGGCGTGATGCCCGAGGTCCGCGACGGGACCAGGGAGAACAGGGCGCTGATCGGCCGCGTGGTGCAGTACCTGTGCGAGCAGGGCGTCACGCAGTTCCTCGACCTGGGCTCCGGCCTGCCCGCACAGGAGAACGTGCACGAGGTGGCGCTGCGTCACGTTCCCGAGGCGCGGGTGGTGTACGTGGACAGCGACCCGGTGGTGGCCGCGCACGGCAGGGCGCTGCTGGCCGACCCCAACCGGGTGGCGATGGTGCTCGGCGACGTGCGCCGGCCCGAGGAGGTGCTGCGGGATCCTGAGGTGCGGGGGCTGCTCGACTTCGATCGGCCGGTGGCGGTGCTGATGATGTTCGTCCTGCACCTCATCGGTGAGCAGGATCGGCCGCAGGAGTTCATGACCGCCTACCGCGAGGCGCTGGCGCCCGGCAGCTACCTGGCCATCTCGCACGTGACCAACGACGTGGCCACCGAGCGGACGGCGCAGGTCACCGAGTTCTACCGCAAGGCCAACGCGGACTTCACGCCGCGTCCCGGCACGGAGATCGGCGCCTTCTTCGGCGACTTCGACCTCATCCCGCCCGGCCTGGCCACCGGCCTGCCCACACACCAGGTCTGGCCGTTCTCCGACCCCATCAACCCGGTGTTCGTGGATGAGGACCTGGCCCGGATGGCTTACGCAGGCATCGGCCGCAAACCCTGACCCCACCCACCTTCACCACCCCACCGTACTTCCGGCGGGGGTCCTTTGGGTGAAGGGGAGGGAGGCAGCGCGGCCCAGGCGGCGCAGGCAGGCGGCGCGGGCGCGTGGGTGTGGCCCGCCACCGTTCTCCCCCGGAAGGGCCGGGCCGGAGTGCGGTGGGGGGCGGTTAGGCGGGGGTCATCTGCTTGGCGTGGTCGTCGCGGGGGTCGTCGTCGCCGGTGTCCGCGTCGTCGTCCAAAAGGGTCGCCTCGTCGAAGGGGGCCCGGCCGGCCAGCACCTGGTCGGCGCGTTCACGGTCGAAGCCGCCGGTCCAGGTGCCGACCAGCACGGTCGCCACGGCGTTGCCGGCGAAGTTGGTCAGGGCCCGGGCCTCGGACATGAACCGGTCGATGCCCACGATGAGGCCCACGCCGTCTACCAGTTCGGGCCGGTGCGCCTGCAGGCCACCCGCCAGTGTGGCGAGCCCGGCCCCGGTGACGCCCGCCGCGCCCTTGGAGGCGATCATCATGAACAGCAGCAGCGCCACCTGCTCCCCGAACTCCAGCGGCGACCCCGTGGCCGTGGCGATGAACAGGGTCGCCATGGTCAGGTAGATCGCGGTGCCGTCGAGGTTGAAGGAGTAGCCGGTCGGGACCGTGATGCCGGCCACGGTCTTGCTCACGCCCAGGTGCTCCATCTTGGCGATGAGCCGCGGCAGCGCCGTCTCCGACGACGAGGTGGACAGGATCAGCAGGAACTCCCTGCCCAGGTAGCGCAGCAGCGACCACAGGTTGATCCGGGCGACCAGCCACAGGATCGCGCCGAGCACCACGCCGACGAACAACACGCACGTCACGTAGAAGGCGATCATGATGATGGCCAGGCTCTTGAGCGCCTCGATCCCGGTCGCCCCCACGACGGCCGCGATCGCGCCGAACGCGCCCACCGGCGCCGCCCACATGATCATGGCGAGGATGCGGAACACGAGCCGCTGCAGGTGCTCGACCCCGCGCAGGATCGGCGCCCCCTTGGCCCCCATGGCCTGCAGCGCGAACCCGGTCAGCAACGCCACGAACAGCGCCTGCAGCACTGAGCCCTCGGTCAGCGACGACACCACGGTCTCGGGGATGATGCCCAGCAGGAAGTCGACCGTGTCGGACTCCACGCCCTTGGCCGCCTCCGCCGTGGCCTGCTCCCTGGCCGCGTCGGTGAGCTGCAGTCCCTCACCCGGATGGATGACGTTGCCCACCACCAGGCCGATGACCAGCGCCACCGTGGACATGACGATGAAGTATCCGAGGGCGAGCCCGCCCACCTTGCCGACCTGGGCGGCCTGGCGTACCGAGCCGATGCCCAGCACGATCGTGCAGAAGATGATCGGCCCGATCACCATTTTGATCAGCGCGACGAAGCCCGTGCCGAGGGGTTTGAGCGCCTGGCCCACGTCCGGCCAGACGAACCCGACCAGGATGCCGAGCAGGACCGCCGCGATGACGGCCAGATAGAGATAGCGAGTGCGATCGCGCATAGGGGGGTTCTCCGTGCTTTTGGAGGGACCTTTTCGTTGTGCGACTATGCGCCTCACCAGTGATGCAGGTCACCATTGCGTAAGTTGCGTAAACGGGAGGGTGCGAGAATGCGGCGCTGGAGCCTGGCGGGGCAGATGCTGGTCCTGCAGTTGCTCGTGGTGGCCGTCACGGCGGCGGGCGGCGCGGTGCTGGCCCTGGTGCAGGCGCACGACCTGCTCACCGACGAGGCCCGCGCCACGGCCACGGCCGTGGCGGTCAGCGTGGCGGCCTCACCCGACGTGCTGGAGGCCCTGGAGGAGGAGAACCCGACCCAGCGGCTCCAGCCGTACGCGGAACGTGTGCGCGCGGCGACGGGCGTCGACTTCATCACGATCATGCGCCCCGACGGCACCCGCTACACCCACCCGAACCCCGCCGAGATCGGCCGCCGCTTCCTCGGCCACACCGAGCGGGCACTGCGCGGCGAGACGTTCACCGAGACCTACACCGGCACGCTGGGCGCCTCGGAGCGGGCCGTGACGCCGGTCATGGCGGGCGGCCGGGTGCGGGCGCTGGTCAGCGCCGGGATCACGGTCCAGCGGATCAGCGCCAGGCTGCGCGACCAGCTCGCCTGGGGCGGCCTCATCGTGGCGCTCGCGCTCGGCCTGGGCGCGGCCGGCACCGCGCTGGTCACCGCCCGGCTGCGCCGCCAGACGCACGGCCTGGGGCCCGTCGAGCTGGCCCGCATCCACGAGCACCACGACGCGGTCCTGCACACGGTCAGGGAGGGCCTGCTGCTGATCGGCAGGGACGGCACGCTGACGTTGTGCAACGACGCGGCCCGGCTGCTGCTCGGCCTGCCCGCCGACGCCGAGGGCAGGAACGTGCACGATCTGGGCCTGACCGGGATGCTGGCCGGCGACGAGGAGCGCATCCACCTGGCAGGCGACCGGGTGCTGGCCGTCAACAGCGCCGCGAGCAGGCTCGGCACGGTCGTCACCGTACGCGACCACACCGAACTGCAGGCGCTGACCGGCCAGCTCGACGCCGAGCGCGGCTTCGCCGACTCGCTGCGCTCGGCCGCGCACGAGGCCGCCAACCGGCTGCACACGGTCATCACGCTGGTGGAGCTGGGCCGTACCGAGCAGGCGGTGGCCCTGGGCACGGCGGAGCTGCGGGCCGCGCAGGAGCTGACCGACCGGGTGGTGGGCGCGGTGCGCGAGCCGGTGCTGGCCGCGCTGCTGCTGGGCAAGAGCGCCGAGGCGGCCGAGCGCGGCGCCGAGCTGGTGATCAGCCAGGACAGCGAGCTGGGAGACCTGGGACTGGACGCCCGCGAGCTGGTCACGATCGTGGGCAACCTGATCGACAACGCCATCGACGCGGCCGGACGGATCGAGGTGCACCTGAGCGCGGACGAGCACGGCGTGCTGATCAGGATGGCCGACGACGGGCCGGGGCTGACCGATACGGACGCCTTCGAGAAGGGCTGGACCACCAAGGGCGACGGGCACGGGCTCGGCCTGGCGCTGGTGGGGCAGGCGGTGCGGCGGCTGGACGGCACGATCGAGGTGGCGGGCTCGGTGTTCACCGTCAGGCTGCCGCTACCGGAGCGCACGAGGTGAACGAGAGCAAGAAGATCTCCGTGCTCATCGTGGAGGACGAGGAGATCACCGCCGAGGCCAACCGCATCTACGTGGAGCGGCTGCCGTTCTTCGAGGTGGCCGGGGTGGTCAGGTCCGGCGCCGACGCGCTGCGTTTCCTGCGGAAGCGGCCGGTGGACCTCATCCTGCTCGACCTCTACCTGCCCGACATGCACGGCCTGGAGGTGTGCAGGGCGGTGCGGGCCGGCGGCCTCATGTGCGACGTCATCGCCGTCACCTCCGCGCGCGATCTGGCCATGGTGCGTTCAGCGGTCAACCTGGGCATCTCGCAGTACCTGCTCAAGCCGTTCACGTACGCGACACTGGCGGAGAAGCTGCTGCGTTACGCCCGGTTCAAGGAGGAGTCCGGCCTGGCCGTCGGGCAGGGCGACGTGGACCGCGTGCTCGGCACCCTGCGGGCCCCCTCGGAGCTGCCCAAAGGCATGGCCCGCGACACCCTGGACACCGTGGCCGCGCACCTGCGCGGGCACCCGCGTGGGGTGGGCGCGCAGGCTGTGGCGGACGCGATGGGAGTGTCCCGGGTGACGGCCCGCCGATACCTGGAATACCTGGTCGAATTGGGTGTCGCGGACCGCATCCCGCAGTACGGCGCGGTGGGCCGGCCAGAGTTGCTCTACCGGATTCCCATGGAAAGTTAATGATGGTGACGCTGGCCGTTCAATCCAGCCCTCTAGCTTCTGGGTGCAATCCGATGCACTGAGGAGACAAGACGTTGCGAGTCCTGGCCGTAGTTCCCGCCCGCGGAGGTTCGGCGGGCGTACCCCTGAAGAACCTCGCCCTGGTCGGGGGCGTCCCGCTGGTCACCCGGGCGGTTCGGGCGTGCCTGAACGCCGAGCTGGTGGACCGGGTCGTGGTCAGCACCGACCACGACGGGATCGCCGAGACCGCCAGGCAGGCGGGCGCGGACGTGGTGGAGCGCCCCGAGGAGCTGAGCGGCGCCACCGCCTCCAGCGAGTCCGCCGTGCTGCACGCGCTCGACGCGGTCGGTGAGGACCCCGAGGTGGTCGTGCTCGTGCAGTGCACCAGCGCGTTCATCAACCCGGAGGACCTGTCGGCGGCCGTGCGCAAGGTCCTGGACGGCGAGGCCGACTCGGTCGTGTCCGGGCTGCCCACGCACGAGTTCCTGTGGACGGCCACCGGCGGCGGCATCAACCACGACCCCGCCGTACGGCAGCGCAGGCAGGACCGCGCGCCGGAGTTCCGCGAGAACGGCGCCTTCTACGTCATGCGCACCTCCGGCCTGCGTGAGCACGGCCACCGCTTCTTCGGCGAGGTCGCCGTGCAGCCGGTGCCCAGCAAGCACGCCATCGAGATCGACAACCCGGAGGACCTGGAGCTCGTGCAAGCGCTCGCCCCGTTCATCGACCAGCCCGAGCCGATCGACGTGGACGCCGTCATCACCGACTTCGACGGAGTGCACACCGACGACCGCGCCTACGTCGACTCCGAGGGCCGCGAGATGGTGCTCGTCAGCCGCTCCGACGGCATGGGCGTCTCGCTGCTGCGCCGCTCCGGCGTGAAGGTGCTGGTCATGTCCACCGAGCAGAACCCGGTGGTGGCCGCCCGCGCCCGCAAGCTCAACGTGCCCGTGCTGCAGGGCCTGGCCGACAAGCGCACCGTGCTGCGCGACTGGCTGAACATCGAGGGCCTCGACCCGGCCCGCGTGGCCTACGTCGGCAACGACGTCAACGACCTGGGCCCGATGGGCGAGGTCGGCTGGCCCATCGCCACGCCCGACGCCCACCCCCGGGTCCGCGCCGCCGCCCGCGTCGTGCTGACCAGGCCCGGCGGTGACGGCGCGGTGCGTGAGTTGTGCGACCGCGTGGTGGCGGCCAGGCCCGAGCCGTCCGCCGCCCTCACCGACGTGCGCACCAGGCCCCGGCTCGGGCCGGTGGCGATCGGCGACGTGCTGGTCGGCGACGGCGAGCCGGTGTACGTGATCGGCGAGATCGGCATCAACCACAACGGCGACCTCGACCTGGCCAGGCAGCTCATCGACGTGGCCGCCGAGGCCGGCTGCCAGGCGGTCAAGTTCCAGAAGCGCACCCCCGCGATCTGCGTGCCCGAGGAGCAGAAGGGCCAGATCAGGCAGACGCCGTGGGGCGAGATGACCTACCTGGAGTACAAGGAGCGCACCGAGTTCGGCCGCGACGAGTACACGCAGATCTCCAAGTACTGCGACGAGCGCGGCCTGCACTGGTTCGCCTCGCCGTGGGACGTGCCTTCGGTGGACTTCCTGCAGGAGATGGACGTCCCCGTGCACAAGATCGCCTCGGCCAGCGTCGCCGACCACGAGCTGCTGCGCGCCCTGGCCGCCACCGGCAAGCCGCTCATCCTGTCGACCGGAATGTCCACGCTGGCGGAGATCGACGCGGCCGTGGAGATCCTGGGCACCGATAGGCTGATCATGATGCACGCGACGTCCACGTACCCGCTGCCGCCCGAGGAGGCCAACCTGCGGGCGATCACCACGCTCAAGGAGCGCTACGGCGTGCCCGTCGGCTACTCCGGCCACGAGCGCGGCCTGCAGATCTCGCTGGCGGCCGTCACGCTCGGCGCGGTCTGCGTGGAGCGGCACATCACGCTCGACCGCACCATGTGGGGCTCCGACCACGCCGCCTCGCTGGAGCCGTCCGGCCTTGAGCACCTCGTCCGCGACATCCGCATCATCGAGCAGGCCATGGGTGATGGCGTCAAGCGTGTCTTCCCCGGTGAGGAGGCTCCGAAGGCCCGCCTGCGCCGGGTGACCGTCTGACCGCTCCACCAGGAAAGAAACAGCACATTGATCACACTCTCGGTCGTCGTGCCGGTGCGGGACGGCGAGCGCTTCATCGCCGACGCGCTCACCTCGCTGTCCCGCAACGCGCGCCGCGACTTCGAGTTCATCGTCGTGAACGACGGGTCCGCGGACGCCACGGGCGACATCATCGGCGACTTCATCGGTGACGTGCCAGGGCTGAACGTGCTCACCAACCCCGCTCCGGTGGGGCTGGCGGACGCGCGGAACACGGGCCTGTCGGCCGCGACGGGCCGGTACGTCACGTTCATGGACGGCGACGACTGGCTCGCCCCCGGCTATCTGGCACGGCTCGTCGAGGCCATCGACGGGCTCGGCTGCGACTTCGTACGCGCCGACCACGTGCAGGTCGAGGGCCGCAAACGGGTTGTGCACCGCGCCCCGCTGGCGCGACGGGGCGCGGTGCTCGACCCTCGCGACGCCATCCTGCCGGCCGGCGTGCGGACCATGGTCGACTACCCGTACGCGTGGGCCGGCATCTACCGGCGTTCCCTGCGTGACCTGCTGCACTTCCCCGGCTCCCTGCACACCGCCGAGGACCGGCCGTGGATCTGGCGGCTGCACCGCGAGGCGGCCACCTTCGCGGTGGTGTCGCTGGCCGGGGTGTTCTACCGGCGCATGGTGTCGGGGTCGCTGACGCAGGTGGGCGACGAGCGCCAGTTGCACTTCTTCGACGCCTTCGAGCTGGTCTTCAAGGATCTGGAGACGGAGTTCCTGCCGAAGGCGGTGCGGAACTTCTGCGCGCTGCTCGCCCACCATCTGGAGATCGGCGACCGGTTCACGCCCGAGTTGCGCGCCCGCTTCACCGAGCGGGGCGCGCAGATGGTGCGCGCGCTGCCGCCGGAGCTGGTGGCCGAGTCGGTGTCGCGGATGTCCGTGGCGCGCGAGACCACCCTGCGGGCCCTCGTGCCCGACCTGCCCCCCAGCCCGCACGTCCGGGTCCGCCGGGACCGGGAGGAGACATAAGAGTGAAGGTCTTCTACGCCTCGACGCTGTTCGGGGCGATGTCGCTGGCGGCCGCGATCGACGACGGCCGCTTCGGCGACGGCCGCCGCGTCCTCGTGGTCTCCAACAACGCGGCCATCCCCGAGGTGTCGATGCCGCTGGACCAGACGCCCGGCTTCGGGGTGCTGCGCAAGCGCTTCGACCGGGTGGTCTCCTGGAACGAGCTGATCGCGCCGCTGCACCCCTCCGACTGGCGGGCGCGCGTCATCGAGGTGCCGATGATGGAGCGCCTCATCCGCTCCCACTGGGGGCTGGACGAGGTCGAGGAGCTGGTCCTGGAGTCGATCGCGGTGCCGCCGGCGCGCACGATCGCGGGCCTGGTGCGGGACTGCCCGATCTCGGTGTACTCCGACGGGCTGATGAGCTACGGCCCCACCCGTGACCCGCTGCCGGCCGAGATCTTCCGCCGCATCGAGCGGCTGATCCACCTCGACCTGGTGCAGGGGCTCAAGCCCCTGCTCCTCAGCGAGTACGGCGTCGCCCCCGAGATCCTGCCCGAGGAACGTTTCCTGTCGGTCGTGCACGAGGTCACCGCCACGGCCCCCGACATGCTCGCCGGGCAGGCGATCATCCTGGGCCAGTACATGTCGGCGCTGGAGATCGTCACGCCGGAGGAGGAGGCGGGGCTGCACGAGACCATGCTCAAGGCCCTGGCCGCGCGCGGCTACACCAACGTCGTCTTCAAGCCGCACCCGGCCGCCGGCCGCCGGCACGCCCAGCTCCTGCGCTCCGCCGCCGAGTCCATGGGCGTGCGGCTGGCGGTGATCGGGGAGAGCGTGCCGGCCGAGGTGTGCTTCGCGGCGCTGCGGCCGGAGCTGGTCGTGGGCTGCTTCTCCACGGGGCTGGTGACGGCGCGGCGCTACTTCGGGCTCGAAGTGGCCTCGTACGGTACGGACCTGGTGCTGGAGCGGCTGACCCCGTACGAGAACAGCAACAGGATCCCGCTCACCATCGTCGACGCCCTGCTGCCCCGGTTGTCGGCCGAGGGCCACATCGAGCGCCCGCCGGTCACGGACGTGCAGGCGCTGGTCCGCTCGGTGGGCTACTGCATGCAGGCCGACACCTACCCGGACCTGCGGCCGGACGACATCGCGTTCGACCCGCGCTACTACAAGCGCAAGCGCCTGGAGACGCTGGGCTTCGCCGACAAGCCCAGCGCGTTCACCAGGATCCGCAGGAAGATCAGGTCAGCGATCTGAGGTAGCGGCGCATGCGGCGCTTGGCCCGGTAGCCCACCCGCAACATCTTCGGTGGCACCTCCACCCGGAGGCGGGCCCTGCGCCGCCCCGCCGCGTGTTCCGGCCCGTCGAGCAGTGACCTGGCGGGCACCCGCGATCCCTCTGCCACCAGCCCGCCCAGCTGCCCTGTCCAGTCGTTGCGCAGGGGCGGGTGGAAATAGTTGGCCGCGCACCACTCCTTCGAGGCGTGCCGGAAGCCGCCCCCGGCCAACTCGTCCAGCGTGCCGAGCAGGTCGCTGTCCTCGAACACCAGGTTGATCATCTCGGCGCTCACGCCGAAGTCGCTCAGCACCAGCGACGGCACGCCCATCGCGACGGCCTCCAGCGCCGCCGTCGAGCTGACCGTGACGAACCCGGCGGCCCGCTGGAGCTGCTCGTACATCGATCCGGCCTCGAACGCCAGCCGCCCGGGCTCGCCCATCTCGCGCCACAGCCGCTGGTAGTGGAAGCGTTCGTTGTGCGTCTGCCGCTCCTCCTCCAGCGCGCGCAGCTTGACCACCACGTCCAGGTCGGGCCGGCGGGCGGCCAGCGCGGCCAGCGCGGTCAGGATGCGCTCGCGCTCGTCCCGCTCGCGCGGCACCTTGGCCTGCGTGGCGAACACCACCCGGTTGCCGCCCGCGGCCGTCAGGTCGGGGCGCAGGAACGGCAGCCTGGCCAGGCCGACCGCCCCTCCCCCGCCGAGCCTGCCGGCGATCTCGGAGAACTCGGCCACCTCGCGCTCGCTGTGCACCACGAACAGGTCGCAACCGCTGCGGAACACCCACGCCTTGTCCGTGGCCGGCACCGAGATGCCCGGCAGCCCGCTGGCGAACACCGGCCGCGGCCGCAGGTCGCCCAGCGTCTCGGCCACCAGCACGTCCACCACCGGGCCCGTGCACGCCACGAGGATCACATCGGGCCGCGTCCGCTCTGCCAGCCGCCGCACCGAGCGCGCCGAGAGCACCGGCGGCGCCTCGAGACCGCCCACTGCGGCGGCGATCTGCTCCGGCGAGGGGGCGATCGGGGTGCGCACCACGACCAGCTCGGTCACGCAGCCCGGGGGCAGGTCACCGAGCAGGCAGGCCGCCCATTTCAGGTACGAGTCGGAGTCGGCGACCGCCAACACTTTCAACTAAGACACTCCGGTCAAATGCGAGCGCAGGGCGGGGGCCGCCCTGCTGGTCCACCAGTGATCGGGAACGTCCACGGGCTCGACGGCGACTCCGCGCGGGCTGAGCAGCACCCGCAGCGAGGTGATCGCGGTAGAGGGGAGGCTGAGCACGCGCTGGCCGGACTCCAGGCCGCGCAGCGTCAGCTCGGCGGGCACGCCCGCTTCGTGCACGGTGATGCCGGGACGCTCCCGGATCAGCGCGACGTCCACGGGGTCCTCGCGGCGGTGCGGGTAGTAGGCCAGCGGCTCGCGCGCGGCCAGTTCGGTCAGCCAGCGCAGGTACTGCTCGCGGTGGACCAGGCCGTTGCGGACCAGCGAGGTGCCGAGCACGACCGTGCGCTCGTTGGGGCCCTCGGCGCTGGGCGGCTGGGAGCGCAGCCAGGCGAAGTC
Organism: Nonomuraea sp. NPDC050404; assembly: GCF_040655495.1. Classification (NCBI taxonomy): domain Bacteria; kingdom Bacillati; phylum Actinomycetota; class Actinomycetes; order Streptosporangiales; family Streptosporangiaceae; genus Nonomuraea; species Nonomuraea sp. NPDC050404. The sequence goes on from NZ_JBFAKB010000001.1 coordinate 1,156,157, forward strand.
GTGCCGTACGAGGTCGATGCCGGCGTCGCGGACGGCCTGTTCGAGCTTGTCGTCCACGTTCAGCGCGGTGAACACGGAGACCTTGCTCAGGCGCAGCCGCAGCGCGGCGGCCAGCCCCAGCGCGGCGCGCGGCCCCGTCGGCTTGACGCGGGCGCGCAGCAGCGGCCGGTACGGGCCGGCGGCGAGCAGTTCGAGCAGGTGCAGCGTGGCCAGGCCGTCGTCCACGATGACGATGCGGCCGGTCCTGGAGGTGAGCCAGCGCAGCTGCACCTTGCCGGAGAAGGCGTCCCCGACCGCCTGCACACGCCTGGGCATGCGCTCGCGCGGCTCGGCCAGCTCCACGCCCTCGGGCATCCCCAGCGAGCGCAGCTCGCGCCGGGTGGCCTTCAAGGGCCGAAGGCCCGCACGCGGCACGACGACCGTCTCGGGGCCGAGGAGCCCGGCGTGGTGGGCCTCGACGGCGCACAGCATCTGGAGCGGGGACTCCACCCAGGCCGACGCCTGTTCGACCACTCCTTGCCCTCCCAGCGGGGTGATGGCCCGTTCACGACCGCTTCAAGCTAGCCCCACCGCCTTAAGGGGTCAGAAACGCTGCGTGAACAATGGAGGGTATGAATTCGCTTCTGCTCAACACCGACGGCGTGCAGATCCCGCAACTCGGGTACGGCGTCTGGCTGATTCCGGCCGACGAGGCCGAGCAGGCGGTCTCCGCCGCGATCAAGAAAGGCTACCGGCACATCGACACCGCCGCCGGATACCACAACGAGGAGGGCGTGGGGCGGGCCGTGCGCGAATGCGGGCTGCCGCGCGAGAAGGTGTTCGTGACCACGAAGCTGGGCAACGCCGACCACGAGCGCGCCGAGGCGGCCTTCGAGGAGAGCCTGTCCCGGCTGGGCCTGGACTACGTGGATCTCTACCTGATCCACTGGCCGGTGCCGGCGCGGGGCACGTACGTGCGGGCCTGGCGGGAGCTGGAGAAGATCTACCGGAGCGGGCGGGCCAAGGCCATCGGCGTCTCCAACTTCACCGTCCAGACGCTCACCAGGCTCATGGACGAGACCGACATCACGCCGGCCATCAACCAGATCGAGCTGCACCCGTACCTGCAGCAGCGGGAGTTGCGGGCCTTCCACGAGGCCAACGGCATCCTCACCGAGGCGTGGGGCCCGATCGGGCAGGGCAAGGGGCTGCTGTCGGACCCGGCGCTGACGGTGCTGGCGGGCAAGTACGGCAAAACGCCGGCGCAGATCGTGCTCCGCTGGCACCTGCAACTCGGCAACGTGGTGATTCCCAAGTCCGTGACGCCGGCCAGGATCGCGGAGAACATCGACGTCTTCGGCTTCATCCTCGACGGTGAGGACATGGCGGCCATCGGCGCTTTGAACAAGGGACAGCGGCTGGGCCCGGATCCGGAGACGTTCGCCTAGTGACTTTTGTGGCGGAAGTTATTCATGTGGCGAGTGGCGGGTAATCCCTTTACATACCCACATGACCGGAATTTTACGTTACCGGATACGATCTGCCGCGTGCGAGATTTCACATGGGGAATAGCGGCGACCGGCGGCATTGCCCGCGTCGTGGGCGCCGCGATCGTGGCGGAGCCGGGAATGCGGGTGGCCGCCGTCGGTTCGAGGAACCTGGTCAGGGCGCAGGCCCTGGCGGCGGAACTGGGGGCGGCGTCGGCGTACGGGTCCTATGAGCAGTTGTGCGCCGACCCGGCGGTGGACGCCGTCTACGTGGCCACACCGCACGCCCAGCACCTGCCGGTGGCCGCGGCGGCCATCGCCGCGGGCAAGGCTGTGTTGTGCGAGAAACCGCTGGCCGCGACCCTGGACGACGCGGAGAAGATGGTACGCATGGCGCGCGAGGCGGGCGTGTTCCTGATGGAAGCGATGTGGATGAGGTTCAACCCGCTCATCCGGCTCCTCGCGGCCGATCCGCGCTTCGGGGAGATCCGCTCCGTGCAGGCCAGTTTCGGGTTCGCCGCGGCCTATGACCCGGCGCACCGGCTGTGGGCGCCGGAGCTGGGCGGGGGCGCGCTGCTGGACCTGGGGATCTACCCGTTCGGGCTGGCCCAGCTCCTCCTGGGCATGCCCTCTGACCTGCGCGTCACCGGCTCGCTGGCGCCCACGGGGGTCGATGCGGAGGCGGCCGGGGTGTTGCTCTATCCCGGCGGCAGACACGCTCTCGTGGCGACCTCATTGCTCGGGAATTACCCCAACCAGGCCAGTGTTGTGGGCAGGCAGATGCGGGCGGACATCCCGGCGCCCTTCTGGGCCCCGCAGCGAATCATCCTCACCGGTCCATCCATGGACCCGGAAGAGCATGTGCTCGATCCGGCGGACAACGGATACGCCGGAGAGCTTCGCGAAGTCCGCGCCGCCACGGCCGAGGGCAGGACCGAATCCTCGATCATGCCTCTTGACGAATCCCTTGCCATGATGGGGCTTCTGGCCGACGCTCGCGGGCAAATCGCTTAGCCGGGCCTTTATGGATTTGTAATCCTCTTGCCTCATGTATTACCTTATGAGGCGTCTTGAGACATACGTCCGGTTTGTCCCGGCTATGTCTGACCATCGCACGAAAGATCGCAGGATAGTCCTGTGACCGCTGAATCCGCCTTCGGGCGGAACCGGGGACCCATGTCCTTTGGGGTGAATCGGCATTCCGATGCCGTAGGGCAGCTTCCACGCCCGAACCCGTCAGCTAACCCGGTAAGCGGCATGGAAGCAAGGAGTAACCCCCTCGATGGCCAAGCATCGCATCACCGCTGCCAAGAAGAGCATCGCCCGCGCCGCGCTCGGCGCGACCGTCCTCGCCTCGGGCCTCGGCGTCAGCGCCGGCGCGGCCCAGGCCGACACCGCCACCGGCGTCGCCGCGGCCACCGCCGCCCGGCACCCGGTCACGGCCGTCGCCGCCCACAAGGCCGGCACCGACGACCGTACCGAAACCAAGATCAGCGCCACCGCCGAGCAGGTCCTGGCCCTGGCCAAGTCCCAGGTCGGCACCTCGGAGAACGCCAGCGGCGGCGGCACCAAGTACCAGGACTGGTACGCCGCCTCGCAGCGCGCCGGCGAGACCGTCGCCCGTGACGGCGGCAACCGCAACGCCTACCTGAACGCCGCCTGGTGCTCGATGTTCGTCTCCTGGGTCGGCGAGCAGACCGGCGCCCGCCCGCAGGTCGGCTGGGACGCCTACACCGTCTCGCACGCCAAGTGGTTCGCCGCCAACGACCGCTGGGGCACCGAGGCCAGGCCCGGCGCCGTGGTCTTCTTCTCCTGGGGCGGCGGCAAGAGCCTGAGCGACATCCAGCACGTCGGGTTCGTCGTGAAGGACAACAAGAACGGCACCATCTCCACGGTCGAGGGCAACACCGGCAACGGCAAGGTCGAGGAGCGGATCCGTCCGAAGTCGCAGGTCGTCGGCTACGGCTACCCCGAGTACGCGGCCTGATGGGCCCTGCTTGAGAGGCTCCCTGCCTTCCGTGTGACCACGAGCGCGCGTCCCCTTCCGGGGGCGCGCGCTCGCCGCGTTCCAAGCGCGCGTCCCCTCAAGGGCGCGCGCTTGCCGCGTTCCGGGCGCGCTTTACCGTGTTCCGCGGCGGGACCACGTGCTCGCCGCGTTTCACCCAGGAGGTCAGCCCACGGCCGAGACCTGGCCGCGGAAGGTGCGGCGGTAGGCCGCCGGGGTGGTGCCCAGGGCGCGGTGGAAGTGTTGCCGCAGCCCGTCGGCGGTGCCCAGGCCCGAGCGCTCGGCCACCGCGTCGATCGTCAGGTCGGTGGTCTCCAGGAGTTCGCGGGCCCTGGCCAGCCGCTGCTGGTTGAGCCAGCGCAGCGGGGTGGCGCCGATCTCGCGCGCGAAGTGCCGGCCGAAGGTGCGCAGGCTCATCCCCGCCCGCTGGGCGAGCTGGTCCATGGTGAGCGGCTCGTGCAGCCGGGCCAGCGCCCAGTCCAGCACCGGGGCGAGGCTCTGCGGGGCGGGCACCGGCCGTACCGGGGCGAACTGGGTCTGGTCCCCCTCCCGGTGCGGGGCGACGACCATGCGGCGGCCCACCGCGGCGGCGGCCGCCGTGCCGTAGTCCGTACGCACGATGTGCAGGCACAGGTCGATGGCGGCGGCCGTGCCCGCGCTGGTCAGGATGTCGCCGTCGTCGATGTAGAGGGCCTGGGCGTTGACCCGGACGCGGGGGTGGCGGCGGGCCAGCTCATCGGCGTACTTCCAGTGTGTGGCCGCCTCGCGGCCGTCCAGCAGCCCCGTCGCGGCCAGGACGAAGGCGCCTGAGCAGAGGGAGGCGATGCGGGTGCCGCGGGCGTGCGCGGCGCGCAGCGCGTCCACCAGTTCGGCCGACGGCTCGTAGCCGACGTCCATCATGCAGGCCGGCACCACGATCAGATCCGCCTCCTCCAGGGCCTCCAGACCGTGCTCCGCCTGCATGCGCAGGCCGCCGGGGCCGCGCAGCGGGGCGCCCGGCGGCTCGGTGGCGCACAGGACGAGCTCGTAGCCCTCGCCGTCGAAGACCGTGCACGGCACGGCCAGCTCGAACAGGGCCGAGGGGTTGAGTACGGTGACGGCCACGCGGAGCGGTTCAGTGCCCATGGCGTAAATCTAGCGCATCCTGACGTTTCTGCCACTCGTTCTTCGTCGCCGCAGGTCGGAGTATGGGTTACATGCATCGACCACTGATTCTGGGCGGCGCCGCCGCCATCGCCGTGACCTTCGGCCTGGCCCGTTACGGCTATGGGCTCTTCCAGCCGCGCCTGGCCCGCGAGTTCGACCTGTCCATGTCCGTGGTGGGGCTGATCGGCAGCGCGACCTACGTCGGCTATCTCCTCGCCCTGCTGCTCGCCGGCATCCTGGTGGCCCGCTTCGGCCCGCGTCCCGTGGTGGTCGCGGGCGGCGTCTCCGCCACCGCCGGGATGACCCTGGTGGCCTTCGCGCAGGGCCCGGCGATGCTGACGGCCGGGCTCGTCCTGGCCGGCACCAGCTCCGGCTGGGCGTGGACGCCCTACTCCGACGTGGTGGACCGGGCGGTTCCCGCCGGGCTGCGGGCGCGTGCCATGGGGGTGCTCTCCTCGGGTACGGCGTTCGGCGTGGTGGTGGCCGGGCCGCTCGCGCTGCTCGCCTACGGCACGGGTTGGCGGCTCGTCTGGCTGCTGTTCGCCGCGATGGCGCTGGCCATGACGCTGTTCAACGCCCGGGTGCTGCCCACCGGCACGCACCGCCCGGCGCAAGGCGGCCCGCGGGTGGGGCTGCGGTGGTTCGCGCGCCGGGCGGCGGTGCCGCTGTACGCGACGGCCGTGGCCTACGGCCTGGTCGGGTCGGTCTACTGGCAGTACGCGGTGACGGCCGTCGAGGACGGCATGGGCGACGGCCGGGCGACCGCGCCGCTGTTCTGGACGCTGATGGGGCTCGCGGGCATCGCGGGCGTGCTCGTCGGGCACGCCATCGACCGGCACGGGCTGCGGCGGGTGCACGCCGGGATGTTCGCCGGGCTGAGCGTGGCCGTGGCGCTGCTCGGGCTGGCGCCGGGGTCGTTGCCCGCGGTGATCGTGTCGGCGGTGTTGTACGGCCCGCTGTTCATGGCCGGCTCCGGGCTGCTGTCGTTCTGGAGCTACCGGCTGTTCCCCGACCGGCCCTCCACCGGGTTCAGCGCCACGGTGGCGTTCCTGGCGGCGGGCACGATCGCCGGGCCGGCGGTGCTGGGCTTGGTGGCCGACGGGTACGGCCTGCGGGCGGCGTTCCTGGCGACGGCCGCGGTGTCCCTGCTGGCCCTGCTCGTCCGGCCGCACACCACCGGGGAGGCCCGGCCCGCGCCGAGCCCCCGCCGCGGCCGGGAAACGGTCTCCTGCGGCGTCTCGAACTCCGCCTGACGCGGCCCTTCCCGCCTCACTCGACGCGAACGTCCCCGCCTCTCCGGGCGGGGACGTCGGCGCGTCTCTTGGCGGAGACGTCCGTGCGTCTTTCGGCGAGGACGTCCGTGCGTCACTTGGCGCGGGCGTCCCCGCGTCGATCAGCCCACCGCATAGGCGCGGGTGATGGTCTGTGTGAGGGTGGTGCCGGATTTGCCGGTTACTTCGGCCCGGAGGGAGACAAATCCCGCCTTATCGGGGTTGGTCAGGGTCGCGAGCCAGCGCTTTCCCTCCGCCCGCACCCGTACGGGACTCCACGTCTTGCCGTCATCGGCGGACATCTGCAACCGGACGGCCTTGACCGCCCCACCAGGCCCCTCCGTCCACATCGGCAGCCGGGTCCGCGAGCCCGGCCTGGCCCGGCTGAGCTCGTCGAGCCCCTCGGGGGCGTACCGCATCGCCATCAGCGGCAGCGGCCTGCGCTGAGAGGTGCCCGCCGACCTGAACGTCCAGGTGGCCGCCACTTCGGTGGACAGCGTCGAGTACGGCACCTGCCTGCTCATCGCCGTGCTCAACTTGTACATGGCCGCCCGTGCGGGCAGTTCGGCACGCAGCTCACAGGGATTGGCCGTGGCACACTGCGACAGTTCGGCCTTCGCCAGTTCCTGCCCGTCACCGGTCAGGGTCGCCGTGCCCTTGGCCGCGTCGTCCGCCCCGCTCCTGCCCGCGCCGCCGTCCGCGAACAGCGTCCCGGCCGCGAACGTCAGCTCATTCCCGCTGCGCCCGCCGGCGGGCGCGGCGGGCCCGGTCACGGCGGCGTTCCAGACGTCGTCCGCCCCGCTCGGGCCCGTCACCGTGGAGTCGCCGACCGAGAGCCCGCCCTCCCAGACCGGTCCGGCCGTCCGGTGGTAGGTACGCGTGCCGGGCAGCTCCACCTCATCCCACGACAGCAACACGGAGAGCCTGCCGTCGCCGAACCTGAGCACGGACGAGGGCGTGCCCTTGGCCGCCACGCCGGCTCCCCGGTAACTGGTCCGCACCGTCTGCAGCTCCTGCCGCCTGACGTCGTACACGGGATTCTCCGGCAGGCCGCCGCGGTGTTCGTGGGCCAGGTCGTAGAAGCCCTTCCACTGGGTCCTCACCAGGAAGTTCAGGCTCTGGTCGCGTACGGGTACGACGTACAACCCGTCCTTCACCACCCTTGACGTCAGCGTGGCCACCGACCACGGCCCCCTGGCCAGTTCGATGTCCATGCCGGGCAGTTGCGTCGCGGCCGGGTCGTCCAGGGTGACCCGCATCGGCACGCCCTTCCGCGCGTCCACCGTCACCTCCTGGTCGGCGCCGTCCACCCGCACCGGAGTGTGGGTGACGGTGATCCCGTTGCCCTTCTGGGCGATGTCCGCGTAGAGCTGGTAGTCGCCCTCGGGCAACCGCTTCCTGGCCACCCCGCCGGCGAACTCCAGCAGCCGGACGGTGCCCTTCTCGGCGTCGTAGAGCTGGGCGTAGGCGTCCACGGGCTCTCCCTTCCTGTCGAGGGCCCGTACGGTGACGTCGTAGGACTCGGGTTCGACGAACGCGCCGGCCAGCGTCCTGACCACGGTGGTGCCCGCGGTCGCGGTGACGGTGCCCGGGTGGTCGCCGGTGGGTTCGTCCTTCGCGTCGATGGTCACCTCGACCGAGGTCTTTCCGCCGGCGGGCACCTCGACCTGCTTCGCGGACAGGCTCAGCACCTGGCCCTGGGTGGTGAGGTCGAGGGTGACGGGACTGTCGCCCGCGTTGGTGTAGGTGATGGTCCTGGTGGCGACGCGGTCACCGGAGGCGTCCCAGGGGAAGGCGGCCCAGAGGTTGGCCGGTTCGGCGGTGACGTCCTGGGCGAGGGCCCGTACCAGGTCGGCCTGGCCGGCCCCCTGCTCGTACAGGGTCGTGTCGGGGGTGGGCTTGGCGCTGCCGATGAGGGCGGCCTTGAGTTGCGCGCCCGTCCAGTCCGGGTGGCGCTGGGCGAGGATCGCGGCGGCGCCGGCCACGTGCGGGGTGGCCATCGACGTCCCGCTGTAGGCGATGTGGCCGCCGCCGAGCTTGGCCGCCATGATCTCCACGCCGGGGGCGGTGAGGTCCGGCTTGATGGCGTGGTCGCCCTCGCGCGGGCCCTGGCTGGAGAAGTCGGCCAGCTTGCCCTCCCGATCGACGGCGCCGACGGTCAGCGCCGCGTCCGCGCTGCCCGGGCTCAGCACCGCGCCCCAGTCGCTGGAGTTGCCCGAGCCCGCCACGAACAGCGTGCCCGTCTTCTCCGACAGCTCGTTCACCGCCTGCTCCAGGGGGTCGAGGTCGGGGGTGTCCCCGCTGCCGAAGCTCATGCTGACGATCTTGGCCTTGACCTCGAGCGCGGCCCACCGCATGCCGGCCAGGATGGCGGAGTCGGTCGGTCCCGCGGCGGTGCCCACCTTGCCGACCGCGAGCTTCGCGTCCGGCGCCACGCCTCTGTACTTCTCCCCCGCGCCCGCGACGATGGAGGCGACGTGGGTGCCGTGGCCGAGGGTGTCGCGTACGTCGGCGTCCTCGCTGAAGTTGCGCGAGGCGACGACGACGTCCTTCAGTTCGGGGTGATCGGGGTCGTAGCCGGAGTCCAGCACGGCGACCGTGACGCCCTTGCCGGTCAGGCCCTGCTGCCAGGCCTGCTTGGCGCCGATCTGCTCGACGCTGCGGTCCAGGGTGAAGCTGCGGCGTCCGTCCAGCCACAGCTTGGCCTTGGCGTCGGCTCTGGTCGTCGTCCGCTTGGCGAGGTCGGCCCAGGTCTTGGAGGTCTCCGCCTTGGGCACGCGCAACGCGGTCATGCCGAGGCCGGTGATCTGCTTGCTCGTCCTGGCGCCGCTGACGTCCAGCCCCTGGGCGATCAGCGGGATGTCGGTCCTGCCGGCGTCGCCGTAGTTCCATTGGAGCAGTTGGGTGACGTCGAACAGGCGCTGGTCGAGCAGGCCCGCCGCGATCAGTGGCCTGGCGTCGGAGGGGATCACGTGCAGGTGACCCTCCCGGACCTGCCGCGTGAACGTCACCTCCCGGCCGGGGCCCGGGGTCACACGGTGGCCGCCGCCGGTGACCTCGACCCGGTCACCGGTGATCAGGGTCACCCCGCCCGTCGGGGACCTGGGCAGCTCGGGCTGCGACTCGGACTGTGACTCGGCTTGGGGGGCGGCTTCGGGGCTCGCCTCGGGAACCGCTTGGGGAACGGTTTCGGGGCCTGCCTCGGGAACCGGTTGGGGGGTGGCTTCGGGGCCCGCCTCGGGAACCGGTTGGGGGGCTGCGAAGCCGAGGGTCCCCGCCAGGAGGGCCGCGGCGACGCCGGTGCGGGCGATCAGGTTCGGGAGTATCACGTGAGAGCAGATGTCCGGATATGTCGCTGGTGTTTCAGCGCAGCGGCACATTCCGTACGAACCAGGCGGCGGTGAAGGCGATCGCCCCGAGGATCGCCGCCCCCACCAGCACCCCGTGCAGCCCCGAGGTGACGGCCTCCGCCACGCTCGCGCGTACCGTCTCCCCCATCGTGGCCATCAGCTCGGGCGTCAGCCCGCCACCGCCCGCCATCCTGGCCGCCTCCCCTGGCCCGAGCCGATCGGCCAGCCCGGCCCCCATCCTGGCGCCGAAGACGGCGCCCAGCAGCGAGATCCCCAGCGAGCCCCCGATGGTCCGCATCAGCGTGACGGTGCCACCGGCCGCTCCCATGTCGCGAGGATCGGCGCTGTTCATGGTGATCAGCACGCTGCTCTGGGTCAGCAGCCCGATGCCCACGCCCGTCAGCACGGAGAGCCCGGAGGCCAGGCCCGTACCGGTGCCCACGTCGAGCACGGTCAGCGCGAGCACGCCCACCGTCAGCACGCCGCCACCGAGGATCGCGCACCAGCGGTAGCGTCCGCTCCTGGTGATGAGGCGGCCGGCGGTGAGCTGCGCCCCGAGCATGCCGAACATCAGCGGCATCAGCAGCATCCCGCTGGCGGTCGGCGTGACACCCAGCACGAACTGCATGTACTGCGGCAGGTACGCGGTCACGCCCATCATGACGGCCCCGGACGCGAAGCTGAGCACCTGGGCGAGGGTGAAGTTGCGGTCGTGGAAGAGCCTGGGCGGGATGACCGGTTCCGCGGCCCGCCGCTCGGCGCGCACGAATCCCGCCAGGCAGGCGACCGCGACCGCGCTCAGCAGGAGGATCCGCGGCGAGTCCCACGCGTACGCGGTGCCGCCCCAGCTCGTCACGAGGGTCAGCGCCAGGATCCCCGCCGTCAGCAGGGCCGCGCCGAGCCAGTCGATCCTGGCCCTGACCCGTTCCTGTTCCGGCAGCCGGATCATGAGCCCCACGACGAGCAGGGCCAGGGCGCCGATCGGCACGTTCACGTAGAACGTCCAGCGCCAGCTCAGCTGCTCGGTGAGCAGGCCGCCGAGCAGCGGGCCGCCCACGAAGGCGACGGGCATCATGATCCCGATCATCGACTGTACGGTGCCGCTCCGGCGGGGCGGCACGAGCACTCCGATGATCGCCAGGGCGCCCACCATCAGCCCGCCCGCGCCCACTCCCTGGACCGCGCGGAAGGCGATGAGCTGCCCGATGTCCCGGGAGACGCCGGCCAGCGCGGACCCGGCCAGGAAGATGCCGACCGAGATCATGAAGGCGCCCTTGCGGCCGTACAGGTCGCCGAGCTTGCCCCAGAGCGGCGTGGTGGCGGCCGTGGCGAGCAGGTAGGAGGTCACCACCCAGGACAGGTGGCTCAGCCCGCCCAGCTCGCCGGTGATCGTGGGCAGGGCGGTGCCCACGATCAGGCCGTCCAGCATGGCCAGGAACATGCCGAGCATCAGGCCGAACACGCCCATGTACGTGGCGCGGCTCACCGGTGCCACGGTCGTGGCCGGAGTGGTGTTCATCGCCTCACACCTCGTACGGGCGGGTGGTCCTGGCCTCGCGCAGGGCCTGCCCCCACCACGCGAGCTGGTCGAGCATGGCCTTGGCGGCCGTGTCCGCGCCGGGGTTGACGGCGGCCCCGTCGGTACCGATCTGAGCCCACGGGGCCTGCAGCCCGACCGCGTCCCTGACCGTCACGGCGTGCAGTTCGGCCAGCACGAGCCGGAGTTGCTCGACCGCCCGCAGTCCGGCCGAGAAGCCGCCGTACCCCACGAACCCGACCGGCTTGGCGTGCCATTCGCGGTTGTGCCAGTCGATGGCGTTCTTCAGCGACGCGGGGAAGCTGCGGTTGTACTCGGGGGTGACGAGCACGAACGCGTCGGCCGCCGCCATGCGCGGTCGCACGGCCTCCAGCAGGTTCCTGGCCTGCGCCGACTCCGGCGGCGACCCGAGTACGGGGAACACGGTGGGCAGCGGCGTCTCGACCAGGTCAATGAGGTCGGGCGTCATGTCGGCCCGCCTGCCGAGGTGGCCGTGGATCCAGTTCGCCACGGCGGGGCCGAAGCGGCCGTCCCTGATGCTTCCGACGAGAACGGCGACGCGCAAAGGGGTGTCCATGGGGCACCTTTCGATGTGTACAACGTATCAACGTCGATACAACGTACACAGCACTGTGTACGTTGTCCACTGCTGATACGCTGTACACGATCCGCTCAGAGGAAGGCAGAGGCCATGGCCGCTCAGGACAAGGACGACACCCCGCTGTGGGCCCGCCTGGAACGCCCCGCCCCGGCGCCCAGGCAGACGCTGTCGCCACGGCGGATCGCGACCACGGCCGTCGCCATCGCCGACGCGGAGGGCCTGGACGCCGTCACCATGCGCCGCCTGGCCGGCGAGCTGGGCGTGGCGCCGATGGCTGCCTACCGGTACGTGTCCGGCAAGGACGAACTGCTGGAGCTGATGGTCGACCACGTCTACTCCGAGCTGGAGCTGCCCGACGGCACGGCGGGCTGGCGTGAGGCGCTGCGCGCGGTCGCCCTGCGCACGCGCGAGCTGATCCTCGCCCACCCCTGGTTCGGCCAGCTCCCGCCCGGCGCGGTGCTCGCGCTCACCCCGAACCGCACGGCGGTCTCCGAGCGCATGCTGAGCGCCGTGGCCGGGCTCGGCCTCGACCTCGACACCGCGATGGCCGTCGTCACCAGCGTCAGCTCCTACACCCACGGCATGACCGGCCAGGAGGTCGCGATGCGGCAGCTCATGGCCGGGCGGGGGTGGTCGGATGAGCAGGAGGTGTACACGAGCCTGGCCCCGCAGCTCACCTACCTGCTCGACACGGGCCGCTACCCCACCTACAGGCGCTACATCTACGAGGGCCGGTGCAAGAACGACCCGGGGTGGCAGTTCGAGACCGGTCTCGAATACGTTCTGGACGGCATCGCCGCCCGGGTCGGCGCGAAATAATTCCGGGGGCGTGTCGATCCGCGCCGCCGCCGTTCGACGCCTTGGCGGAAGCGGCCGGCACGGCCGTCACCCGACCCGAGAGGACGACACCGATGAAGTTCATGATCGTGGGCAAGGGCAACGCCGAGACCGAGGCGCCGGGGGCGATGCCCAGCCAGGAGCTCGTGGACAACATGCACGCCTACAACGAGTCGCTGGTCAAGGCGGGGGTGCTGCTGGCGGCCGAGGGACTTTACCCCAGCTCGCGCGGTGCCCAGATCGCCTACAGCGGCGGCAAGGCGAGCGTGATCGACGGGCCGTTCGCGGAGGCCAAGGAGCTCATCGCCGGGTTCTGGCTGATCCAGGTCAAGTCGCGGGAGGAGGCCATGGAGTGGGCGCTGCGCGTCCCGGTGCCGCCGGGGTACGACGGCGTCGGGCTGTCCGTGTGGCAGGTGTTCGACGCCTCGGACGTACCGGACGACTCGATGCCGGCCGAGGAGCGGGCCCGCGAGGAGGCGCTGCGCGAACGACTCGGCGCGAACAAGCCCGGCACCTGACGAGGACGGCTCGGGTGCGGACCTGTCCACAACCGAAAGACGTCCCGGTTGCAGGTCCCGCCCACGACCGGAGGCGTCCCGGTTGCGGTCCCGTCCCCGCCGCTGATCTGATGGGTTCGTGACTGCTTCCGACACGCATCGCGCCATTGAGGCGGTATGGCGCATCGAGGCGGCCCGGCTCATCGCCGGGCTCGCCGGGATGATGCGCGATGTCGGCCTGGCCGAGGAGCTGGCGCAGGACGCGCTGGTCGCCGCGCTGGAGCAGTGGCCTCGGTCCGGCGTCCCCCGCAACCCCGGCGCGTGGCTGATGACGGTCTCCAAGCGCCGCGCCATCGACCTGATCCGCAGGAACGAACGCCTGCAGCGCAACCTCGTCGAGCTCGGTCACCGCATCGACCTGGAGGAGGAGCTCCCGGACGTCGACGAGATCGAGGACGACCTGCTGCGGCTGGTGTTCACGGCCTGCCATCCCACGTTGTCGATGGAGGCGCGGGTGGCGCTGACGCTGCGCGTGCTCGGGGGCCTGACCACCGACGAGATCGCGCGGGCCTTCCTGGTCACGGAGCCGACCGTGGCCCAGCGCATCGTGCGCGCCAAGCGGACCCTGGCCGACAAGAGGATCCCATTCGAGGTGCCGCAGGGCGCGGAGCTGGCCGGACGCCTGTCGTCGGTGCTGGAGGTCATCTACCTCATCTTCAACGAGGGTTACTCGGCCACGGCGGGAGACGACTGGATGCGCCCCGCCCTGTGCGAGGACGCGCTGCGGCTCGGCCGCGTGCTGGCGGGGCTGATGCCCAGGGAGCCCGAGGTGCACGGCCTGGTCGCGCTCATGGAGATCCACGCCTCCCGCGCGAACGCCCGGGTGGGCCCGTCGGGCGAGCCGATCCTGCTGCTGGAGCAGAACCGCGCCCGCTGGGACCGGCTGCTCATCGGCCGCGGCCTGGCGGCCCTCGGCCGGGCCGAAGAACTGGCCGGGGAGATGGGGCCGTACACGCTGCAGGCCGCCATCGCCGCCTGCCACGCCCGCGCCGTCCGCCCGGAGGACACCGACTGGGTACGGATGGCGGACCTGTACGAGGCCCTGGCCAAGCTGGCCCGCTCCCCCGTCGTAGAGCTCAACCGGGCGGTGGCACTGTCGATGGCCTACGGCCCGGCCGTCGGGCTCGAACTCCTGGACCAGATCGTGGACGAGCCGTCGCTGCGCGACTATCACCTGCTGCCCAGCGTACGCGGGGACCTGCTGTTCAAGCTGGGACGGCCGGCCGAGGCCCGGGTGGAGTTCGAGCGCGCGGCGGCCATGACCCGCAACGCCCGCGAACGCGTTCTCATGGAGGAACGCGCCGCCGCCTGCCAGACCCCCGCAGCAGTCAGCCCGAACCCGGACACGTGAGGATTCCCCGGCCCGTGCCACGACTCGAAGAGATCACCCCCGACAACCTCTCCGACGCCCTCGGCGTCGAGGTGCGCCACGATCAGGAGCACTTCGTCGCCCCTGTGATGGCCTCCCTGGCCGAGGCGTACGCCTCCCGCAGCACGGCCTGGCCCCGCCTGGTACGCGACGGCGAACGGGCCGTCGCGTTCGTCATGGGCAACTTCGACCCCGACAACGAGATCCAGGCTTTCCGCTGCGGCATCTGGCGGCTCAACGTCGCGGCCGGGGAACAGGGCAAGGGGTACGGCCGCTTCGCGGTGGAGGCCCTGTGCGAGGAGGCCAGGCGGCGCGGCCAGCAGCGCGTCACGGTGCTGTGGGAACAGGGACCGGGCGGCCCCGAGGGCTTCTATCTGCGACTCGGCTTCAAGCCGACCGGCGAGGTGCTCTTCGGCGAGCGGGTGGCCGAACTGCTGCTCTGAGGCTCACGACCGGGCGGCTCTGGCGCGGTGGCGGCGTACCGCGTCGAGGTTGGCGCAGCGGTGGGAGCAGTAGCGTTGGCGGCCGGTGCGGGAGGTGTCGGCGAAGATGGTCGAGCAGCCGTGCACGGCGCAGCGCCTCAGGCGGTGCATGCCCCGTCCGACCAGGTGCAGCGCGGTGCCCACCGAGATGAGCGAGGACAGGACGGAGCCGAGCGGCCGGTGGTCGTCGCGGTAGTGCAGGTGCCAGCCGCTGCCGGCGTGGTCGGTCAGGCGGGGGTGGGCGGCGGAGGCGGCCAGCATGCGGTTGACCAGTTCGGCACGCGCCTGCTCGTCGGCGGCGTCGACGACCTGCTCCCACGCGTCCAGGACGGCCAGGGTGCGGTCCAGGTCCTGTGGTGTGACCGGGCTCTCCAGCACCAGCCCGGCGTCCTGGCAACGCTCCGCGAGTTCCCCGGCGGTCGCCGGGCGGCGGTTGGCCAGGGCCGCCGCGAGGTTGACGGCATCCTCGCCGTAAGGGTTGAGATGCATAAGACCATTACATCAGGCTGGTTCGCATGGCACACCATCCCCCGGCGTACGGTCCGCGCCCGTGACCAACGGCCCACAGCACCAGCCGTCCATGACGAACCTCTCCCGGTCCCGGGCGATCGACCGCGACGGGCTCGCCGGCGCCACCCGTCCGGCGGGGCGCTACCGCTGGGTCGTGCTCGGCGTGGCCACCTTCACTCAGGCCGCCTCGGGCTTCTTCGTGCAGGGCATCGGCGCGATGAGCGTGCATCTGGAGAGGGACCTCGGCCTGAGCACGACCCAGCTGGGCCTGCTGCTCTCGGCGTCCCAGCTCATCCCGCTGATCGGGCTGCTGGTGGCCGGGGAGTTGCTGGACCGCTACAACGAGCGCTGGGTCGTCGGGGTGGGCGCCGGGATCGTCGCCGTGAGCCTGCTCGCGGGCAGCGCGGTGCCCGGGTATGCCGGTCTGCTCCTGGTCCTGCTGCTGGTCGGCGCGGGTTACAGCACCGTGCAGCCCGGGGGGAGCAAGTCGGTGGCGTCGTGGTTCGAGACGTCCCAGCGCGGGTTGGCCATGGGTGTGCGGCAGGCCGGTGTACCGCTGGGCGGTGTGGTCGCCGCGGCCGCGCTGCCCCTCCTCGCCGGTGCCGCCGGATGGCGGGCCACGCTCGTGGCCGGCGGGCTCGTGGCGCTGCTGGGAGCGATCGCCTTCATGGGCCTCTATCGCCGCCCACCCATCGCGACACTGATCCCACCGGCGGCCCCACCACCCCCTCCGGCCGCACCGGCCCCGCCCAGCCCGTTCAGGGAGCGGTTGCGGATGTTGCGGGAGCCGTCCATGGTGCGGAGTCTGGTGTCGGGGACGAGCCTGGTCTCGGTGCACAGCGGCATCGGCGTCCTGGCCGTCCTGCACCTGCACGAGGCCGCCTCAGTACGGGCGGAGCAGGCGGCGCTCGTCCTGGTGGCGGCGCAGGCGGCGGGCGTGGCCGGGCGCGTCTTCCTGGCGGCCTGGAGCGATCGTGTCCGCTCGGGACGCTACACCTCCGTCCTGATCTGCCTGGCCGCCGTGACCGTGGCGATGGCGGCGCTGATGACCCCCGCGGGCCGTTCGCCACTGGCGGCGTGCCTCCTGCTGGTCTGGCTCGGCTTCTTCGGGATCGGCTGGTACGGCCCATGGGTCGCCTACGTGGCCGAATCCGCGCCCCCGGGCAGGACGGGGTTCGCGCTCGGCCTGGCCATGGCCGTCACCCAGATCGCCATCGTCCTGGTGCCGACCGTGCTCGGCCTGCTCAAGGACCTCACGCACAGTTTCGTACCGGCGTGGGGGCTGCTGACCGCGATGACCGCGGTCGCGCTGGCCGTGACGGCACGCCGTCGCCGGTGAGGAGCGCGGAAACAGCCCGCGTGACCGGGGGAAAGAGGCCCCGGTGCGGGTGATGTGGCACAAAAGGTGCCTCTTGAGGTGGGAGCGCTCCCAATCAGCTCTTTGGGAGCTTTATGACGATAAATCCTGTTTCTGAGTGATAAACCGCCCCATTGGTAACGGTTAAGTTTCGCGGCATTGACGTCCCGGACCCATAAGTGCACCCTTTGTGGGAGCGCTCCCAAAGACTCCCACCGCGGCGGAGCGCGTGCCGCGGTTCTCCCCAACATTCACCCGAGAAGGGGTCCCCCATGATGATCAGCAAGCGCCGCGGTCTTGCCGCGGCCTCGGCCCTGGCCGCCGCGGCGCTGGCCGTGGCGTCCTGTGGCTCCGGCGGCACCGGCACGGAGTCCAGCGCTCCCGCCTCCTCCGCGGCGGCCGGGCCGGTCACGATCCGCGTGCAGACCTTCGGCGGCGGCAGCAACTTCGGCTACAAGAACGCCGTCGACAAGTGGAACGCCGAGCACAAGGACATCCAGATCAAGCACGAGAACCTCACCGACCAGTTCGAGCAGCAGTACTGGCCCCAGATGATCCAGTGGCTGACCTCGGGCAGCGGTGCGGGCGACGTGGTCGGCATCGACGAGGGCGGCATGGGCCTGGCCAAGGCGCGCAGCGAGTGGTGGGCCGACCTGAAGGAGTACGGCCTGGAGTCGCGCAAGGCCGATTTCCCCGCGTGGAAGTGGGAGAACGGCGTCGGCGCCGACGGCAAGCTGTTCGCCCTGGGCACCGACATCGGCGGCATGAGCCTGTGCTACCGCACGGACCTGTTCAAGAAGGCCGGCCTGCCGACCGACCGCGAAGAGGTCGGCGCCCTGTGGCCGACGTGGGACGAGTTCATGAACGTCGCCAAGAAGTTCCAGGCCAAGGTGAAGGACACCAAGTTCGCCGACGGCACGAACACGCTCTACCAGGTGGTCCTGTACCAGGAGGCGGCCAAGAACGGCAACGTCACCTACTTCGACAAGGACAACAACCTCATCGTCGACAAGAACCCGGCGGTGAAGACGGCCTACGACTTCGCGCAGAAGATGAGCCAGCAGGGCCTGACCGCCAAGCTGCGCAACTTCACCGACGAGTGGGCGACGGGCACCCAGAAGGGCGCGTTCGCCACGGTCGGCTGCCCGTCCTGGATGCTCGGCGTGGTCAGCGGCAACGCCGGCGACGACGCCAAGGGCCAGTGGGATGTGGCCTCGGTGCCCGGCGGGGGCGGCAACTGGGGCGGCTCCTGGCTGGCGGTGCCCAAGCAGTCCAAGCACCCGAAGGAAGCGGCCATGGTCGCCGACTACCTGACGCAGGCGCAGGCCCAGGCGAGCATCTTCACCGACTTCGGCAACATGCCGAGCAACACCAAGTCCCAGCAGGACCCGGCGGTGCAGGGCGCGAAGAACGAGTTCTTCAACAACGCCCCCATCGGTGACATCTTCGCCAAGTCCGCCTCCAGCCTCCAGCCGGTCTTCCTCGGCGTGAAGCACGCCCAGGTCAAGAACGCCATCGAGTCGGTCATCCAGGGCATGGACGACGGCTCCGTCCCGTACGACAAGGCCTGGCAGCAGCTGGTCGACGACGCGGTCAAGGCCGCGGGCTGATCCTCCCGCCCGGCCCGCCCAGCGGGCCGGGCATATTGCCGCCGAAAGGTCTGACATGAGTCTCGACACCCTTCCACGGGCGGCGCGGAACAACCACCGCCGCGCTCGCCCGCCCGGCCGCCGATGGCGTTCCCGGCTGGACGTCAAGGCGATGCCGTACGTCCTGGTGTCTCCGTATTTCATCCTTTTCGCCGCCTTCGGGCTCTTCCCGCTGGCGTTCACGCTCTACTACTCGCTCTACGACTACGACCTGACCGGGACCGTCGAGTGGGCCGGGCTGGGCAACTTCACCTCGCTGCTGACCGACGACGACTTCTGGCGCGCGACGGTGAACACGGTGGGCATGTTCGTCATCGCCACCGTCCCCCAGATGTTCCTGGCCCTGTTCCTGGCCAACGCGCTGAACAAGCGCCTGAGGTTCCGCCTGGCGCTGCGGATGAGCGTGCTGCTGCCGCTCGTCACGTCGGTGGTCGCGGTCGCGGTGGTGTTCACGCAGCTGTTCGCCCGCGACTGGGGCCTGGTCAACTACGTCCTCGGCCTGTTCGGCGTCGAGTCCACGAACTGGCGGGCCGAGCGCGTCCCGTCGTGGATCGCGATCGCCATGATGGTCGACTGGCGCTGGACCGGCTACAACGCGATCATCTTCCTGGCCGGCATGCAGACGATCCCGCGCGACCTGTACGAGGCCGCCTCGATCGACGGCGCGTCGCGGCGCAGGCAGTTCTGGCAGATCACGCTGCCGATGTTGCGCCCGACCATGATCTTCGTGGTGCTGAACTCCACGATCGGCGGCCTGACGCTGTTCGCCGAGCCGATGACGTTCTACAACGGCAACCCCGACGGCGGCTCACAGGGCCAGTTCCAGACGGTGGCCATGTTCGTCTACAAGGAGGCCTTCCGCGAGTTCGACTACGGCTACGCCTCCGCGGCCGCGTGGCTGCTGTTCCTGCTCATCCTCATCGGAGCGGCGATCAACTTCCTGTTCGTGCGCAGGATCGGGGGCACGAAGTGAACATCTGGAAACCGACCGTCCTGACCAGGGTGATGCTGGGGCTGGCCATCCTGCTGTCGGTCTTCCCGCTGTACTGGATGCTGGTCATCGCATCCCGTACGAACGCCGACGCGGTCAAGGTGCCGCCGGCGCTCCTGCCGGGCGGGAACCTGGGCGACAACATCATCGCGGTGCTCACCCACCCGGAGGCCCAGTTCGTGCAGGGCCTGACGAACTCGTTCATCGTGGCGAGCGTCGTCACCATCTCGGTCATCTTCATCTCGACGCTGGCCGGCTTCGCGTTCGCGAACCTGAACTTCAAGGGCCGCAACGCGCTGCTGCTGCTCGTGCTGCTGACGATGGCGGTGCCGCTGCAGCAGATGGGCGTGGTGCCGCTCTACCGGCTCATGGTGAGCCTGGAGTGGACCAACACCCTCAAGGCGATCATCCTGCCGTACCTGCTCAACGGGTTCGGCGTGTTCCTCATGACGCAGTACACGCGGCAGTCCGTGCCGATGGAGCTGATCGAGGCCGCCCGGGTGGACGGCGCCGCGACGCTGCGCATCTGGTGGAACGTCGTGCTGCCCGCGGTGCGGCCGGGCATGGCGGTGCTCGGCATCAACACCTTCATGCTCATGTGGAACGACTACATGTGGCCGCTGATCGTGGCCAACCAGAACCCGACCGTGCAGATCGCGATCAACTCGCTCAACGCCCGGTTCTCCACGGAGTACTCGTTGATCTTCGCCGGCACGGCGTTGTCCATCATCCCGCTCATCGTGGTTTTCGTCGCATTCGGCCGCCAGATCGTCGGCGGACTCATGGAAGGTGCGGTCAAGGCGTGACGACACAAGAAGAACAGACGCGTGCCGGGCTGCGCTTCCCCACGGGGTTCACGTGGGGATCCGCTACGTCGGCGTACCAGATCGAGGGTGCCGTCGAGGAGGACGGACGAGGCCCGTCGATCTGGGACACCTTCGTCAAGAAGCCGGGCCGGGTGCTCAACGGGCACAACGCGGACGTGGCCATCGACCACTACCACCGCTACCGGGACGACGTCGCCATCATGGCGGACCTGGGCCTGTCGGCCTACCGGTTCTCCGTCTCCTGGCCCCGCGTCCAGCCGGCCGGTTCCGGCCAGATCAACCACAAGGGCCTGGACTTCTACAAGCGGCTCACCGACGAGTTGCGCCAGCACGCCATCGACCCCTGGCTGACCCTCTACCACTGGGACCTGCCCCAGGCGCTGGAGGACAAGGGCGGCTGGCCCAACCGCGACACGGCCTACCGCTTCGCGGAGTACGCGGCGGCCGTGCACGAGGCGCTGAAGGACCACGTCCACACCTTCAGCACGGTCAACGAGCCGTGGTGCGCCGCGTTCCTCGGCTACGCCTCGGGCGAGCACGCCCCGGGCAGGCGCGAGCCGGAGAACGCGATCAGGGGCGCGCATCACCTCAACCTGGCGCACGGCCTGTCGGTGCAGGCGATGGACGCCCAGCGGGTCGGCGGCTGCGTCAACCTGTACGCGATCACGCCGCACACCGACAGCGAGCGCGACCTGGACGCGGCCCGGCGCATCGACGGCCTGCAGAACAGGTTCTTCCTGGACGCCATGCTGCTGGGCCGCTACCCGGAGGACGTGCTCGCCGACCTGCCCTTCGACCTCGGCTTCATCGAACCGGGCGACATGAAGACCATCGGCGCGCCGATCGACGTGCTGCTCGTCAACTACTACAGCCGCTTCACGGTCTCGGGAGCACCGGGCGGCGCGCAGTCGGCGGCGGCGGCCCCCACGGACTCGGGTTCCCCGTGGGTGGGCAGCGAGCACGTCTCGTTCGTCAACGCCGGCCGGCCGGTCACCGCGATGGGCTGGGAGATCGACGAGGGCGGCCTGACGGAGATCCTCACCCGGGTGGCGCGGGAGTACCCGCCGATCCCGATGGTGGTCTCCGAGAACGGCGCGGCCTTCGAGGACGTGCTCAACGACGGCCGCATCCACGACCGGGAGCGGACGGCCTACGTGGAGGCGCACCTGGGCGCCTGCAAGGACGCCATCGACGCGGGCGTGCCCCTGGAGGGCTATTTCGCCTGGTCGCTGATGGACAACTTCGAGTGGGCCTGGGGTTACGGCAAGCGGTTCGGCCTGGTTCGGGTGGACTTCGAAACGCAGGAGCGAACGCTCAAGGACAGCGCGCTCTGGTACGCGGAGATCATCCGGCAGAATAGGCGCCATGAACCGACCGACTCTTGAGGCAGTTGCTGCTCGGGCCGGGGTGGGCCGGGGCACGGTGTCGAGAGTCATCAACGGCTCGCCCAATGTCAGCGCCAAGGCCCGCGAGGCCGTTGAGCTGGCCATTCGCGAGCTGGGCTACGTGCCCAACCGTGCGGCGCGGGCCCTGGTCACGCGCCGCACGGACACGGTGGCGCTGGTGGTCTCCGAGTCCCAGTTCCGGGTCTTCGACGAGCCGTACTTCGCGGGCACCATCCGCGGCATCGGCTCGGCGCTGGCCGAGACGGGGCTGCAGCTCATCCTGGCCATGGCGCGTACCCCGGAGGAGCACGCACGCCTGGAGCACTACCTGACGGGCCAGCACGTGGACGGCGTGCTGCTGCTCTCGCTGCACGGCGCCGACCCGCTGCCCGGCAGGCTGGAGGCGATGGGCGTGCCGACCGTGCTGGGCGGCCGGCCCGTCGGCCTCGACCCCTACAGCTACGTGGACATGGACAACAGGGCCGGGGCCCGGCAGGCGGTCAAGCACCTGCTGGGCCTGGGCCGTACCGCGATCGCCACGATCGCGGGGTCCCAGGACATGGGCGTGGGCGTCGACCGGCTCTCGGGCTACCGCGACGCGCTGCTGACCTCCGGCCTGCCGGAGCTGGTGGCCTACGGCGACTTCTCCGAGCACAGCGGCGCGGCGGCGATGACCGAGCTGCTGCGGGCGCACCCCGACCTCGACGCGGTCTTCGCCGCGTCCGACCCGATGGCCCTGGGCGCGATGCGCGTGCTCAAGGCCGCGGGGCGGTCGATCCCCGGCGAGGTGGCGGTGATCGGGTTCGACGACTCCAAGGCGGCGCTGCACGCCGACCCGCCGCTGACCACCGTCCACCAGCCGACCGAGTCGATGGGCAGGCAGATGGCCCAGTTGCTGGTGGCCCGGATCAACGGCGAGGAGCTGCGCCAGCCCGTCGTCATCCTCGACACTCATCTGGTACGCAGAGAGACGGCCTGAAAGAGGTTCCGTGGACAGCAGGACCAAGCGCCGTTTATCGGATGCCGAGCTGGACGCGCTGGTACGCCGGGCGGCGGGCACGGGCCTCACCGCGGTCACCGAGCTGACCGACGGTTACGCCAACGCCGTCTGGCGGCTGAAGCTGGACGACGGGCGCGAGGCGGTGCTCAAGCTGTCTCCCCCGCCCGACCTGGAGCAGCTCAGCTACGAGCGCAACCTGCTGCGCATGGAGGCCGCCGCGATCGAGCTGGCGGCCGGGGCGGGCGTGCCCGTGGCCAAGCTGCTGCGCGCCGGGTTCGACGACCCGGTGCTGGGCGGCGACTACCTGCTGCTGGCCGCGCTCGACGGGGTGTCATGGAACGACGTGAAGCCCGAGTGCGGCGACGAGCTGCGCAGGGAGCTGGGCGGCCATCTGGCCAGGTTCAACTCGGTGACCGGCGAGGTGTTCGGCTACCCGCACGCGGGGATCACCGGCGCCACGTGGCGTGAGGCGTTCCTGGCGATGGTGGCGGCGCTGCTGGGCGACACCGAGCGTTACCCGACGCCGCTGCCCCGCCCGCCCGCCGAGATCATGGCGGCGTTCGAGGCCGCGGCGCCCGTCCTGGCGGAGGTGACGACGCCGCGGCTGGTGCACTTCGACGTGTGGCCGGGCAACGTCTTCCTCGACCTGCGCGGGACGCCGCGGATCGAGGCGATCATCGACCACGAGCGGGCCTTCTGGGGCGACCCGCTGGCCGAGTTCGCCACGCCGACCCTCTTCGGGGCGCTGAAGGAGGACGACCCGCTGCTGGCGGGCTATCGCGAGGTGACGCCGCTGGAGCTGACCCCGGCGGCGTTCACCAGGCTCGACCTCTATCACGCCTACATCTATCTGATCCTGCTGATCGAGAACGGACCCCGGCAGTATCCGCCGGACGCCTACGCCAGGGTCCGCAACGCCGCGACCTCCTCACTCACCGAGGTGCTCGACCGCCTCGTAGGCGCCGCCGCGGGGCCCGTCGGCTAGGTCGCCGCACCGGCTGCCGCCCTTGACCGTGTTCGGCACGCCGAGGTCGGCGGGGGTGTTGCCGGGGCAGGCGAGCGCGCCCCTGATCGTGCTGCCCGACAGGATCGGCGTCGTGTTGCCGCTCAGCAGCGCGGCGCCGCGCAGATCTGCTCCTACGATGGTCAGGTTGCCCGCGCCGCTCACGGCGAGGGCGCCGGTGACGCGGGCGCCGAGCAGGTGCACCTCGGCGGGCCCCGCCGCGGTGAGCGCGCCGGTGATCCGGCCGCCGTTGACCACCAGCGACGCGCCCGGCCTGACCACGACCGCGCCCGTGACCTGGGCGTCGTCAAGACAGGTGACGCCGGTGGAGACGGTGAGCGGGCCGCGGTGGGTGCCGGTGACGGTCCTGGTGCAGGCGGGGGGCGGGGCGATGGTCGTGACGGTGAAGCTCCTGGCCGCGCCGTAATTGCCCGCGGCGTCGATCGAGCGGTACTCGATGGTGTGCCGGCCGCGCGGCAGCCTGCCGTACACGAGGGAGTCGATCACCGTGCCCTGCTCGGAGAACGTCCAGGGCAGGTCCGGCGAGGTGGGCCAGCCGAAGTAGTTGAACCAGCCGTCGCCGTCCACCCGCGACTCCGAGACCACATAGCCGTCGCGGTCGTCGTCGCCGGTGAGCCGCATGGAGAAGGGGCCGTTGTAGACGTAGGTCTCGCCGGACCTGGCCAGCGGTTCCGACAGCTCGTACGCGGTGCCGGGGCCCGTGGCGTCGATCGTCCAGGTCAGGGTGCGCCCGCCGAGGCTCGCGGTGAGCGTGTGCGTGCCCCGCTTCAGCTCCAGCGCGCCCAGGTCCAGGTCGGTGCCCGTGTGGCGGGTGCCGTTCAGCGTCCAGGTGACCTCGGGAACGGTCGCGGCCGGATGAGTGGTCTCGACGTGGACGACGTCGTGGCGGCCGAGCGGCCGGTCGGTGGGCGTGGAGGAGACGAAGGCGGGCTCGACGCCGTCCGGCGGGGTGGTGAGGGTGGTGTCCACCGTCCAGGTGCGGGTCCTGGTGATGGCCGACCTGACGGCCGGGTCCCTGACGAACCCGGTCGGGTCGGAGACAGTGGCGGTCACCGTGTGGGTGCCCGGTGCCAGGCCGAGGATGCGCAGGTCGAGGGCGTCGCGGTCGCCCGGCAGGTCGCGGCCGTCCACGTTCCAGGTGGTTGTCAGGGAGTGGCTGACGGGGCGCATGGGCTCCACCCACAACACCCGGTCGGCGCCCACGGGCGCGGCCGTCGGCGTGGAGTCCTGGATCACCATGGTCTTGGCGGTGATGCGCTGCACCATGACCTCGCGGCTGACCTGGTCGAAGTAGTAGCCGAGGGTCTTCATCATGGAGTGCGCGCTGGGCCGCCACACGCCCGTGGTGAAGTACAGGCCGCCCTCGTAGCGGCCGATCGGGCCGCCCGACTCGCTGGGCTCGCCCAGCCAGCGCCACCACTTGCGCCGCTGGTCGCGCATCTGCTGCTCGGTCAGCAGCGTGTGGTGGGCGCTGGAGGGCTCCGCGCCGGTGTACGCGCCGCCGGGGACGCCGCGCTGGTAGTAGTCGTACTCGTCCTGCAGGCCGCCCAGGGAGTGGCCCAGCTCGTGCGGGCTGATCAGGGCGGACATGCTGTTGCTGCCAGAGGCTGTGGCGTACGAGCCGCCCGCGCCGCCGTACGTGGCGCTGTTGCCCAGCGCGAGGATCTGCCGGTTGGCCGATGAGGTGCCGGTGACCAGGTCGGCGTAGCGGGTGGCGGCGGCGTTGTCCATGGTGATCAGGCGCTGCACGCTGGCCGGGTTGCAGCGGCCCCAGAAGCCCATGCTCAGCGGCGTCGTACGGCGGGGCGAGTCCAGGCCGGGGTCGCAGCTGATGCCGGACTCGCCCGAGACGATGTCCACGCGGTAGACGTTGAGGTAGTTGCGGTAGGACTTGAACGGCTCGATCGACCACATCACGTTGAGGTGGCGGTCGGCGTCGGCCCGGAACTTGTCCTGCTCGGCCTCGGTGTAGCCGTCACCCAGGATGATCAGGTTGAACCTCTTGACGGGGGCGCCGGTGACCTGCACGGGCACGACCGTGGCGGCACCCGGTTCGGCCGCCGCCGCCACGGGTTCGGCGGCGAGGGCTGCCGGGACCTCGGCGGGTTCCGCGAGGGCTGCCGGGACCTCGGCGGGTTCCGCGAGGGCTGCCGGGGCCGCTGCGGGGGCGGCGAGGGCTGTGGGGGCGGCTGACGCCGGGGCTGCGGGGGACGCGCATAACATGGCGGCGGCGAGTGTCAGGGCCGCGAAGGTACGCATGATCGCACTATCGGCCCGCCCGGCCCTCCCGTCCACCCCGATGGATCACCCGGATGGATCACCCAGATGGATCACCCGAGTCGATCATGTGCCGGGCAGCTGGGCCAGCATGATGGGTCCCGTGGTGGGCTTCTTCGAGCCGCTCGCGGGCTCGACCGTGAGGGCCACGTGCTGGTCTCCGTCCTGCGGCGTCAGCACCATGGGCGGGCTCTTGCCGTCCTTGCGCCTGTGCAGCATGCCGCCCGAGCGCGGCCCCTTCGGCCCCATCAGCCACACCTCGTAGCCCTTCGTCGTGGGCAGCTCGGGCAGGCCCGAGGTGGCGAAGAGCATGCGTCCCTGCGTGCGCGAGATCACCAGCATGCCGCTGCCGCCGGTGGTGATGGGCTGGCGCATGGCCTCGGCGTCGGGCGCGGCCAGCACCGACGTCAGCACCTCGTCCCTGGTGTTCATGTCGCCCAGGTCGCGGCGGGCGTCGAAGGCGACCACGCCGAGCGCGACGGCGGCCGCCACGGACACGGCGGTCAGCGCGGCCATCAGCCTGGTACGCCGCCGCCGCAACGGCACCACCCGCCCGCCACCGGGCGTGCCGGCAACTTGCCCCGCCATGTTGTCCGGCCCGCCGGGGAACCGCCCCGCCCGGCCCGCCGACTTGCCAGTGCCCGCAGTGCCCTCCGGTGCACCGGGACCCGCCGTGCCCTCGGCACTGGGCCCCGCCATGCCTTCCGTTGTGCGGGGGCCAGCGGTGCCCTCCGGTGCGCCGGGGAGTTGCCCCGCCGTGCCCTCCGGCGTCACGGGGAGCTGGCCCGCCCTCCAGTAGACGGGCTCCCCCTGCTCGGGCGGCAGGTTCAGGGTCGGTGGGTCGTCGTCACCGCGTCCCATCCCCCGGGCCTGGGGCCCGATCCCGATGGTCTGGGGTCCGATCCCGAGCGTCGGGGCGTCCGGCGGAAGGGCCTGGGGCCCGTTCCCGGGCATTCCGGCGTCCGGCGGCAGTGGCGCGCGCGGAGGCACCCCCGGCATCCCGGATGCCCCGGGAACACCGGGGGCACCGGGCGTACCGAATGCTCCGGGGGCCCGCCAGATGGTTGGGCTGTCGTCGCGGACCTGTTGCGGCTCATCCTCGAACCCCCGCGACCGGTGCGCGGCGTCGAGGAGGCGGGCGCGCAGCCGGGCGGGCGGCGGCTCGGCCACCGCCTCCGCCAGCCTCGCGGCCGTTTCCCGCAAACGGCGCACTTCGGCCGCGCATCCTGCGCACGCGTGCAGGTGCCGCTCGAACTGCACCCACTCGGCGTACGGCAGTGCGTGCACGGCGTAGGCGCCAGAGAGGGTGTGGAGTTCGTCGTTCATCATCCACTCCCTGTTGTGAGAGGCGGCTCACGCATGTACTTCGGCCGGTCGGGCACGCCGGATGGCTATGAGGCTTGCTCATTTCGCATGACATAGGACACAATCTCATCGGGTGATGAATTATGGGATGCGTAATAGCGGGCGGTGGACCCGCCGGGGCCATGCTGGCCCTCCTCCTGGCCAGATCGGGCGTCGAAGTGACGCTGCTGGAGAAGCACGGCGACTTCCTGCGGGACTTCAGGGGTGACACGATCCACCCCTCGACCCTGCAGGTGCTCGACGAGCTCGGACTCGCACAGGAGTTCCTGAAACTGCCGCACCGGAAGGCGTACGACCTCAATCTCGTCTCCGACCGCGGCGACATCAAGATCGCGAGCCTGCGCCGGCTGCCGAGCGCGTACCGGTACATCGCGTTCGTCCCGCAGTGGGACTTCCTCAAGCTCATCACGACGGCCGCCGAACGCTACCCCGGGTTCCGGCTGCTGATGAACGCCGAGGCGTACGACCTGATCCGCGAGGGCGGGGCCGTGCGCGGGCTGCGGTACCGCGACGAGTCGGGCGAGCACGAGATCAGGGCGGACCTGACGGTGGCCGCCGACGGCCGGCACTCGGTGCTGCGCGAGCGGGCGGGGCTGGTGCCCGAGAACCTCGGCGCGCCGATGGACGTGGTGTGGTTCCGGCTCCCCCGGCACCGGAGCGACCGCGACGACACGTTCCTGCGGATCTCCCCCGGGCACATGATGGTGGCGATCAACCGCGAGAGCTACTGGCAACTCGCCTACCTGATCGTCAAGGGCGGCTACGCCCGGTTGACCGAGCAGGGCATCGACGCCCTGCGCGGCCCGGTGGGCGACCTGCTGCCGTGGCTGGCCGACCGGGTCGGGCAGATCGAGGGCTACGACGACGTCAGCGTGCTCACGGTCGCGCTCAACCGGCTGCGCCGCTGGCACCGGCCCGGGTTCCTGTGCATCGGAGACGCGGCGCACGCCATGTCGCCGGTGTTCGGCGTGGGCATCAACCTGGCCGTGCAGGACGCGGTGGCCGCCGCCAACCTGCTGGCGGGCATGCTCGGCTCGGGCGCGCCGATCCCCGAGTCGGCGCTGCACCGGGTGCAGCGCAGGCGCATGCTGCCGACCAGGCTCACCCAGGCGGCGCAACGACTGGTGCAGAACCGGGTGATCAACCCCGCGCTGACGGGGGGCCTGGACCCGTCGAGGCTGCCGCGCGACCTGACGAAGATCCCGCTGCTCAACCGGGTGGCCCCGCGCTTCATCGGCCAAGGGATACGACCCGAGCACGTGATGGTCAAGGAACTTTGACCGCCTCTGGGTTCGCAGGCGGATAACCGCATTCTCACAACGTGGACGGAGGGGTCGGTGGTGCCGAGCGAGTGGCATACCCTCGTATCTCGTGAGCAGCAATCTGGTGGACCTCGATTCCTGGCGCGCCCTCCCCGCGGCGCAGCAGCCCGACTGGCCGGACCGCGGCGAGCTCGACAAGGTTGTCTCCGAGCTCGGCAGCCTGCCCCCATTGGTCTTCGCCGGCGAATGCGATCAGCTCAAGGATCAGCTGGCCGCAGTCGCCCGCGGTGAGGCGTTCGTCCTGCAGGGCGGTGACTGCGCCGAGACCTTCTCCGGCGCCACGGCCGACAACGTGCGGCAGAAGCTGAAGACGTTGCTGCAGATGGCCATCGTGCTGACCTACGCGGGCCGGGTGCCGGTGGTGAAGATCGGCCGGGTGGCCGGGCAGTTCGCCAAGCCCCGCTCCAAGAACACCGAGGTGCGCGGCGGCGTGGAGTTGCCGGCCTACCGGGGCGACATGGTCAACGGGTTCGACTTCACCCCCGAGGCGCGCAAGCCCGATCCGTGGCGGCTGCTCAAGGCGTACCACTCCTCGGCGGTGACGCTCAACCTGGCGCGCGCGTTCACCAAGGGCGGCTACGCCGACCTGCGGCAGGTGCACGCGTGGAACCAGGACTTCGTGGCCGAGTCGCCCGCGGGGCGCCGCTATGAGCAGCTGGCCAGGGAGATCGACCAGGCGCTCGCGTTCATGCGGGCCTGCGGGGCCGATCCCGAGGAGTTCCACACGGTCGAGTTCTACTCCTCGCACGAGGCGCTGATCCTCGACTACGACCGGGCGCTCACCCGCATCGACTCGCGTACGGGGCTGCCGTACGACGTGTCGGCGCACATGGTCTGGATCGGCGAGCGCACCCGCCAGCTCGACGGGGCGCACGTCGACTTCTTCGCCAGGATCCGCAACCCGATCGGCGTCAAGCTCGGCCCGACGACCACGCCCGAGGAGGCGCTGGCGCTGATCGACAAGCTCAACCCGGCCAACGAGCCCGGCCGGCTCACGTTCATCACCCGGATGGGCGCCTCCAAGATCCGCGAGCACCTGCCCGCGCTGGTCAAGGAGGTCACCGCGACAGGGGCGCGGGTGGCGTGGATCTGCGACCCGATGCACGGCAACACCTTCGAGGCGCCCAGCGGGCACAAGACGCGGCGCGTCGATGACGTGCTGGACGAGGTGGCGGGCTTCTTCGAGGTGCACAAGTCGCTGGGCACGCACCCCGGCGGCATCCACATCGAGTTCACCGGCGACGACGTGACGGAGTGCGTGGGCGGCGGGCACGAGATCGGCGAGATGGACCTCGGGACGCGCTACGAGACGGCGTGCGACCCCCGGCTCAACCGCGGCCAGTCGCTGGACCTGGCTTTCAGGGTGGCCGAGCTGTACCGCGGCTGACCGAGCCGCACTCAAGCCGCATTCGAACACGGGCGCGGGCCGGAGACGTCTCCGGTCCGCGCTTTGTTGTGCGCGGTGCGATGGCGCCGACACGGCGCGTTCCCGAGTGATTTACGTCTCATCCGGTCCGGGCGAATCGTCGGGTGACTGTGCAGGTTATGGGGCTATGATCGCCGGAAAAGAGCCATAAATCTGGAGAAAACGTGGATAGTGCTCCGGAGGGGGTCGACCCGAACGTCCCCAACGCCGCGCGCATGTACGACTACTTCCTCGACGGCAAGGACAACTTCGCGGCCGACCGTGCGGCGGCGGAGCAGATCCTCAAGACGTTCCCCCAGACCAAGGAGGGCGCCCGCGCGAACCGGGCCTTCCTGCGCCGCGCCGTACGATACCTGGCCGACCAGGGTGTCGAGCAGATCGTGGACCTCGGCGCCGGCCTGCCGACCCAGGGCAACACGCACGAGAGCGCCCCTGAGGCGCGCGTGGTCTACGTGGACAACGACGCCGTCGTCTGCGTGCACGGCAGGGCGCTGCTGGCCAGGCGGGAGAACGTCGACTTCCTCCAGGCCGACGTGCGCGAGCCGGACGTGCTGCTGGACAAGCTGAAGGACCTGGTGGACTTCGACCGGCCGGTGGCGTTCCTGATGCTGACCATCCTGCACTTCCTGCCCGACGAGACCGCCTACGACCTGGTGGACAGGCTGCGTGAGCGGAGCGTGCCGGGCAGCCACCTGGTGATCAGCCACGCCGTGGACACCACGCCCGACACCACCCCGCAGGCGCTGGAGATCTACAAGCGGGCCAGGGCGTCGCTGAACCTGCGTACCCGCGAGGAGATCCTGCGTTTCTTCGACGGGTACGAACTGGCCGAACCCGGGCTGACGCACCCGGCCGGTTGGCGCCCCGAGGACGGCGACACCCTCGGCGGGAACGTCACCTTCGGCTACGTCGGCGTCGCCCGCAAGCTCTGATGCACCCCGTGAACGCGAAAGCCCCGCCGTACGAGGCGGGGCAGGTCGCGGGTGTCAGTTCTGCTGGGCCTTCTTCAGCTCCTCGCTGAGCTCGGCCCTGATGGCGTCCATGTCGAGCTCCTTGACCTGCCGGATCAGATCCTCAAGGGCGGGCGGGGGAATGGCGCCGGCCTGGGCGAAGACCACGATGCCGTCGCGGATGGCCATCAACGTGGGGATCGAGGTGATGTCGAACCCCTGCGCGAGGCCCTGCTCGGCATCGGTGTCGATCTTGCCGAAGGTGATGTCCGCGTGCTTGTCCGACGCCTGCTCGAAGATCGGCCCGAACTTCTTGCACGGCGGGCACCACTCGGCCCAGAAGTCGAGCAGCACGATCCCCTTGTCGGCGATGTCGTTGAAGTTCTTCTCTGTTACTTCGATGGTCGCCACAAGTGGCTCCTTGCTCGTTGTCGCTGGCTCTGCATCGGTGTCAACCACGTACCCGACACCAGCATTCCATGCCCCGGCCGCGGGCGCCGCCCCCGTGCCGCCGGTCACCGTCGGTCGCGGTGGTCACGGCGGTGGCGCGCCGGCACAACACCTCCGCGACCAGCCCGTACGCCTCCACGCGCAGATCCG